>NZ_JBVJIN010000069.1:0-27195 GCF_055586285.1 Actinokineospora sp. NPDC051303
CCTCACACGTGCGGAGCCAGCTTAGCGATCTTCCTTCTCCCCCGAAGAAACCACTCCACCCCATCGAGCACCTGGCAGCTTCGGGTTCCTGCTGGTAGGTGCTCGGGTTCGCTGCTCCACCTCCCATCCCACCGAGCGCCTGGCAAGGCCGGGTGCGGGCTGACAGGGGTTCGGCCTGACAGGGGGTTCGGTTGGCAGGAAGGCTGGTTCACTGTCCGCTCGCACGGGCACTGGCGGGGTGAGGTGCGGTTGGCAGGAGGGTGGTTGCTGTTCCACTTCCATTGAGCAGCTAACTGGCGGGGGCAGGCGGGTTTAAGTGTCGTGCGGTGAGGCGGCGGTGTGTGACTATCGCCTGGATCCAGCAGGTTACCCAGAGGGCGCCTATGGCTAGGGTTGCCCAGCCTGCCGCGCTGGGTGGGGTGGTGGTCGCGCGGATAGTGAAGCCGATGAGGCCCGCGGCGATCAGGGTGGCGCCTAGTGCGGATGCCAGCCGTAGTGGGAGGCCGCCGCGTGGTTGGGTCAGGGTGGCGGCTAGTACGGCGACGGCTAGGCCGACCGCTGCGTTTCCCCATTGGGCCAGGGCGATGCTGCCCTCGAAATCGCGCGTCGTCTCTGGGGACGGGGGGAAGCCGGGGAGGCCGAGTTCTCCGCGTAGGGCTAGGTCGACCTTGGCTGCCGTGTAGGCGAGCGCGCAAGCCGCCGCTACGAGCGCTCCGGGGTTCCGCACGGGGACACTGTGCCGGCTGCGGTTGTTCCGTTCGGGTTCGGGTTTCTTCGGTGCCCTTACCAGCGGGGCAGGTTTGTCCGCGCCCGCACGGTAGAGCCGGTGGCGGGTTTACGCCTGGCGGTGTTCGCGCTACAGCGCGGGTGAGCGGCCCTCGTAGGGGGTCGACAGCACCACCGTGGTCCGGGTCGAGACCTTCGCCGCCTCACGGATCTTGCGCAGCAGCTCCTCCAAGTCCACCGGGGACGGCACGCGCACCAACAGCACATAGGACTCGTCCCCGGCGACCGAGTAGCAGGACTCGATCTCGCTGATGTGCTCCAGGCGCTGCGGGTAGTCGTCGGGGGCGGCGGGGTCGATCGGGGTCAGCGAGATCAGCGCGGTCAGCGGCAACCCGATCGCGTGCGCGTTCAGCTTCGCCGCGTACCCGCAGATCACCTCGCGCTGCTCCAGCCTGCGCACCCGCTGGTGCACCGCGGACACGCTGAGCCCGACCCGCTCGGCGAGGTCGGTGAAGCTGCGCCTGCCGTCCGCGGCCAGTTCCCGGACAATGGCCTTGTCGATGGGCTCCAGTTCCCCACTCATGCCTGCAGCACCACCAGCTCGCGCGGGCGGGCGTTCACCGACTCCGCGCCGTCCTCGGTCACCACCACGATGTCCTCGATCCGCGCCCCCCACCGACCCGGCAGGTACACCCCGGGCTCGACGCTGAACGCCATGCCGGGCTCCAACACCAGGTCGTTCCCGGCCACGATGTAGGGGTGCTCGTGCACATCGAGGCCGATGCCGTGCCCGGTGCGGTGGATGAACCGCTCGGCCAAGCCCGCGTCGGCGAGGACCTGCCGGGCCGCGGCGTCGACCTGCTCGGCGGTCACCCCGGGCCGCACGGCGGCCACCGCGGCCCGTTGCGCGGCCAGCAGCGCCGCGTAGCTCTCGGCGACGTCGGCGTCGCGGGGCTCGCCGATGGCGTAGGTGCGGGTGCTGTCGGAGTTGTAGCCCGCCGGGGTCGGCCCGCCGATGTCGATCACCACCACGTCGCCCTCGGCGAGCACCCGGTCGGACACCTCGTGGTGCGGGCTGGCCCCGTTGGGCCCGGACCCGACGATGACGAACTCGGCGCGCTCGTGCCCCTCGGCCACGATCGCGGCGGCGATGTCGCGGGCGACCTCGGCCTCGGTGCGGCCGGGCCGCAGCCAGTCGCCCATCCGGGCGTGCACGCGGTCGATCGCGGCGCCCGCCGCGCGCAGGGCGGCGATCTCGGCGGGGTCCTTGCGCATCCGCAGCTCCCGCAGCACCGGCCCGGCGAGCACCTGCTCCGCCGAGGGCAGCGCGGCGCGCAGGGCCAGCACGTGCAGCGCGGGCAGCATGTCGCCCACCGCGACCCGCACCGGCTGGTCGCCGAGCAGCCCGGCGACCAGCCGGTGCGGGTCGTCCCCGTCCACCCAGGTCGCCAGCCGCACCCCGAGCGCGTCGAGGGGGACCGCGTCGTACCCGGGCGCCTCCAGCTTCGGAACCACCAGCACCACCTCGCCGGACCCGGCGGGCACGACAAGCGCGGTCAGCCGCTCGTGCGAGGTGTTGGTTCCCCCGATCAGGTAACGCAGGTCGGAGCCGGGGGCGATCACCAGCGCGTCGGCGCCCGCTGCCGCGGCGGCGGCACGGGCCCGGTCGAGCCGGGTTCGCAGGCGGTCGGCGTCGATGGCGGCGGTGGTCGACATGCCCGGCAGCCTAGCCGGGTCCGCCGCCCACCCGCCCGAGTGATCATGAACCGCGGCCCGCGCGGGACGTCGCCCGTCGGTGGGGTGTGGCAGGCTCACGGCTCGTGAGCGGACCTCTCGTGCTGTTGGACTCGGCCAGCCTCTACTTCCGGTCCTTCTTCGCCCTACCGCAGTCGATGACCTCCCCCGACGGGGTGCCGGTCAACGCGGTGCGCGGCTTCGCCGGGATGATCGCGCAGGTCATCGCCGACCGGCGGCCCGCGCGCCTGGTCGCCTGCCTGGACGCGGACTGGCGCCCGGCGTTCCGGGTCGCGGCCATCCCCAGCTACAAGGCCCAGCGCGTCGCCGACCCCACGGTCAACGCCGAAGAGGTCCCCGACACCCTCACCCCGCAGGTGCCGATCATCATCGACCTGCTCGAAGCGCTGGGCATCGCCACCGCCGCGGCCGCCGGGTACGAGGCCGACGACGTCATCGGCACCCTCGCCCACCGCGAGACCGTCGCCCCGGTGGAGATCGTCACCGGCGACCGCGACCTGTTCCAGTGCGTCCGCGATGAGCCCACCCCCGTGCGCGTGGTGTACGTGGGCCGCGGCTGGGCCAAAGCCGAGGTCGTGGGCCCCCGCGAACTGGCCCAGCGCTACGGGCTGCCCGAGGACGGCCTCGCCTACGCCGACATGGCCGTGCTGCGCGGCGACCCGTCCGACGGGCTGCCCGGCATCACCGGCATCGGCGAGAAGACCGCCGCGAAGCTGATCTCGAAGTTCGGCTCCCTGCAAGCCCTAGTCGACGCCGCGGCCGCCGGGTCGAAAGACGTCCCGCTGCGCGTCCGCCAGGCGTTCACCGACGACGCCGACTACCTGGCCAAGGCGCCCCTGGTCGTCCGGGTCGCCACCGACGCCGCGATCACCGCCACCGGCGACCCCGCCATCCCGCACGCCCCCGCCGACCTCGACCGGGTACGGCACCTCCAGGAACGCTGGGCTTTGGGCAGCTCCGTCGACCGACTGCTCACCGCCCTGTCCTGAAAGCCGCGCTCCCACCACGGGCAGCGGCCGCAGGCAGACCGCGGTCAGCGCCACCAGCGGCGGCCACGGTGTCGGCTCCGCGCCGCCGCCGCGCAGGCGCACCTCGGCGAAGGTGACGCGGGCGGTGTCGAGCACGTCGACCACCTGGCGGTGATCATCCACCGGGCCTGGACGCGGTTAGCCTCCGCCGCGTCGCCACTTCGCTGACAAGGACGAGATGCTGCTGTTCGCCCTGCGTGCGATGACCACCCAGGTCGGAATCGCCTGGGACCGGCCCTCGCCGCGGCCCCGCGCGCCCGCGTGCGTGCCATGCTGGCGGAGACCCTGCCGCTGGAACACCGCGTCCAGGCCGATACCGCCCGCCTCGGCCGGGTGCGGTGACGGCTCCGATCCATCGAGAGAGGGCTGACCCATGACCAACAGCACCCTGCGGCTGCGGCCGCTGCCCACGCTGCGCCTGGCCCAGGCCAGCGCCGAGGTCAACGACATCGGCGAGATCGGCGCCGCCGCCGACGCCCTGCTGGCCACGGTCACCGCGCGGCTGGTCGCGGCGGGAGCTCCCGCGCCCGAGCGCCGCGTCCACACCTTCTACGGACGCCCGGGCGGCGCCACGATCGAGGTCGCGGTCGCCGTGCCGCTCGCCCCCGGCGCCGCCCCGGCGGCCGGGCTCGACCTCGCTGAACTGCCCGCGGTGGCACAGGGCGCGTCGGCGACCCACCACGACCCAGCCGACGACATCGGCGACGCGTGGGCGGCCCTGGACGTCGCACTGCGCGACCGCGGCTTGGAATCCCACGGCGTGTACCGGGTGATCCACACCGAGGAGACGCCGGGCCGCTGGGTGGTCGAACTCCAGTGCCCGGTGCGGGTCGACGGCGCGGGCTGCCCCTGACCGGCCCCGGCGAGGCAGCCGGGGCAGTCCCGGACCGAGTCGACATTGCCCGCGGATATCGCCCGTCGGAGTGATTGCGATGAGCAGTTTCGCCTCGCGAAGCATATCCAGCGCACGAGCGACCACCAGTCATGAGCGGTCAGGCGCGATCGCCGCGACACGGGCTCTGACCTGCGAATCTTCCAGAAAGAATGACGCACAGGAAAAGACCGCCATTCTTTTGGGCAAGGCAAGGCTCGCCTCAATCCTTGAAGTTGCGATGCCGGGTATTCGATGGCACGGTCCGATCACCCGAACTCATTGCCCAAGGAGCTGTCATGTCCCTCACTGAAATGCCCGCCGTCAGCGAATGCACCGTGACAGGGTGCTCCTACAACCACGACGTTCACTGCCATGCCTTCGCCATCACCGTCAGCGGTGAGAACGGCGCCGCCGACTGCGCCACCTTCATCCCCCTGGACCGCAAGGGCGGCCTGCCCAGGGTCGTCGCCCAGGTCGGCGCGTGCTCGCGGAGCGACTGCAGGCACAACCGCGAACTGGAGTGCACCGCGCCCGGCGGCATCCGCGTCGCCCCCGGCGACGGGTCCCACGACGCCAACTGCCTCACGTACACGACCGGCTGAGGACCGCCGCTTCCCGACTGGCCGGGTGTGGAGCCGGGTGGTCTCCCTCGTCCGCGGCCCAGCGGCTCGGCCGCGGCGGGCGACCACCCGGTGTTCACCGCGGCGCCGAGGGCTGGGCCGACCCGCGCCACCGGGACCCGGCCCTAGAAGAACGTGCCGCACCACGCCGCGCCGTCCACGGCGAACACCGCGTCCGCGCGGGGCACCGCCGCCGGGTCGAGCACCCGCACCCGGCCGATCCCGGCCAGCGCCGAGGGCCGCCACGCCCCCAGGTACAGCATCGCCAGCACGTCCACGTCCACCGACAACTCCGCCGCCGCGCCCGTCCGTTCCGCGCCGCCCGCCCCGACCCGGTACCGCCCGGAGTTCCCCGGCAGGAACGAGTCCACGACCTCCACCACCACCGAACCCGGCCCGTACGACCGCGCGGCCAACGCCGCGGGCACGTCCACCAGCCGCAGCCACAGATCCGCCTCCACCTCCTGCCTGACCACCGCGCGCGGGTCGACGAACAGCGCCTCCACCGGCTCGTCCACCGGCCGCGCCCACACCGTCACCCGCTCCACCAAGTCCACGCCCACGATGAACCGCCACAGCGCGTTCACCGCCTCCGGGTTCGTCGCGTGGAAGTCCTCCACCCCCAGCGTCGTCGGCGCGTCCAGGTCGTCGTTCCGCGAGGGCCGGTAGGTCAGGAAACCGTCGTCACCGCCCGCGCCGCTGTGCACCGCCACCAGCAGATGCTCGCCGATCCCGAAGGGCCGGTCGTAGAAGACCGGCCACCACGGACGCGACCGCGCCAGCATCCCCGCCCTGGTGCGGGTCCGCTCGTAGAGCCCCGGCAGCAACGCGACCGCCTCGTCGCCCTCGACCAGCCGCACGTCGCCGCCCACCGGCGCCTCCGGTCGCACCACGGCGTCGCGGGACCGCACGGTCACCGTCGCCGACCGCGACGCCACCCCGTACCCGAACCGCCCGTAGATCACCGGCTCACTCGCGTGCAGCCCCGCGAACACCTCGCCGCGCGCGGCCACATCGGCCAACTGGGCCCGCATGAGCGCCGTGAGCACGCCGCGCCGCCGGTAATCCGCCCGCACACCGACCCTGGTCACCGCGGCCAGCGGCAGCACCCGCCCGCCGGGCGTCACCAGCGTCGACGGCCACACCAACGCGGTCCCCACCAGCCGGTCCCCGGCGAACGCGCCATGCGTGCGGCTCGGCTCGTACGAATGCCGCAGGTACTCCCACTCCGAGTCCGGCGGCGCGGGCCGGTTCAGCGACCGCCGGAACAGGTCGAGCGCCGGACGCGACTCCGCGTCGGACAGCACCCGGATATCGATGTCGCTCATCCCGTCGATCCTGCCCGGACACACCTCGGGCGCGCGACCGAAATCCAGCGGCCACGCGCCCGAACGGGGAACGCTACTTGTCGGTCGGCGGGGCGACCTCGTACTCGCCGTTGTCGTTGCGGACGGTGATGTTCACCTTCTTCGTCTCGCCGCCGATCACGACGTCGCAGGAGAACTGGAGGTCCTTCTTGACCTCCTGCTTCGCCGGGCACGTCACCGAGTCGACGCCCTCGACGCTGTACTTGTCGGTCAGGATCGTCCGCACGCCGTTCTCGACCGCGGCCTTGTCGAACACCTTGGTGTTGAACCAGCCCGGGGTGAAGAACCCCAGCACCGCGACCGCGGCGGCGATCAGCACGACGACCACCACCGTCACCCACAGCCAGGTGCCGCCGCCCTTCTTCTCCTGCGGCGGCGTGCCCGGGTAGGCGCCGGGCTGCTGCTGGTACTGGCCGTACGGCTGCCCCTGCTGCTGCGGCTGCCCGTACCCGCCGGGGTACTGCTGCGTCGGCTGCGGCTGCCCCTGCTGCGGCCCATACCCGCCGTACTGCTGCTGCTGGGTCGGGTCGGGCTGCTGCCCGTACGGCTGCTGCTGGCCGTACCCGCCGCCCTGAGCGGGGAACCCGCCGGACGGGGTGCCCGGCTGCTGACCACCGCCGTAGGGCGGCTGCTGCTGACCACCCCACTGCGGGTGCGGATCCTGCCCACCGGACGGCCCGTAGGGGCTGCTCATCTCTCGCCTCCGCCAAATCGAGGTCGCGCGGCACACCTGAACACCACTGCGCGCGATCAAACCACAGCGGGGCGCGTCCGCCCCACCCAACCCGGCCGACTGGGCGAACATGTCGGACACACCACCCGATCAGCCACCCACACCGCCCTGGAACCGCCACTTCCGGAGTCCGCGCACCCGGAACTAGCGCGGCTGGCGAGCACACAGCCAACACCCCAACATCACCCGACCGGGGTGCGGCCTGCCGGGGCGCCCGCGCGGGTCACGCCGTGGCCAGGGCCACCACCCCACGCCGAATCCCCCGGACCGCCTCGCCAGCGGCCTTGCCCACCGGCTCACCCGGGCCCACCACGTCCCGAATCTGGTCCAGCAGGTCGATCACCTGCCTGCACCACCGCACGAAGTCACCCGCGGACAGCTCCTGCCCGGCCGAATCCGCCGCTGTGATCACCTTCTCCAGCGACTCACCCCGCACCCACCGGTACACCGTCCACGCGAACCCCGCGTCCGGCTGCCGCGTCCGATCCAACCGGTGATGCCGCTCGTCGGCCTCCAACTCCGCCCACAGCCGCGCCGTCGCGGTCAGCGCGTCGGTGACCGCCCCGCCAGGCACCCGCGCCTCCACCGCGCCGTCCCGCCGCGCCTCGTACACCAGCGACGACACCACCGCCGCCAACTCGGCCGCGTTCAACCCGTCCCACACCCCGTGCCGCAGGCACTCCGCGGCGAGCAGATCCGACTCGCTGTAAAGCCGGGCCAGGCGCTTCCCATGCTCGGTCACCACCTGCTCACCCCGCTTCTCACCGGTGCCCGCGGCCAGATAACCCCGGTCGGCGAGCAACGCGCGGATCCGGTCGAACGCCCGCGCCAGCGAATGCGTCGTCGCCGCCACCTTGCGCTCCACCTGCTCGGTCTCGGCCAGCAACCGGTGATACCGCTCCGCCCACCGCGCGTGGTTCTCCCGGTCCTGGCACCCGTGGCACGGGTGCGCCCGCAGCGCCCGCCGCAGCGTCGCCAACTCCGAGTCCTCCGCCGACCCCGACCGCCGCCGCGTCCGCGCCGGGGCCTCGATCCCCGACGCCCGCAGCGTCGAGGCCAGATCCCGCCGCGACTTCGGCGACCGGATGTCGACCTGCCTGGGCAACCGCACCCGGCCCAACGCCGCAACCGGAGCCGGGAAATCCGCCACCGACAACCGGCCCGCCCACCGGTCCTCGGTCACCACCAGCGGCCGCGGCTCCCCCATCGGGTCCAGCCCCGGGTCGATCACGATCGCCAACCCCGACCGCCGACCGGCGGGCACCGCGATCACATCGCCCTTGCGCAACTGCTCCAGCGAATGCGCCGCCTCCGCCCGCCGCGCCGCGCTGTTCTGCCGCGACAGCGCCTTCTCCCGATCCGAAATCTGCTTGCGCAGCGCCGCGTACTCGGTGAAATCCCCCAGATGACAGGTCATCGACTCCGCGTACCCGTCCAGCGCCTCCCGGTTGCGGTCCACCCGCCGCGACAGCCCCACCACCGACCGGTCGGCCTGGAACTGCGCGAACGACTGCTCCAAGATGTCGCGCGCCTGCCGCGCCCCCAACCGGTCGACCAGGTTCACCGCCATGTTGTAGCCCGGCCGGAACGACGACCGCAGCGGATACGTGCGCGTCGAGGCCAACCCCGCCACCTGCTTGGGGTCCACCCCCGGCTGCCACACCACCACCGCGTGGCCCTCGACGTCGATCCCCCGCCGCCCCGCCCGCCCGGTCAGCTGCGTGTACTCCCCCGGGGTCAACTCGACGTGCGCCTCGCCGTTGTACTTGACCAGCCGCTCCAGCACCACCGTCCGCGCGGGCATGTTGATCCCCAGCGCCAGCGTCTCGGTCGCGAACACCGCCTTCACCAGACCGCGGACGAACAACTCCTCCACGGTCTCCTTGAACGCGGGCAGCAAGCCCGCGTGGTGCCCGGCGAACCCGCGCTCCAACGCCTCCTTCCACTCCCAGAACCCCAGCACCGTCAGGTCCGCGTCCGGCAGGTCCCGCGTCTTCGAGTCCACGATCCGCCGCACCTGCGCGACCTCGTCCTCGGAGTTGAGCCGCAGCCCCGACCGCACGCACTGCGCCACCGCCGCCTCGCACCCGGCCCGGCTGAACACGAACACGATCGCGGGCAGCAACCCCGCCCCGTCCAGCCGCTGCACCACCTCCACCCGCGACGGCGGCTTGAACCGCGGTCCCCGCACCCCCGCCGCCCGACCGCCCTTCGCCTTCGGGTTGTGCCACGGCGCGTGGACCCGCCCGACCTCCTCGGTGCGCCGCACCAGATGCGGGTTGATCCGCAACTCCCCAGCCGGGTCCTCCCCGGTGAACAGGTCCAGCATCCGGCCGCCCACCAGCATGTGCTGCCACAACGGCACCGGCCGGTGCTCGTCGACGACCACCGTGGTGTCCCCGCGCACCTCGACCAGCCACTCGCCGAACTCCTCGGCGTTGCTCACCGTCGCCGACAGGCTCACCAGCCGCACCCACTCCGGCAGGTGCAGGATCACCTCCTCCCACACCGCCCCCCGGAACCGGTCGGCCAGGTAGTGCACCTCGTCCATCACCACATACCCGAGCCCGTCCAACGCGGACGACTCGGCGTACAGCATGTTCCGCAGCACCTCCGTGGTCATCACCACGATCGGGGCGTTGCCGTTCACCGACGTGTCACCGGTCAGCAGACCGACCGCCTTCGGCCCATACCGGGCGGTCAGATCAGCGAACTTCTGGTTCGACAACGCCTTGATCGGCGTCGTGTAGAAGCACTTGCGCCCCTCCGACAACGCCAGATGCACCGCGAACTCGCCGACCACCGTCTTGCCCGCCCCCGTCGGCGCGCACACCAGCACCCCATGGCCGTCCTCAAGGGCAACACACGCCTGACGCTGGAACGGGTCGAGATCGAACGTCAACTCGGCGACGAATTCCGCCAGCTTCGGATTGGCCACCCGCCGCCGGGCCGCGGCATACGCCTGCGCGGGACTGACGGGCGAAGAAGAGGACGAACTGGAAGATGAGCTCGCGGACACACCGCAAGACTTCCACAAAGCACCGACACCCGTCGCGTGGAAACCCCCCGGCCTCAGCCGACGATCTCCACCGCCCCCGGCACGCACTCCACGACCACCGGCAACGGCCCCATCCGCTCACCGTCGGCGTAGGCCACCCACCCGTTGTCCGCGCCCAACACCACCCGCCGCGCCCGCACAGTCCGCACCGCCGGATGCGCCACATGCCCGCCACCGCGCAGGCTCGGCAGAATCCGCAGCAGATCCCGCCGCGACACCCCGCCCACCACCGTCACGTCCAGCAACCCGTCCGCGGGATCGGCGCCCGGGCAGATCGGAATCCCGCCCCCGTAGAACGCCGTGTTCCCCACCGCGACCATCGTCGCCGCCAACTCCAGCACCTCGTCACCGGTGTCCACCACCAGCGGCCGCGACCGCAACGCCGCCAACTCCGCCACGATCGCCAGGTCATAGCGCCGCCGCCCATGCGGCCACCGCATCCGGTTCACCCGCTCGCTCACCGCGGCGTCGAACCCCGCGCACAACACGCTCGCGAACCACTCGCCGCCGACCCGCCCCAGGTCCACCCGACGCCGCGCCCCAGACCCGATCGCGGCCACCACCTCGGCCACCGCGGCCAACGGGGACAGCGGCAACCCCAGCGCCCGCGCGAAATCATTGCCCGTCCCCGACGGCACCACAGCCAACGCCACCTGGTGCTCGGCGCAGAACCGCACCCCCTGGTGCACCGACCCGTCCCCGCCCAACACCACCAGCAGATCCAGGCCCCGGTCCGCCGCCCGCGCCGCCAACGCCCGCGACTCGGCCACCGACGTCGCCTCGACCACGGTCAGCTCACCGACCGCATCCCGCAGCCGCGCCGCCACCGCGCCCGCGTCCCGGCCCGCGGTGCCATGCCCCGACCCCGGGTGGAACACCAACGCCGCCCGCAGCCCCACCCCGCACCCCCGCCTCGGCCAGGACCCGGCCGAGGCGGCGGGTCGGATCAGGTCACGTCGTCGTAGCCCTTCGCCCGCTCCGGCGGAAGCGGCTCCGGGTCGATCGGCTCCGGAATGTAGTTCATCGGCGTCGCCTCGTCGTCGGACAACCCCGCGGCCGGGTCCTCCAGCGCCTCCCGCTTCGCCTTCCGCCGGTCGTGAATCCGCGACACCTGCACCGCGAACTCGAACAGAATCGTCATCGCGACCGCCAACACGACCATCGAAATCGGATCCGTGCCCGGCGTCGCGAACGCCGCGAAGATGAACAGCGCGAACACGATCCCGCGCCGCCACTTCTTCAGATTCGCATACGACAGCATCCCGATCTGGTTCAGCATGATCACCAGCAGCGGCAGCTCGAAGCTCACCCCGAAGATCAGCAGCATCACCAGCACGAACGAGATGTAGTCACCGGCGTTCAACGCCGTGATGAACACCCCGCCGCCGAAGGACACCAGCACCTCAAGGCCCTGCGGGATCACGAAGAACGCCAGCACCGCGCCCGCGGCGAACAGCACGGACGCGCACAACACGAAGATCGACGCGAACTTGCGCTCCTTCGCGTACAAGCCCGGCGTGATGAACGCCCACACCTGGTACAGCCACAGCGGCGCCGTCACCACCATGCCCACCGCGATACCCACCTTGAACTGCACCATGAACGCCTCGAACGGCTGCGTCTGGAACAGCTGGCAGGTCCCGTTCGGCGCGAACCGCACATTCGTCGGCAAAGCGCAGTACGGCTGCAAGAGAATGTCGCCCAAGGCAGGCACCGGGCCCAACCTGGTGAAAAACCAGATGAACCCGAACACACCGCCGAGGAGAATGAACAGAACCGCCATTCCGAGCCGATTCCGCAGCTCGTAAAGGTGGTCCTTCAACGTCATGGTGCCGTCGGGATTATGCCTGCGACTGCGGAGTTTCCTCTTCTCGCGGCGGCTTTCAGCCCGGCGGTGCGGATCGCGCGCCACCGTGGGAACCGATCCTCTCAACTGGCGTTCTTGTGCGCCTGGTCCTGCTGGTTCAGCTTCCGCTGCAGTTCATCGATCTCGCGCCGCAACTCCTCCGGCGACTGCTCCGGCTTCGCGGGCGGCAACTGCGCCGCGACGGGCTGCGCGGTCGCGGACGGAGCCTTGTCGGCCTCGGGCTTCCCCGCGTCGTCCTGCTCGTCGGTGCGCATGCCCTTGGTCTCGGCCTTGAGGATGCGCATCGACTGGCCCAGCGAGCGCGCCATCGTCGGCAGCTTGCGCGCGCCGAACAGCAGCACGATCACCACCGCGATGATGAGGATCTCCCACGGTCCTGGAGTCATGTCCGCTCTCCTGTCTCGTCTTGGCGATACTAGCGTACTCGCCTGTTCCGCTCCCGCGGCGCGCGTCGCCCAAGTTCACGCGGTCAGCACCCTGCCGCACCGGCAGACCCGAAAAGACACAAAGAGGTGTCTGGCAGTGAAACAAAAAACGGAGCTTTACCGGAACACCCGAGCGAACGTCATTTTCACCGCGAGTCCGGCTGTTATGAATCAGATTTCGTCTTCCGCGCCTGGACCGCCACCCGCAGCGCGGCCGACCGCGCCCGCAGCAGCCCCACCCGGTCGCCGACACCACGCGAGGTCGACACCACCGCGCCCCGCACCCGGCCCACCCGCCGAAGCAGCCCCACCAGGAACCCGGCCAGCACAACCAAGCCGACCAACAACAGCGCGCCCGCAGCCAGATACTCCATGCGCCCAGCCTATCGACGCGGCGAGCACCCCCGCGTCCACCAGCCGCGTCCAGCCGACCTGATCAGGTCAACCGGTGACCAGCGCGATCCGCCGCACCGCGGCGGCCGCCCGCTCCCGCAGCAACACCACCAAGTCGGCGGGCTCCTCCACCCGCACCTCACCACCAAGGCCCAACAGCAACCGCACGATCCACGACGTGTCCGCGTACCGCATCGCCACCCGCAACCGGCCGCCGTCGAGCTCCTCGACGTCCTCCACCGGGTAGTACTCCGACACCCACCGCGCGTCCGGCTCCAGCACCAGCCGCGCCACCCGCTGATCCGGCGTCGCCCGGAACAACCCCGACGAGGTGTCCGTCGGCTCCGCGTACGGCGGCGGCGCCGCGGCCTCGTCCAGCACGTCCACGTCATCCACGCGGTCCAGCCGGAACAGCCGCACCGCCTCCGCCCGACGGCACCACGCCTCCAGATACCCGCGGCCCTGCACGATCAGCACCCGCATCGGGTCCACGGTCCGCTCGGTGATCTCGTCCTTCGACGCCGTGTAGTAGGTGATCCGCAGCGCCCGGCCCGCCAGCAGCGCCGACTGCACCACCTCCCGGACCCGCGCCGTCTCCGCCGCTTCCCGCACCCCCAGCCCCACCGCGACCCCGGCGGGCTGCGCCTGGCCCGCCGCCGCCTCGATCTTGGCCACCGCCCGCCGGATCGCGTCCGCGTCGGCCATCCCCGGGGTGTCCACCAGCGCCCGCAACGCCACCAGCAGCGCCGTCGCCTCCGCCCCGGTCAACCGCAGCGGCCTGCGCATCCCCGCGTCGAAGGTCACCGTGACGGTGTCCTCCTCGAACGAGATGTCGATCAGGTCGCCTGGCCCGTACCCCGGCAGCCCGCACATCCACAGCAGCTCAAGGTCCTTGCGCAACTGCTTGGGCGTCACCCCGAAGTCGGCCGCCGCCTCGTCGAGCGGGATGCCCGGCCGCGCGATCAGGTACGGCACCAGCGCCAACAGCCTCGGCAACCGCTCCTGCGACCCGGTCACGACGCCCCCTCCGCCACCGCCACCAGCCGCTCCCGCACCGACTTCGCCAGCACGTCCGGCTCCAGCACCAGCACATCCGCCCCGTACCCGGCGATCCAGCCCGCCGCGGTGTCCGGGTAGTTCAGCTCCAACTCCAGCAGGTCGCCCGGCACCCCGTCGACCACCCGCTCCCCCACGACCTTCGCCCGCCTGCGCAGACCGGCGCCCCGCCCGGCCGCCACCCACAGGGTCGCGCTGGCCGAGCGCGGCTGCTCCCGGTCGGTGCTGGCCACGAACCGCATCAGGTCGACGTCCTCCGGCCTGCGCACCACGCCCGGCTTGCCGATCTTGCGCACCTCGCCGACGATCCGCGACAACCGGAAGCACCTCGGCGCGTCCCGGTCCCGGTCATGGCCGACCACGTACCACCGGCCCCGCCACGACACGACCCCCCACGGCTCCAGCACCCGCTCCCGCAACTCCGCCTGCGCGGGCCGCCGGTACTCGAACGACACCGCCTGCCCCGCCTGCACCGCCGCGAGCAACGGACCGAACGCGGGCTCCGACGTGCGGACCTTGGACTCCACCACCGTCGGCGCGGCCTGGTCGACGTCGACACCGGCGGCCCGCAGCTTGAGCAGCGCCCCATGCGCCGCCCCGGTCAACTCCGGCGAGTCCCACAGCCGCACCGCCAGCGCCACCGCCGCCGCCTCGTCCGGCTCCAGGTCGATCGCGCCGAGCTCGTAGTCCCGCCGGGCGATCCGGTAGCCGTCGACCGTGTCGAACATCGAGTTGCGGCCGACCTCCAACGGGATGCCCAGCTCCCGCAACTCGGTCTTGTCCCGCTCGAAGGTCCGGAAGAAGGCGTCGTCGGTCGGCGCGTCGCCGTATCCGGGCACGATCCCCCGGATCCGGTCGGCGGTCAGGTACTGGCGTGTGGACAGCAGGCACAGCACCAGGTTCACAAGTCGTTCGGCGCGCGCGACGGACACCAGCGCACCCTAACGCCCCTGCTCCCGCCGTGGTCAGCCGCCGTGCCCGAACACCCGTGCGAGTGACCCGAAGGCGCCCCGCACCCCAGCGTCGCGGGTGGCCCCGACCCTGTCCTTGCGTTTTTTGAGTCGTTGGCTGGGAGTGGCGGTTGGGTGACCGGTGGAAGAATCATCTGTTATCTTGATAGAAAATAGTCGATTTAAAGTTCAACGGACGAACTCGGTGCTCACCGGTCACGAGGATCGTCGTGCTTTTAGTGATGTCCCGGGCTGTCCAGAGCAGGCGTCGCCTGGGCGAGGTCGAGGCTCGCCGTGGCGCCGCGGCGGTGAATCACCAGGCGTCGGAGAGGTAACCGCGGTCGCTGTTGTCGGGGTCGTCGACCGCGGGCTTGGGTGGCTCGGGTTCCGAGTACGCCGCCAGCGCGGCGATCTCGGCGGCCGTGGCGGCGGGGGCGGCGTCGACGGCGGCCTGGCGCTCGGCCTCTGGCAGGGCCTGCCAGGCGTCGGCCTGGGCGCGCAGGGCGCTGACGGTGTCCTCGGCGAGCACCGAGGAGTACAGGAGGTCCCTCGGCCGTGCCCGGCCCGCCACCACGTCGCGGGCGAAGTCGCCGAGGTCGCCAGGTTCCCGCGCGAGCAGCCGCATCCGGGTGTCCATAGCCTTGCGACCCTCGTCGGTCCGCCAGGGCGTGGTCATCGGACCGCCGGGTGCCGGTAGGGCTCAGCAGGCCAGGCCGCCGCGGCCACCTCGCCGTTGCCCGCCACCATCTCGGCCGCGGACTGGATGCCGTGGGCCAGCATGCGAACCTTGTCCAGGAGGTCCGCGATCGGGAACACCGAGTAGACAACGGCGGCGAACGCCTGCTCCGGCTTCTCCCCGCGGATGACGTTGACCACGCCGCCGACCGCGGCGCCCAGCCCACGCACCTTGAGCAGCGAGTCGAGCACCGAGTCGATCAGGGAGTCCATGGCGATGTTCAACGCCTGGAACGCGTGGAACGCCGAGCGGGCGAAGTTCTTGATCTTCCAGCCTGCTTCTACGCAGAACTTGGCGTGGTCGGCGCACGCCTGCGAGTACGCGGCCAGCCAGTTCTCCAGCGCGGCGGCGGCGTTGCCGTCCCAGCGGTCCTGGATCGCGTAGCGCCCGCGGTCGACGTTGCACTTGATCCGGCCGAACGCCGTCGCGGTGTCCTCGAACACCGAACCCTGGCGCATCAGCCCTTTCCAGTCGCCCGCGATCATGGTCGTGACGGCGGCGAACGGGTCCCAGCCGACCAGCCACTTGAGCAGGTCGCGCACATACGGCGCCACCGACGCCGCGCCGGTGAGCTTGTCGATCTCACCGTCGAGGTCGAAGTCCCACCCGCGGCCGTCGTTGTCCCTTGGCTCCGGTGGGGCGGTGTAGGGGAACTCGGGGTTGTGCGGGTCCCGCCAGGCGTCTTCCCAGTCGGTGAATCCGCCCGCGGTCTCCGGCGCCGTGACGGTGTCGCCGCTGACGCGCCGCGAGGTCGCCGCCGGGTACTCGCTGTCCAGCCGCGCTTCCTCGGCGGCGTCGGTGGCCACGTAGAACTTCGCCACCGCGACCAGCGTCTCGTCGCAGTGGTCCGCGAGGGTCGACGCACGCTGACAGTTGGACAACCCCAGGCTCTGCCACCTGTCCAGCGGCCCGGCGAGCATCCCGAGCAGGCCCTCGCCGAACTCGCTGGGCCCGGCGCCGTTGTTCGCGGCCGCGAAGATCGACGCGGCCGAGCCCGCCCGTCCCATCAGCTTCGCCAGCGCGACGACGGATGGTGGATCGACCTTGAAGTTCACGTGCGCACACCCCCCGCGGCGGACTCTATGACAGATCCGCCGGGCGTGGCGACACCAGCCGCCGATAGGCCGTAACTGCCGCCTCACCCACTGAGCCGAAGCTGACGAGGTGCTCCAAGACCAGAGAGGACGGATCAGATCGGCGGGGCGAGGACCGGGTACCGGGCGAGCACGCCCGCGTCGCCGGTCACCCCGTCGAGGTCGGCCGCCGGGAGCCGGTGCCAGAGAAAGAGCATCAGGTCCGACGCCGGGGCGGCCAGCTCGACGTCCCATGGCTCGGCCTCGTGGACGAGCCGGGCGTCGTCGCCGTCGAAGCGCAGGGTCCACCGGCCGGGGCCGTCGGTCTGGCGGAACCGCAACCGCTCCCCCGCCCCCGGCTCGGCCTTGCTTCGGGTCCGCCGGGCGGCGAGCATGACCGCGAACGCGTGGTCGATCGCGTCTTCGGCGAGTTCGGTGTCGACCGGCCCGGCCACCCCGAGCGCGTTCGCCGCGTCCCAGTGGTGCACGGCGGCCTCGATGGCCTGCATCCGCGCCCAGAACCCGACGCCGCCCTCCCCCGCCCAGGTCCACACGCGCTCGGCTGGGTCGCGGTCCCGGAACAGGTCCGTCAGCGCTGCGGCGCCCTCGGTGAACCACTCGATCAGCCCGGCGGGGATCGGCCCGCGGCTCGGGCCGTGCTCCGGGGTCGGCCAGCCCACCCGGTCGGCCGGGAGGCCGAGGAAGTCGGTTCCGGTGGGATCGACCGGCTCCGTGATCCGCTCCCGGACGAGGTGGGCTACGTACCGGTGCACCCAGCCCAGGTGCGCCACCAGGTCCGAGACGGTCCAGTCAGGACAAGAGGGCACCCAGGGCGCGTCCCCGGCCGCCCGACGAGCGAGCGTCTCGAACGCCAGGACCTCACGACGGAAATGACGGACGTAGTCCACGGCCCACTCCCCTGCCGTTCATGCCGTTCCCCGGGAGCCACAGCCGCCGTCAGTGGCGGCCACGCCCCTGAGCAGTGCCCACGCTCAAAGCCCCCGCCCTTCCAGGCGTTTTGTCGTATTTCCTCTTGTTATACCGGGCCCGCGCCCTCCGGGAGGACAAACCATCCGATATCTTGATAGTCCATAGTTGATTTTAAAGCCAGGGCAAAGGGGAGTAGGGCGAGCTGGGATCAACAGCAGGGGCTGGTCAGAGGGCAGCCAAGACGCGCGAAGGGCGGGTGTGGCGGGTCGAACCCGGCACACCCGCCCTTCGGCGAACGGTTACAGCGAGGCGATCAGGCGTTCCACCCGCTCATCGACCGCGCGGAACGGGTCCTTGCACAGCACGGTGCGCTGGGCCTGGTCGTTGAGCTTGAGGTGCACCCAGTCGACGGTGAAGTCGCGGCCCGCGGCCTGGGCCGCGGCGATGAAGTCGCCGCGCAGCTTGGCCCGGGTGGTCTGCGGCGGGGTGTCCTTGGCGGCCTCGATCTCGCCGTCGTCGGTCACCCTGGCCACCAGGTCCTTGCGCTGGAGCAGGTCGAAGATGCCACGACCGCGCCGGATGTCGTGGTAGGCGAGGTCGAGCTGGGCGATGCGGGGGCTGGACAGCTCCAGGTCGTGCTTGGCCCGGTAGCGCTCGACCAGCCGGTGCTTGATCGCCCAGTCGATCTCGCGGTCGATCTTGGTCAGGTCCTGCTCCTCGATCGCGTCGAGAACCCGGCCCCACATGTCGACCACCCGCTGGGCCAGCGGGTCGGGCGAGCGGCGGGCGACGTGCTCGACGGCCTTGGCGTGGTACTCGCGCTGGATGTCCAGCGCCGAGGCCTCCCGCCCGCCCGCGAGCCGCACCAGCTTGCGGCCGGTGAGGTCGTGGCTGATCTCGCGGATGGCGCGGATCGGGTTGTCCAGGCTGAAGTCGCGGAATTGGACGCCGTCCTCGATCATCTCCAGCACCAGGTTGGCGGTGCCCACCTTGAGCAGGGTGGTCGACTCCGACATGTTCGAGTCGCCGACGATGACGTGCAGGCGCCGGTAGCGCTCCGCGTCGGCGTGCGGCTCGTCGCGGGTGTTGATGATCGGCCGGGACCGGGTGGTGGCGCTGGAGACGCCTTCCCAGATGTGCTCGGCGCGCTGCGAGAGGCAGTAGACCGCCCCGCGCGGGGTCTGCAGGACCTTGCCCGCGCCGCAGATGAGCTGGCGGGTGACCAGGAACGGCAGCAGCACGTCGGCGATCCGGGAGAACTCGCCCGCCCGGGTGACCAGGAAGTTCTCGTGGCACCCGTAGGAGTTGCCCGCCGAGTCGGTGTTGTTCTTGAACAGGAAGATGTCGCCGCCGATGCCCTCGTCGGCCAGTCTTCGCTCCGCGTCGACAAGCAGGTCCTCCAGGATCCGCTCGCCCGCCTTGTCGTGGGTGACCAGTTGGACCAGGTCGTCGCACTCCGCCGTGGCGTACTCCGGGTGCGACCCGACGTCCAGGTAAAGGCGTGATCCGTTCCGCAGGAACACGTTCGAGGAACGCCCCCACGAAACCACCCGCCGGAACAGGTACCGCGCGACCTCGTCCGGCGACAGCCTGCGCTGCCCGTGGAACGTACAGGTCACGCCGAACTCGGTCTCGATGCCGAAGATCCGCCGCTGCATCCTCTAAGCCTAGGCGCAAAGTACGACAAGGACCGTGCGCCGTTCGGGGAGGTCCACGATCTGTTATCGAGCGTGCCGTCACCCGCTGTTCACCTTGGCCCTCCGCACGGCGGCCGAATCCGGCGTCCGGTTGAATCTCCGATCATGTTCCGACGAGTGCGCCGTTCCGTCCGCAGGGTCAACCGGGTCGACCAGGATCTGGTGCGGCTGAGCGCGGCGCTGCCCCGCACACCGGTCGACCACGGGCTCAAATCTCTGACCAGGTCGGCCAACAAGGGCAGGCTCTGGTTCGCCGTCGCGGCCCTGCTGGCCTGCCGAAAGGGCCCCGGTCGGCGGGCCGCGCTGCGCGGGGTCGGGGCGATCGCGTTCGCCAGCACGTCGGCCAACCTGGTCGCGAAGAACCTCTTCCCGCGCAGGCGCCCGGCGGCCGACCTCGTGCCGGAGCACCGCAGGCTGACCAAGCGGCCCACCAGCTCGTCGTTCCCGTCCGGACACTCGGCCTCGGCAGTGGCGTTCACCACAGCTGTTGCGATGGAGCATCCGATGCTGGCCATCGCGGTCGCGCCGCTGGCGGCCGCGGTGGCGTACTCGCGCGTCCACACCGGGGTCCACTGGCCCACCGACGTCGCCGCGGGGGCCGCGATCGGCGTCGGCGCGGCGTACGCGACCCGCCACTGGTGGCCCCTGGGCGCGGAGGGGCCGGGCCGGACCGCGCACGCGGCCGACCTCCCGCCGCTGGGCGACGGCGCCGGGCTGCTGGTGCTGGTGAACCCGAACTCCGGGGTGGCCGGGGTGGACCCGACCGGCGAGATCGCCCAGCTGTGGCCGGACGCGACGATCGAGCACCCGCGGCCGGGGGTCAACCTGATCGATCAGCTGTCCGAGCGGCTCACCGCCGCGCCCGGGGAGTTCAAGGCCGTCGGCGTGGCCGGTGGCGACGGCACGGTCGCCGCCGTGGCCGCCGTCGCGGCGGAGTTCCAGCTTCCGCTGCTGCTGATCCCGGCGGGCACGCTCAACCACTTCGCCCGGGACGTGGGCGTGGAGACCGTGCACGAGTCGGTCGAGGCGGTGCGGGCGGGCACCGGCGTGCAGATCGACCTGGCCGGGGTGCGGATCACCGGCAGCACGGGCGCCACGCACCGCTGGTTCGTCAACACCGCCAGCCTGGGCGGGTACCCGGAGATGGTGCGGCTGCGGGAGCGGCTGGAGGCGCGGAACTGGCCGAAGTGGCCCGCGGGCGCGCTGGCGCTGATCAGGACCCTGCGGCGGGCGCAGCCGATCCGGCTGGAGTTCAACGGCAAGGCGCACCTGGTGTGGATGGTGTTCGTCGGCAACGGCACCTACGCCCCCAAGGGCTTCGCGCCGACCCAGCGGCCCGCCCTCGACACCGGCCTGCTCGACGTGCGCTATGTGCGCGCCGACCTGCCGTACTCGCGGGCGCGGTTCGTGCTGGGCACGCTCACCCGCACACTGGCGACCAGCCACGTCTACCGCCAGCACGACATGCCGAGCCTGGACGTCCGCCTTCTCGACGGCTACCGCCGGGTGGCCACCGACGGCGAGGTGGGGCCGCTGGGACAGCGGTTCGAGTTCCGCTCCCGGCCGAGGGCGCTGTCGATCTACCGCTCCTGACTCCCAGGCCCGAGGGTCAGCGGACGCCTGAGGTGTCAATGCTCCAGGCGAGATCGTGGGCGCCGAGGAGGTCGAGGAGCGCGCGTGGGTCGAAGGCCTGGGCGGGGGCCAGCACGCCGGGTTTGGCGCCGTCTTCGGCGAGCAGGCGCGCGGCTTCGACCGCGATGACCGCGGTGGCGCCGTAGGTGTCGCGGCCGGTGGCGAGCCCCCGGACCTGGTGGCCGTCGGGGGTCACGGCGTCGACGAGGTAGGTGAACCGCTGGGCGCGGCGGGCTTCGTCGGTGGGGCCCTCCGGCATGGCTTCGATGGCCGCGGCGGCGATCGGCGCGCTGAACCGGGCCAGCAGCGCCCCCGCGGCCACGCCTTCGACGTGGTCGACGCGCACGTGCCGGGGAATGGTGACGACCTCGGAGAGGGCGAGCTTCGCCATCTCGGTCGGTTCCGCCGCGCCGGGGAGCAGGATCGAGGGCCGCCGGGCAGGCATCCCGACGCGCCAGTCGCCGTCGTGGTAGGTCAGGGCCCCGGTGGTGAGCGCGTCGATGGTGCGGTGGGCGGAGCGGGCCGATCCGCGCGACATCCCGCCGCCGACGATGGTGTGGCTGACGGTGATCGCGGAGATCGACGGGACCTGGTCGCCGATGAGGTGCGCGATGAGGTCGCCGGGCACGCAGCCGTCGTTGGCGGCGGGCACGACGGTCACCCCGGCTTGTTCCGCCGCGGCCGGGAAGGTGTCGAAGACCGACTTGAGGTAGCGCTGTTCGCCCGCGGTGTCGACGTAGTGGCAGCCCGCGGCGATCGCGGCGCGCACCACGGCCTCGCCGGAGCCGGTGAAGGGCCCGGCGCAGTTGACGACGGCGGCGCATCCGGCGAAGGCCGCGACGAGGGCGGTGTGGTCGGCGCCCGCGGCGACGCGCCGGGGGCTCGCGGTGAGCCCGACGGCGGTCGCGGCGTGCCGCAGGCGCTCGGCGTCGCGGCCGACGAGCACCGCGTCGGCGCCCCGGCGGGCCAGTTCGGCGAGCACGAGTTTGCCCTGGTAGCCGCTGGCGCCATAGACGGCGATGAGCACAGCAGTCTCCGTTCGTGAAGTGCGGACGTGGATATCTGGCCGGAAAAGATTCGGCCTTTCTCACCGTATGGCGGGCTCGATGGACTTCCCATGCTTTTACGTCCCACTTTTATGCGCGAACGTCTTGGTATCGGAGTTACAGCGATACGATCGCTGAGTGGATGTGTTCTCCGACGCGGTGCTGGCGATGCGTGTGGGGCGCCCGCATTCGGCGCGGACGCGGCGGTCCGCGCCGTTCGGCCTGCGGTTCCCGGCCGTCGCGGGCGCCGGGTTCCACATCGTGCTGCAAGGAAAGTGCTGGTTGTTCCCACCCGAGGGCGCGCCCGTCCCGGTCGCGCCCGGCGATGTCGTGTTCCTGCCGAGGGGAAGCGCGCATGGCCTCGCCGACAGCCCGACGACGCCGCTGGCCCACGCGGCCACGTCGCTGGCCATGGTCCGGTCCGACCAGTCCGGCGACGAGTCCGCGGACACGGTCACGGTGTGCGGCGCGTACCTGCTCGACCAAGCGCGGGCGCATCCGCTGGTCGGCGAACTGCCGGAGGTGATCCACATGTCGGCGCGGGCGGGCAGGCGCCCGGCGCTGCGCGCGGCCGTTGACCTGCTCGACATGGAGTTGGAGCGGTCCGGTCCCGGTTCCGGCGCGATGCTGCCCGCCCTGTTGGACGTGCTGGTCTTGCAGGTCTTGCGCGCGTGGCTGGACGAGCAGGCATGCGCGGTCGGCTGGGTCGCCGCCCTGCGGGATTCCGCCGTGGTCGCCGCGCTCAACGCCATCCACCACGACCCGGGCAGACAGTGGACGGTCGCCGAACTGGGCAGGCACGCGGGACTGTCCCGCGCGGCATTCGCCCGCCGCTTCGGCACACTGGTCGGCCAACCGCCCCTGGCTTACCTGACCTGGTGGCGAATGACCCTCGCCGCCCGGCTCCTGCGCGACTCGGACACCTCCATGGCCGCCGTGGCGCACAGGGTCGGCTACACCTCGGAGTTCGCCTTCGCGCACGCCTTCAAGCGCCACCATGGGGAGCCGCCGGGCCGTTTCCGGAGGTCCGCGCAGGCGGTCCCGCGGCCGGATTAGTCGGTAACAGCGATAATGAAAGTGTGTTAGCGTTGATACGTGGACACCCGGACAGCGCTGCTTGAGGCGGCGGCGCGGCTGCTTGCCGAGTCGCCGGTGGCTGATGTGTCGACGCGGGCGGTGTGCGAGGCGGCGGGAGTCGGCGCTCCTGTGCTCTACCGGCAGTTCGGGGACAAGGCGGGGCTGCTCGCGGCCGTGGTCGACCATGGCTTCGACAAGTACCTGGCCGTCAAGCGGGCGGCGGCGCCCTCGGCCGACCCGGTTCGGGACCTGCGTGACGGGTGGGACAGCCACGTCGCGTTCGCCCTGGCCAACCCGCACTACTACCGGCTGATGTACTCCCCCGCCGTCACCGCCACGCCCGCCGCCGCTGTCGAGGCGCACGAGTTGCTGTTGGGCGTCCTGCGGCGCTGCGCGGCGGCCGGGCGGCTGCGGGTGTCGCCGGAAACCGCCGCCCGCATGGTGCTGGCGGCCAACATCGGCGTCGCCCTGGTCCTGGTCACCCGCCCGGCTCTCTACGCGGACCCGGGACTGTCGCACCGGGTCCGCGACGCCGTGCACGCGGCGATCCTCGGCGAGCCAGGGCG
Organism: Actinokineospora sp. NPDC051303; assembly: GCF_055586285.1. Classification (NCBI taxonomy): domain Bacteria; kingdom Bacillati; phylum Actinomycetota; class Actinomycetes; order Pseudonocardiales; family Pseudonocardiaceae; genus Actinokineospora; species Actinokineospora sp. NPDC051303. The sequence goes on from NZ_JBVJIN010000069.1 coordinate 23,610, forward strand.
GTCCGGGCAGGCAGGTGTCGCCTCGGCCGCCACGCGGCTGGCCGCGCTGCTGCGGCAGGCGCCGAGCGCGGCGCTCTCCCCCACCGAGACAGCCCTGTTGCTGGACTGGCTCACCCGACTCTCCGACACCCCAGAGGAGCACCCATGACCCGCGTCGCGATCATCACCGGCGGCTCGCGCGGCATCGGCCGCGCCGCCGCGCGCAGGCTGGCCGCCGACGGCTACGCACTCGCGATCGCCTACGCCAGCAACGCCGCCGAGGCCGAGGACGCCGTGCTGGAGGTGAAGGCGGCGGGCGGACAGGCGGTCGCCCACCGCGCGGACGTCGCCGACGAGAACCAGGTCGCCGCCCTGTTCGACGCGACGGAAGCGGCCTTCGGCGGTGTCGACGTGGTCGTCCACGCCGCGGGCAGGCTCGTGCTGTCCCCCATCGCCGAGTTGGACCTCGACGTGCTGGACCAGCTGCACCGCACCAACGTCCGCGGCACGTTCGTCGTCGACCAGCAGGCCGCGCGGCGGGTCCGGGCGGGCGGGGCGATCATCAACTTCTCGACGTCGGTGCTGGGGCTGTCGCTGCCCGGCTACGGCGCCTACGCGGCGAGCAAGGGCGCGGTCGAGGCGATCACGATGATCCTGGCCAGGGAGCTGCGCGGCAAGGACATCACCGTCAACGCGGTCGCCCCCGGCCCGACCGCGACGGCCATGTTCCTCGACGGCAAGGCCCCCGAGACCATCGCCAGGATGGCCGCGCAGCCGCCGCTGGAGCGCCTGGGCGTGCCGGAGGACATCGCGGAGGTCGTGGCGTTCCTCGCCGGTCCGGCCCGGTGGGTCAACGGCCAGGTCCTGCGCGCCAACGGCGGCATCGCCTGACCGGGCCTCAGCCGGTGGCGGCGGCCGGGGCGTGCTCGGACCACCAGGCCGCGAACAGCGGGTTCGTGTCGGTCAGCCGCGCGTAGGCGGACAGCAGCGACGCGGGCGCGTGCTCGGCCGCGCCCACCAGCGTGCTCTCCGCGTGCCACACCAGCACGATCTCCTGGCGCAGCGGGGTGCCCGCGATGGCGCGGATCACCAGGCCGTTGCCCTCGCGGGCGACCGGCTTGGCCAGGGTGACCGCGCCCGCCTGCACCAGCGCCCGGGTGGTGGTCGAGTCGGTCATCTGGTGCTTGATCCTGGGGGCGAACCCGCTGGCCGCGCAGGCGCGGACGAAGGCGAGTTGCTCGGTGCCCTCCGCGACCGGCGGCACCACCCAGCTCTCCTCGGCCAGGTCGGCGAGGTCGATCTCGCCGCGGTCGGCGAGCGGGTGGGTCTCGGCGAGCGCGACGAACAGCGGCGCGGACAAGGTCACGCGGCTGTGCAGGGCGGCGGGCAGCGGGGTGCGAAAGCCCGGGTTCTCCTCCAGGATCACGAAGTCGACCTTGTGGTCGAGCACCTTGCGGACCAGTTCGGCCGGTTGCACGTCGATGTCGATGGCCGCCTCGGCGCCACCGAGCCGTTCGGCGATGGCGGTGGCGAACAGCGGCACGATCAGCCCGGGCGGGCCGCCGACCCGGACCTGGCCCGCCCCGGCGGCCGTGCGGGTGCGCTGCTTGATCCCGGCCATCAGGTCGTCGACCTCGGCGAGCAGCACGCGCGCGGTGGTCAGCACATAGCTGCCGAGGTCGGTCGGCACCACCCCGGTGCCGGTGCGGGCGAACAGGAGTCCGCCGACGCGCCGTTCGAGCCGCTGGAGCTGGGCGGTGAGCGCGGGCTGCGACACGCCGAGCCGGACGGCGGCCTTGGACAGGCTGCCCGCATCGGCGACCGCCCGGATCACCCGGAGATGGCGCAATTCCAGCTCGCTCACACCAGAGTTATGCCTTCTGACGAGGCGTTATGCAAATATCCGGCCACCGCGTGGGAACAAGCCCACAGTTCCGGCCAGCGGCGTGTGAAAACGCCCGTGCCGCCGTCGTCTGATGACAGCGCCGGAAAGCGCCTTGCGGACGGTCACCGGCCGCGTGGACCCACCATGCCCGCGACGATTCTGCCGACGGCGGCGATCTTGCGGGCCGGGGTGTGCGGGGGAATCACGCCCATGCTGGCCGCGGGCAGGGTGTCCATGCGGCGCAGCAGCCGCCGGAAGCTGTCGAGCTGCCGCTGGAGCAGGTCCACGTCCACGTAGTCGCCCGGTTCGAGGCTGAGCAGGTACTGCGGCGCGGTCACCAGGGCGATGTTGGGAATCCGCTTCAGGTACAGCGGCTGCCCTTCGCCGAACTGGATGACCGCGTTCGGCGCGGACACCCGGGTCGGCCCGGGCAGCGCGCCCCGCCAGTCGAGGTCCACCAGCATCCGCAGCTCCGGGGTGGAGGCGTAGAGCACCTCCGGTTCGGCGTTGCCGGTGGGGCCGTAGGCGCCGGTGTCAGGGTCGTCGCGGTACTCGACCGCGCCGAGGTGCTCGACGCCGAGCCCGGCGACGGCCTGCCGCTGCCCCGGGCCGCCCGCCCACCACTGGGGGTGGTCGTCCAGCCAGCGGCTCATCGCCTGGCCGTGCCCGGTGGTGACCGCCGGGATGCGCAGGTGACCGGCGGCGAGCACGAACACCACGGTGCGCTCCGGCGGCCGCGCGACGACGTCGGCGGCGAGGTCGAGCAGGCCGATGTGCCCGTTTTCCTCGGCGACGTTGGTGCCGTCGCTGTGGCTGACCACCAGCACGGTCTCCTCAGGTCGCCGGGTGCCTTCCACCGCCGCCCACACCGTCCGCATGGTCGCGTTCGGCGTGATGGTCGCGTTGAGCACCAGCTCGGCCCGCTCGCCGCGGTCGGCCGCGGCCAGCACCGCGTCGGCGGCGTCGCCCGCGACGAACACGGCGGGCAGGTCCAGGTAGGGCAGGGTGAACGGCACGTACTGGCCGCGGGCGTTGGCCGGGCTGATGCCGCGCCAGACGAACACGACGCCGCGGACCCCGGCCGAGCGCGCCCGCTTGAGTCCGAGGCCCGCGAGGGTGGCCGGGATCAGCGGGTTCGCCGACCGGCCCCACGGGTCGCCCGGGTCCCAGCTGCCCACCACCGCGCCGAAGGAAAGCTCCCGGTTGCGGACCTCGACCACGGCGATGCCCTCGCGCGCGGCGGACCAGCGCGGCAGCGGACCACGCAGGCGGCGCAGCGGACCGCTGACCCCCGCCGCGCCGGTCGTGCCCGAGTAGGGAAACGCCGAGGCGATCTCCACCGGCTGCCCGGCCACGGTCAGCCGCAGATCCTCCGGCGTCGCGGGCAGGTCCCACCGGGTGAAGTCGAGAACGTCCTCGTGGACCTCGACGCCAAGGTCGGCGAACCGCGCGGCGACGTGCTCGACCAGCCGTTCGTGCTCCGGCGACCCGGTCAGCCTCGGCCCCAGCTCGGTCAGCAGGTCGAGTTCGGCGATCACGACGTCACGGTCCACCGGGGGAGGCTCCTCACTCCGCAGAGACATCCGCGCTGACATTCCGCGCTCGACATTCCGAGCCGACCTTACGCGGCGGGGGGGGGGGGGGGGGGGGGGGGGGGGGGGGGGGGGGGGGGGGGGGGGGGGGGGGGGGGGGGGGGGGGGGGGGGGGGGGGGGGGGGGGGGG
>NZ_JBVJIN010000070.1:0-27004 GCF_055586285.1 Actinokineospora sp. NPDC051303
CGGATCGCGGACTGGATCTTGAGCGGGTCGACGTTCTCGGTGCCGAAGGTCTCCACGAACAACCCGACCGGGGCGGCCTTGCCGATCGCGTACGCGACCTGCACCTCGATCCGCGAGGCCAGACCCGCCGCGACCGCGTTCTTCGCGACCCACCGCATCGCGTACGCCGCCGAGCGGTCCACCTTCGACGGGTCCTTGCCCGAGAACGCGCCACCACCGTGGCGGGCCATGCCGCCGTAGGTGTCCACGATGATCTTGCGGCCGGTCAGGCCCGCGTCGCCCATCGGACCGCCGATGACGAACCGACCGGTCGGGTTGACCAACAACCGCACCTCGGCGGTGTCGAGATCCAGCTCGGCCAACTCGGGCAGCACGACCTGCTCACGCACGTCCACACCCAGCAACTTCTCCAGGTCGACGCCGTCGGCGTGCTGGCTGGAGACCACCACCGTGTCCAGACGCACCGGCTTGTCACCGTCGTACTCGATGGTCACCTGAGTCTTGCCGTCCGGACGCAGATACGGCAGCACACCGTCCTTGCGGACCTTCGTGAGCCTGCGGGACAGCCGGTGCGCCAACGCGATCGGCAACGGCATCAACTCCGGGGTGTCGGTGCACGCGTAGCCGAACATCAGACCCTGATCGCCCGCGCCCTGCCGGTCGATCTCGTCGGAGGCGTTCTCCACCCGAGTCTCGTGCGCGGTGTCCACACCCTGCGCGATATCCGGCGACTGCGCCCCGATGGCGACGTTGACACCACAGGAGTTGCCGTCGAAGCCCTTGGCCGACGAGTCGTACCCAATCCGCAGGATCACATCACGGACGATGCTGGGAATGTCCGCGTACGCCTCGGTCGTCACCTCACCCGCGACATGGACCTGACCGGTGGTCACCAGTGTCTCCACGGCCACCCGAGACCGGGGGTCCTTCGACAGCAGCGCGTCGAGCACCGAGTCGCTGATCGCGTCACAGATCTTGTCCGGATGGCCCTCAGTGACCGACTCCGAAGTGATCAGTCTTGCGTATTCCCGGATCACGGGCCCAGCCTCCTCGGTCCTGCTGTTGTTCGTCGCGAGGACGCTAGGACCGCGGGCCCACTCGCCGCATCAGGGCCAACCCTTACCGTTTAGCCGCAGCGAGGTTGCGCGCCGCCTCGACCACGGTCGCCCGCCGCCGGGCGACCTCGTCGCGGTCGTCGGCCTCGGCCCCGGTGAGCATCCTGGCGACTTGGGGCACCGCAAACCACCACGAGGCCAGCGACAGCACGAGGAACACCAGGTGCGCGGCGTCGAGCCGGTCGGTGAGCACGCCCTCGGCCTGCGCGGCGCCGAACGCCTCTACCTTGACCCGGTAGTACTCGGTGCGGGCCGCCTCGTCGGGGATGGCGCCCTGGTAGGCCAGCCCCTCCCAGTGCAGCAGTCGGACCAGCGTCGGATGGGCCAAGTGGTAGTCGAAGGCGCGGCCTGCGAACTCGCCAACGTCCTCGGTCCGTAGGGAAGCCAGCGGCACGGCCGCGGCCACAGCGGCGAGTTCCTCGCCAAGCACGGTGGCGAACAGCGCCTCTTTGCCGCCGAAGTAGGAGTACAGCCGCTCCTTGTTGATCCCGGCGCTGCGGGCGATGCGGTCCATAGTCGTCCCGTGTAGACCGTGGGCGGCAAACTCCGCGGTGGCGGCCTCCTTGAGCCTGCGCCGGGTCTCGGCGGTGTTCCACGCCATCTCGGCCTCCGTTTCCGCCGGGCGTTGACGATCTCCTCGGTCATGCCTAGCCTAGTTCCAACGATTCGGTTGGAATCTGGGGGAGCGGTATGAATGTCCTGGCACGTCCGCGGCTCTCGTCGGACGACCGCAAACGGCGCGCGCGGATGCTGTTCGAGCGGATCATCACCCACAACGAGCTACACCTCGCCGACGAGATCTTCGCGGCGGACTTCTTCTGGCCGCAGTTCGGGTTGCGGGGACCGGGCGGGGTGCGGACCTGGGTGCGGGACTTCCGCGCCGCGTTTCCCGATGTGGTCGACACCGTGCAGGAGCAGATCGCCGAGGGGGACGTGGTGATCACCCGGGTGCGGGTCGTGGGCACCCAGCTCGGCGAGTTCCGGGGGCTGCCCGCCAGCGGCAGAAGAGCGGACTTCGCCGCCGTCGGCATCGACCGCTTCCGTGGCGACAAAATTGTGGAGCGGACGGCGCTGTTCGACTTCGTCGACCTGATGCGCCAGCTCGGTCACCGCACATTCACCGATCCCGCCCAGCCGAGTTGAAGGAACCTGACGACATGACACGCGTCGTGCGTTTTCACGAGCTCGGCGGCCCGGAGGTTCTGCGGATCGAGGACCACGACCCGGGTGAGCCGGGGCCGGGCGAGGTGGTCGTGCGGGTCGCGGCGATCGGCCTCAATCGGGCCGAGGCCAGTTTTCGGGCAGGCCGCTACCTCGAACAGCCTGCCAGTCTGCCGTCCGGACTGGGCTACGAGGCCGCAGGCACGGTCGAGTCACTCGGCGCGGGGGTCGACGGTTTCGCGGTTGGCGACCGCGTGAGCGTGCTGCCGGTGTTCTCGATGAACGACTACCAAGTCTACGGTGAACGGGTTGTCGTGCCCGCCACCGCGCTGGCCCCGCTGCCGGACGGCGTGGACATGGCGTGCGGCGCGGCGGTGTGGATGCCCTATCTCACCGCCTATGGTGCCTTGGTCGACATCGCGGGCCTCGGTTCGGGTGATGTCGTCGCGCTCAACGCCGCGTCGAGCAGCGTGGGGCTCGCTGCGATTCAGATCGCGAACCATGTCGGAGCCGTGCCGGTAGCGATCACCCGCACCGCGGCCAAAGCCGCGGCATTGCGGGCGGCGGGCGCGGCGGAGGTCGTGGTCGGCGCGGAGCAGGACATCCGCGACGGCATCCTGCGACACACCGGTGGTCGGGGCGCACGGGTGGTGTTCGACCCGGTGGCAGGCCCCGGTGTCGCAAACTTGGCCGAGGCGACCGGGGCGGGTGGCACGGTGTTCGTCTATGGCAGCCTCAGCGGCATGCCGACGCCGTTCCCGAGGGTGGCGGTGTCGAAGGGGCTGTCGCTGCGCGGGTACACGGTGTTCGAGGTGATGCGGGACGAGCGGCGCAGGCGCCGCGGCGAGCGGTTCGTCCTCGACGGGCTGCGCGCGGGCTGGCTGCGGCCGACCATCGACCGGACATTCCCGCTGTCGGAGATCGTGGCCGCGCACCGGTACCTGGAATCGAACCGGCAAATCGGAAAAATCGTCGTCGACGTCACCTGAACGGCCCACGGTTCACCTGATTGCCCGCACCGAATAGCCACGATCCGGTTGTGGCTATTGCGCCGATCGGGCACTCTCGATGAGTCACGTGCCGCTTTTGCGGGCTGTACGCACGCCTCACCCGAGGAGCAAACAGACGCGATGTCGCCTTTCGCACGGGTTTCCCGCAGGCGAATCACCCAGGTGCTGCGGGACTGCGAGGAACGCCTGGCTGGACTCGCCATCCCGGCACCGACCGACGTGACCGGGCTTGTCGGGTTTCTCAGCAGACGCACCGGCAGGCTCATCCACCTGATGCCCGCCCCACTGCCCGCGTCGCAGTGCTCCGGGCTGTGGCTCGCGCTGCCCGCGGTCGATCTCGTGATCTACGAGGCGGACACGACCACAACCCACCAGGAGCACATCATCGCCCACGAGCTGGCGCACATCATCTGCGATCACCGCGGCGTGGGCCCGGTGGACGACACGACCGCACGGCTGCTGTTCCCCAGCCTGGACCCCGCGCTGGTGCGCGACATGCTCCGCCGCGCCGAGTACGCCGAGGAGCACGAGGTCGAGGCGGAGGTGATGGCCTCGCTGTTGCTGCGGCGGGTCCAGCCGCCCGCGCCCGGCCCGGCGCATGCCGCCGCTCCCGAGGCCGAGGCCGTGCTGGAACGGCTGGAACGGTCGTTCTCCCTGACCGGCGGTGCTGGTTGACGACCGTGTTGCACCTGGTGTGCCTGACTGTCGGGGTGGCCTTTCTGGCCATGCGCGCAGGTGCGCTGCTGCGCGACCCCCGGGACGTCGCGAATACCGCGTTCTGTGTCTACGTGGGGTTTTCCGCGCTCGGCTACCTCGTGCTGCTGCCCCCGCTCTACAGCCTCATCGACCGGCTGACCGGCGTGGTCAACAGCGCGGGGCTGATTTCCGCGGTGTCGGTGCTCGCCTTGACCGGAGCGCAACAGGTCCTGATGACGCACTGGACGTACCCGGCCGACCGGGCGGGCCGCCAAGCGCGGATCCGGTTGCTGCTGACAGCGGTGATGATCGCGGGCTTCGTCACGACGTTCTTCCTGTTCCGCCCCAGGGTGCAGAAGTTCCACGACTTCTACGTGACCTACACCCACCAGCTCTCTTCGGCCCCGTACCTGGTGATCTACATTGTCGGGTGCGTCGTGGGACAGCTCGACGTCGTGCGCAACTGCGCCCGGTTCGCCCGGATCGCCCCGCCGTCCTGGCTGCGCCGCGGCATGGTCGTCACCACCGTCGGGGCAGCCACGATCCTGGTCTACTGCGGGGTCAGGATCGCCGATATCGTGGCCGGGCAACTCGGCGGCGACCTGCGCGGCCTGGAGCCGCTCGCCTGGGCCTGCGGTGACATCGGGTCGGCCCTGGCCCTGGTCGGCTGGGCGGTGCCGACAATCGGGCCGCGACTTTCGCGAGCCGGTCAGTGGTTTCGCAGTTACCGTGCGCATCTTGCCCTCTATCCGCTGTGGAAAGCCTTGGACAAGGCCGTTCCCGGGGTGGCGCTGGCCCCGCCCGGGCCACGGTGGCGGGAACTGCTGCGGGTGCGCGACATCGATTTCTGGCTGTACCGGCGGGTTGTCGAGATCCAGGACGCGCGCCGGGCGATCCGGGCGGAGGTCGACAGCGCGCTGGCAGACCTCGCCGCCGGACACGGTGCGCCTTCGCCGGGCACTGGGTTGCCGGTCGCCATCGCCACCGCGCAACTTCGGGCGGGCGGGGACGCGAAGCGCGGGCCGGACCGGACCGACCTGGCTGGCGAGATCGAGTGGCTCACGGCGGTGACGCAACAGTTCGTGGCGTACCAGCGGGCGGGGCGCTGACCTCGATCCGCTCGGTGGGATAGCCGGTTTCGATGTCCAGGCCCGCGTCGAGGTCGAACACGAACCGCTGCCGGTTCGCCACGGCCAGCCGCATCGCGGTCGCCTTGTCCGACGCCAGCCGCACCAGGCTGAGCACCACCTGCTCGCTTTCCCGGTTGTACCAGGCGCCCACGTCCAGATCAGGGTCCTCCGAGAGCAGTCCTGCGTTGTCGCGCAGGTATCCGCGCACGATTTCGTCGCCCTGGTCGGTGAAGAACCCCGCCGCGGGCACCACCCGCACGCCGGTGTCGGTCGCCACGACGTACCCGGACGTGGGCGTCGTGCCGTCGCGCGGGTCGACGGTGAAGCCGTTCTCGGTCCGGACCCGATCGACCAAAGCGTCCACCTGGGACTCTATGGCGGGGAACGGCGGTCCGCTTCGCGGCTGCTGCTGGCAGCCAGCCAGCACCAGCAGCGCGACGACGACCGGCGCCCGTAGCACGCGGTCGAAACCAGGAGTCACAGCAGCACCTCCGGGGTGATGGGCAGTTCGCGCACCCGCACGCCGGTGGCGTGGCGCACGGCGTTCGCGATGGCCGCCGACACGCCGACGGCGCCGAGTTCGCCGATGCCGCGCGCGCCGATCGTGCTTGCGTGCGCATCGTGCTCGTCGATGAATGACACGTCGAGGTCCGGCACGTCGGCGTTGACCGGGACCAAATAACCGGAGAGGTTCTTGGACACGAACCGTCCCAGCTTCGGGTCCATGACCGAGCGTTCGAGCAGCGCTTGCCCGATGCCCCAGACCATCCCGCCGGTCATCTGGCCGCGCGCGGTCAGCGGGTTGATGATCCGGCCCGCGCTGTATACGCCGACGAGTCTGCGGACTCGGGGGACCGGGATGTCCGCGTCAACGGCCACCTCGGCGAACACCGCGCCGAAGCTGTGCATCGAGCGTCCCTCGTCTTGCGGCGTCCACGATCCGTCCGCCGTGACGCTGTCGACTCCCTGGGCCGCGAACAGCTCGCCGAGTGCGACGGTCGTGGCCTGCCCGTCCTCGATGACCAGGTTCGCGCCGTCCAGTCGCACGGCGGTGTCCACCGAGGCCATGGCGGTCAGTTTCCCGGCCAGCGCTTGAGCCGCCGCGTTCACCGCCGATCCGACGCTGAGCGCGGTCGAAGACCCAGCGGTCATTCCGGTCTGCGGCAGTGTGGTGTCGCCCAGCCGCAGGGTGACCTGGTCGGGCGGGCAGCCCAGTGCGGCCGCGGCGATCTGCGGCAGGATTGTGTACGTGCCGGTGCCAATCTCCTGGCAGCCCGCCTCGATGAGGACCGCGCCGTCCGCGCGCACGCTGGCGCGGGCGGCGGCCGGGAAGCGGAATGTCGCCATCACCGCGGTGGCCATGCCCCAGCCCACAAGCAGGTTTCCCTCGCGCATCGACCCCACCTCCGGGGTGCGCCTGGCCCAGCCGAAGCGGCGTGCGCCTTCCCGGTAGCAGGCAAGCAACTCCTTGCTGGAGAACGGTTCCCCGCTGGTGGGGTCAGTGTCGGCGTGGTTGCGCACCCGCAGGTCGAGCGGGTCGATCCCGAGTTCGCAGGCCAGTTCGTCCATTGCCGATTCCAGCGCGAACATTCCCGGTCCCTCGTGCGGCGCCCGCATGGGCGTCGGCAGGATCGAGGCGACAGGCGCGACCCGGTGGGTGGTGGTGATGGCCGGGCACGCGTAGGCCACGCGGCTGCCGTTGGCGGCCATTTCGGCGTATCCGCCGTAGGTCGCGGTGGGATTGAGGGAGTCGTGCCGGATGGCGGTCAGGGTGCCCTTGCGGGTCGCGGCGAGGGTGATTCGCTGCCGGGTGGGCGGCTGGTAGCCGTGCGAGGTGAAGCTCTGCGCGCGGGTGAGCACCAGGCGGACCGCGCCGCCGAGTTCCCGCGCGGCCATCGCGGCGAGGATCTGGTGCGGCCACACGTAGCCCTTGCTGCCGAAGCCGCCGCCGGTGTGCTCGGCGATCACCCGGACCCGCTCGGCTGGCAAACCCAAGGTCGAGGAGATCACCGCGCGCACGTTGAACACGCCCTGGGTGGCGTCACGCAGCGTCAGCGACGCGTCCCGCCACTCGGCCTGGGTCGCCGAGGTCTCCATCGGGCTGTGGTGGCGGGCCGAGGTGGCGTACTCGCCGCTGACCACCACATCGGCCGCCGCAATGCCCGCGACCAGATCGCCGACCTCGGTGTCGGCCGGACCCCAGCGCGCGGGCGGTGTGGGCGTCACGGTTTCGGCCACGGTGTGAAAGTCTGTCGCCGCCGAGTGCTGGGCGTACTCGGCGCGGACCAGCGCGGCCGCGGCGACGGCTTGCTCCAGTCGGTCGGCGACGACTAGGGCGATCGGCTCGCCCTCGTAGCGAACCTGGTTATCCTGCAACGGAAGCCGACCGCCGTACGGCGCGCCCTGAGCGGGGGAGAGGCGGGGGGCCGTGCGGTGGGTGAGCACGGCCACGACGCCGGGTGCGGTCTCCGCGGTGGTGGTGTCCAGGACGGTGACGGTGGCCGAGGGCACGGTGGCGGGCACGATCACCGCGTGGCGCAGGCCCTCGGCGGGCCACTCCGCGGCGTACCTGGCCGTGCCGCAGGCCTTGATCAGCCCGTCCACCCGGGCGCGTGCTGCGGGCGGGGTCATCGCGGCTCACCTGCTTGCAGCACCGCGCGAACCGCCGCCCTGATCCCCAGTTCGACCTTGAAGTCGTTGTCGCGCAGGGGACGCGCCGCCGCGAAGGAGAGCGTGACCGCGGCGCGCACCCGCTCGGCGGACAGCGGGGCGCCCACTAGGTCGTGTTCGGCCTCGGTGAGCCGCCACGGCCGGGCGGCGACGCCGCCGACGGCGATTCGGGCCCGGGAGACCCGGTCCCCGTCGACCTCGACCACGGTCGCGCACGAGACGAGCGCGAACTCGAAGGACGCGCGCTCGCGCACCTTGAGGTGGCCCGAGCGCGCGCCTGGGGCGAGCCGGGGCACCTCGACGGCAGTGATCATCTCGCCCGGCCGCAGTTCGGTCTCCCGTTCCGGTCGGTCGCCCGGCAGCCGCAGGAAATCGCCGATCGCGACCGCGCGCTCGCTCTCGGCCGACCGCAGCCGAACGCGCGCGTCCACAGCGGACAGTGCGACGGCGAGGTCGGAGGCGTGGGTGGCGACGCACTGCTCGCTCCAGCCGAAGATGGCCGCGGACCGGTGCTTGCCCTCCGCGGCTGCGCAGCCCGAGCCAGGTTCGCGCTTGTTGCACGGCACTGACCGGTCGGTCCGGAAGTACGGGCACCTGGTGCGCTGCATGAGGTTTCCGCCGATCGTGGCCATGTTGCGCAGTTGCGGTGACGCCGAGGATTCCAGTGCCCACGCCACCAGGGGATAGTTCGCGCGCACCGCGGGGTGCGCCGCCACTCGGTCCAATGTGGACAGCGCGCCGAGGGTGAGCCCATCGGGGCCGTCCTCGATCGCGTCTAGGCCGATCGAGTTGATGTCGAGTAGCAGGCCCGCTGTCTCGACATCCTCTTTGAGTAGGTTCAGCAGGTCGGTTCCGCCCGCGATCAGCCGCGCGTCCGGCCGCCCGGCCAGCAGCGCGAGCGCGCTGTCCGCGTCGGTGGCGCGCAGGTAGCCAAAGTCACGCATCGCGCACCGCCGCCGCGTCCCGCACCGCGTCGACGATCTGCGGATAAGCGGCGCACCGGCAGATGTTGCCGCTCATCCACTCCCGGATCTCCGCGTCGCTGCCCGCGTGCCCCTCCGCGACGCACGCGATCGCCGACATGATCTGGCCCGGCGTGCAGTAGCCGCACTGGAGCGCGTCGCGCGCGACGAAGGCCTGCTGCATCGGATGAGGGTCGTCCGGTGTTCCGATCCCCTCGATCGTGGTCACCTCGCGGTCCACGTGCATGACGGCCAGGGTGGTGCAGGAGTTGATCCGCCTGCCGTCCACGTGGACGGTGCACGCCCCGCACTCGCCGCGGTCGCAGCCCTTCTTGGTCCCCGTGAGGCCCGCCACCTCGCGCAGGGCGTCGAGCAGGGTCACCCGGGGTTCGAGCGCGAGGTGATGTTCGCGGCCGTTGATCCGCAGGACCACCGGGATGGCCGAGCCGGTCACCCGACCTCCTCGGCTGAGGTCCGCTTGGGCAGGGACCAGCGGTTGTAGACGACGGCGCCGACGACGGCGGTGATCGCGCCCGCCACCGGAATCCAGCGGAAACCAGCCGAGGACAGCAGCACCCCGCCGATCGCCGCGCCGAGGGAGGTGCCCAGGTACATGAAGAAGCTGTTCCAGGCCAGGACCGACCCGCTCGCCGTCGGGAATGCCGCCACGAGCCGGGACTGGTAGGCGGGCAGGCAGGGGTAGGCGGTCAGGGCGAACACCCCGAGGGCGGCCATCAGCAGCCAGGCGGGGGCCTCGACCAGCAGGGTCACCAGGAGCAGGGCCGCCGCCAGCAGCAGCAGGCTACCGGTGGCCACACGCCCGGCGCCGTACCGGTCGGCCAGCTTTCCGCCGCTGAGGCTGCCCGCGACCGCGCCGAGTCCATAGACGATCAACGCGGCGGCCACGGCCCCGGTCGACATCCCGGCCACCTCTTCGAGTCCTGTCCCGAGGTAGGTGTAGAAGGAGTAGACGGCGAACGCCCAGATCCCGGTGACCGACACCGCCCGCAGCTTGGCGCCCAGTGGGATTGTGGCCGCTCCCGGCCCGGTGGGGGCGGCGCCCGCGCTCCGGGGCCAGACCACCCGGTTCGCCACCACAAGGACCGCGGCCAGGATGCCGATGCCGAAGAAAGCCGACTCCCAGCCCAGGGCGGCGGCGAGCGCGGTGCCGGTCGGCGCCCCGGTCGTCAGGGAGATCAGGAAACCGGCCATAGCGGTGGACATCCAGAACCCCCGGCGGGCGGGCGGCGCGGACTGGCCGACCAGGGCCAGCAGCGAGGGAGTCACCCCGGCCGCGAAGAGGCCCGCCAGCACCCGGGCGACCAGCAGCGGACCGAAGCCCAGCGGCAGCCCGGTGAGGACGTTGGCCAGGGCGAACCCGGTGAGGCCGATGACCAGCACGCCGCGTCGGCCCACCCGATCGGCCAGGGCGCCGCCGAGCGGCGCGCCCAGCATGTAGGCCAGGGAGAAGGCCGTGACCGAAGTGCCCGCCACGCCGGTCGAGACCCTGTATTCCGCGGCGATCGCGGGCAGCAGCGGCGAGACCACGAACAGGTCGGTGCCGATCACCAGCAGGGTCAGGAAGGCGATGGCGAGGCGGAGCGGCGAACCGTCGCGCCCAGTGTCCGCGCCTGCCTGGGTGTTCGGATCGCGGGTCGTGCTGGGCGTGCTCACTTCGGCCTCCTGCTCATGTTGCCTCCACTGTCGCGGACCTCTTGGCCAGAAGATTACTACGCTGGTAAATAATTCGCCAGTGAGATATTTGCTGGCGAACAAGTGGGTTCTCGTGTTGCTAGGCTGGTCGCCATGGACGGTCGTGACGAGGTCGATGAGATCGACCGCATGCTGGCGCAGTGGTCCTGGTCGACCTACGACCTGGCGCTGCGGCAGATGGCCGTCTCCAAGCGGATCAGTCTGCTGGCCCGGCGGCTGGAGAAGCTGGCCACCGACACCCTCGGTCCTTTCGGCCTCGACCCCGGCGAGTTCGAGGTGCTGGCGACCCTGCTGCGCAGCGGCCCGGCCCACGAACTCTCGCCGAGCGCGCTGAACCGGTGGCTGATGATCTCCGGCGGTGGCCTCACCAAGCGGCTGGCCCGGCTGGAGGAACGAGAGCTGGTCAACCGCAGGCTCGACCCGCGCGACCGCCGTTCCCTGTTGGTCGCCCTCACCGAGCGGGGCTTGGCGCTGGCCGAGTCCGCCGTGCTGGCGCACTCGGCCGCGACCGCCGAGGTGATCGATCGAATGGGCCCCGGCCCCCGCGAGCAGCTTTCCAGCCTGCTGCGGGCGCTGCTGCTCAGCCAGGACTTGCCGGTCGCTGACGACCGGCAGGCGCTTAGCGGGTAGCGCCCAGCACGAACCCGGTCAGGGACGCGAAGAACCGTCCTCGCTCCTGCGCGGCGAACAACGGCTGCCACCACGCCGCGAGCGCCTCCGCCGACAGGTCGAGCTGCCCGGACTCCTGCGCTTGGGCGAGCTTGCCCTCAAGCGAGGCGCGGAAGAACCCGAACGGCAGCCGCACCGTGTGCGGGGTCAGTGTTACCTCGCGCAGGCCCCGGTCGAGGAACCGGCGGACGAGCTGCCTGCCGTTCCAGCCGCTGCGGTGCCCGTCCACCCAGCAGTGAACCAGCGTCCGGGTCACGGCCCGGTCCGGGTGGTCGACGGTGAGGGTCTCGAAGTCGTAGTCGAACACCGCGATCCGGCCACCGGGCTTGGTCACCCGGACCAGTTCGTCGTCTGCCGCGTCGAGGTCGGCGCAGTGCTGGCGCACCAGCTTCGCCCGGGTGGCGTCGAAGGCTCCGTCGTCGAATCGCAGCGCGCACATATCGGCGACCACGAAGTCCACCGGCAGGTCCGGGGCCGCGCCGCGCGCCTTGGCCTCGGCGACCATCGCCTCGCTCAGATCCGTGCCGAGCACCCGGCCCGATGGTCCGACCAGCGCCGCGAGCTCGCGTGCGTCGTCACCGGTGCCGCAGCCCACGTCGAGCACGGTCCGGCCGGATAGCTCGCCCATGGTCCGCGCCAGTCCGGCCCGCATGGCGACGTACTCTGGCAGCTTGTTCGCCAGGTCCATGAAGTGCACGAACCATGACGCGTCAGCCGTGCCGTCCACGGCGTCGAACTCCCCCACGTTGCCGGGGGTTTCCAGGGTGTCAGTCATGTCATCTCCTTGGTGGCGCGGTTGTCTGGCAGTGCTGGCCCGTGCCCAGATAGGTCACGGCCGCCATCACCCGGCGATGCTCGTCCGGGCGTTGTTCGAGGTCGAGCTTGGTGAAGACGCTGCGCACGTGGGCTTCCACGGTTTTCAGGCTCACCCGCAGGCGCTCGCCGATCGCCAGGTTCGAGCAGCCCGTCGCGAGCAGATCCAGGACTTGCAGCTCCCGGTCGCTGAGCCGGTCGAACGGACAGGACCCGCTGGGCCCGCTGGCAGGCCACGGCCACCTCGGCCAGCCCCTGGCCGAGGCGTGCCGGGCCAGCACCGGATCGTCGCCGACGACCACCGGGCTGCCCACCACATTCAGCAGCGGCAGATCGCCGGGCTTGCCCGCGTAGGCCGACGAGCGGGCCAGGTCGACACCGTGGGCGTCGGCAAGGGCTCGCACGGCGGTCATCCGGGCGGCCCCGGTCATCGCCTTGTCGAGGTGCCCGGTGAGCCGCCCGTCGCGGACCTGTGGCCGCGAGCAGATGACCGCCTCGGCGCCCAGCGCGCTGGCGATCGGGTTGAGCAGGGCGGGCACGAACGCCGAGAGCAGCACGACCGACTGCCCCGCGCCGCGGTGGCGGCGCACCGCGGCGCGGACGCGCTCGTCGAACAGGCCCGGCTTTCCGTCGGGGCCGAACCACAGCGCGGCAAGCCGCACCAAGTCGTCCTCGCGGCGCCCGGCGAGGCGTTGGGCCAGCAGCCATGCCCGGCCCCGCGCGCTCAGCAGCGCGTTGTCCACGTCGATGAACGCCGCGCGGGTAGCGGATGCGGCCATGGTCGTCTCAGGCCGCCGTCGACTTGACGCGCTCGGTCTCCAGCCGGGTGTCGAGCAGCGCGTACTCCTCGCGGGCGCGCGCCACCGCCTCCTCGATCCCCAGCACGACCGGCAGGGAGTGCAGCGTGGTGATCGTCTCCAGGCGTTCCTCCAGCGTGCCGCCCACCACGTGGTAGGGCATCTCCAGTTCGTCCAGCGTGGTCAAGAGCATGTCGTCGCAGGTGGCGCGGAACCGGTCATTCATGGGCCGGTGGCCGTCGGCGGCAAGCGGCAACTCGTTGCGCAGGTGCACGAACGCGTCGAAGGTCTCGCGAACATGCTGCTTGAACGCGTGACCGTACTGCGCGACGACCGCCTCGAAGAACAGCATCTCCTGCGACAGCTCCGCGCGCGGCACCGTCTCCAGGCGTTCGGCGGTGACACTCGGGTTCATCCCGTAGAGCACCCGGACCGCCCCGTAGATCCACTCTTGCAGCGACGAGCCGTCGGAGATGAACCCGTCGGCCAACCTGCCCTCATGCACGGCGCGGCCGACGTGCCTGCGCATGGCCAGTTGCAGGTACTCCGCGGGCGTGCACTCGGCCAGGGACTTGCCGGGCACCGCGGCGGGCAGGATCTCCCGGATCGTCTTTGCCAGCGTGCGCGGAATGCCGGTGTAGTGCGACAACGCCATCACGGTAAGGGTCTTGCCTGAGGAATAGGTGCCGGAGACAGCGAGTTTCATGACGTCCTTCCAGAAGACTCGGGGAGCCGGTGGGCGAGGGAGCTGCGCATCGAGATCCCGCCCATGCCGCCGTCGATGACCACGTTGCGCCAGGTCTGGCCGCGTAGCGGCAGCAGATGGCTGCCGGTGATCGCGAGGTGGGCGGGCATCGGGGCCCGCCACGGCCGAACGGGGTCGGCCGCGGTCAGCGTCGTCTGCATCATCCACAGCGTGTCGCTGCCGCCCCGGGTCAGCGAGTCCAGCTCGTACATGAGCACTTGGGCCAACTGGAGGTTGACCACAAAACAGTCCACCATGGACACCGAAGGCTGGTAGGCGCCTTCGACGCCGTCAGCGCCGGTCGGGACGTTCGCGCGGTGCACCAGCGCCCCCGCCCGGCCTTGGGTCACATCGGCGTCGACCTCCGCCACGGTCAGCGCCCTGGATTTGAAGCCGTCGCCGAAGAACCGGTCAGCGGCCGGGCCAAGAACATCCACAATGGACTGATGAACCGCCTGCCCGACGGCGACGCCGCTGGTGGCGTGCTCGATCTCGACGGTTGCGCGCATCGCGCCGATCATGATTTCCACAGTGGACACCCGGGTGCCGTCGACTGTGGCCCTGGCCGCGGTCACCTTGGCCGACGCGGGCAATCCGACCAGGTCTTCCTGGGGGGTGGTCCCGGCCCGCAGGGTGACCCGGCGCAGCCACATCCGCCGCCGGGTGGCGGCGTCGAGACCGTGCAGCGCGGCGAGGTGTGCCTCGGCGAATTGGGCGCCGAGCACGAGCGTGTCGACGCTGCTCAGGTGCGGCCGGAGATCCGTCCCGAGGGACTTGCGGGACCAGTCGGCCGGATAGCGCACAGTTACCGTCGCCCGTAGGGCGTCGTCCGGTCCGCCCGGCAGCGCCACGTCGCGCACGTCGTAGTGCACCCGGCGGTACCCCGCGCCAAAGAACCGGGTCGCGCTCGGGCCTAAGTAGTCATCGATGGTCGCGTAGGACAAACGTGAAGGGGACATCGCGGCTCCCTTGCCTGTCGTGGCGGTCATGGCCCGACCGGGGCCGGGTTCAGCGCCCGCCGGTACACCTCGGCCAACTCGTCGACCGAGCGGATGTCGACGATGGCCACTTCGTCGGCGGCGAACGGGTCGACACCTAGTTCCGCTTCCAGTTGGATGAGCAGCCGAGCGAGCATCAGCGAGTTCAACCCGATTTCGTGCAGGGCGCTGCGCCCGTCGATCGGGCCCCCGTCCTCACCCCCGATCTCGGCCAGCAGTTCCCGGATCTCCCGATCCACAACCGCGCGCACGCTTGCGATGGTCAGCATGTGATTCCTCCGTCTACGACGATGGTTTGTCCGGTGATGAACGAGGCGGCGGGGGAGACCAGGAACAGCGCGACATCGGCGATCTCGGCGCCGGTGGCGAGCCTGCCCAGCGGCGTGCGCCGGGTGATGCGGGCCCGGTTTTCCTCGGTGACCCCGTCGGTGAGAGCGCTATCGAAGAAGCCGGGGACCACCGAGTTCACCCGGATGTTGAACGCGCCCAGTTCGGTCGCGAGTGAACGGGTGAGCCCGTCCATGCCCGCCTTGGTCGCGGTGTAGACGGCCACGCCCCGGTATCCGCGTACCGCGTTGATCGATGACACGGTGAGCACCTGGCCGCCACCGCGCCGGGTCATCGCCCGCGCGCAGGCCTGGGTCAGCAGGATCGGCGCGAGCAGGTTGGTGGTGACCATGGCCTTCGTTTGCGGCTCCGGCATCGTGACGAACAGCCCCTGCCGCAGGATGGCCGCGTTATTGACCAGCAGGTCGATGCCGCCGAACCGGGTGACCACGTCGGTGACGAAGCCGCGGATCGCACCGACGTCGGCCAGGTCGAGCGCGGCCCAGTGGAAGCGCTCCGCCGCGGTCCGCGCGGTCTCCGCGGTGAACTCGTTGGCCTTGCGGCTGAACGTGGCGACCCGCCAGCCCTCGGCGAGCAGCCGACGCACCAGGAGCTTGCCGAGCCCCCGGCTGCCCCCACTGACCACCGCGACCCCGGGCGGGGTCACGGCGCGCTCCTAATCTTCTTCAGCCGTTCCGAGTGCAGCGGCCCGCCTGCCACTCGCACGACCATCGGCACCTTGTAGGCGTCAAGCCTGCGCAGGCAGTGCTCTCGCACCCGGCGCGACACCTCGCGCTCGTCCTCATCCCGCACCAGTCGGACGGTCGCCTGCACCACCATGCCGGTCACGTGGTTGGGCCTGCCCGCGACCGTGGCCTCCGCGATGTTGCCGATCTCCAGCAGGACGTTCTCGACCTCGCCTGGGTAGACCTTCTCCCCGGCGACGTTGATGATCTCCGAGCGCCTGCCCAGCACCCGCAGCCACTCGCCATCGGTCTCCACGACGTCCTGGGTGTTGAAGAACCCGTCCTCGTCGAACGGCGCGGTCGCGTTGAGGTAGCCGAGCATGGCCATCTCCGAGCGAATCCACAGGATGTCGTCGACGATCTTGTGTTCGAAGCCCGCGTCGCCGAGCTTCACCCACAGCGAGTCGTCCCCGCGCGAGCGGGTCGGCAGGATGCCCAGCTCCGAGAGCCCGTAGGTTTGCTTGAGCCGGACGTGCGGAAGGGCTGCCCGCACGCCCCGCAGGGTGCGCGGCGGCATCGGCTCGGTGCCGTAGGTGACCAATTCGAGGGAGTCCGTGCGGTAGCGCTCGCAGACCCCGGAGATCAGCACCATGTTGAGAAACGTCGGCGTGGTCGGCAGCACCTGCGCCCGGTGCTCGGCGATCGCGGCGAACACCACGTCGGGCGTGCGCTCGGGCACCGTGACCACCGCGCCGCCCTGGCTCAAGGTGTGCAGCAGGGTGTTGATGCCGCCGATGTGGTCGAGGTTGAGCAGGGACAGGGTCCGCCGTGGCCGGGTCGGCTCGCCATAGCGGGCCAGCACCTTGGTGAAGTCAAGCACCGAAGCCTTGCTGCGCCCCGACGTGCCGGAGCTGAACAGCACCAACCCGGGCGACCCGGCCGCGCGCAGGGTCGCGTAGAGGTCGTGGCTGGCGGTGCGGCCGGTCATCGCGAAGGCGTCGTCGCCCGCGGCAGGGGTGAGCGTCACCTCCACCTGTGCGATCTCGTGGAACTCGGCGCGCTGAGCGGGGGTCACCGTGGTCAGCGGCACCACGATGGCCGCGCGCTCGACCAGCGCCAGCAGGGCGGCGCACACGGCGGGCGAGTGGCCGCCCTCCAGGGCGACGACGGCGCCGGGCCGCACCCCGGCTCGGTCGATGCGATCGCGCCACCCCGCCACCAGCGCCGCCAACCGGTCGTAGGTGACGGTCTCGCCGCCAAAGGTCATCGCGGCCGCCGACCCGAAGTCGGCCAGTCTACTCAGGAAAGGTTGACTCATCTGCTCCCCCAATTTCACCTGGCGGTCCCCACCGCCACGGTTCTCCCGGTTGATTCACTCGTCTGGCAGGCGCAGGCGCGTTCGCTGTTTCCGCCGCCGCCGAGGCGAGGCACCCCGTACCGTTGATGACGTCATCCGTTGTCATCCTGCTGCCATCCGGGCGCGTGACCTGCTCTGACGCACAGGTCATTAACTACTGGATGACTTGATTCAACTAGCAGTTGACTTGATCGACGGTAGCCATTGCCGCCCGAGTTGCCGACATGACGCTTCTCACAGGGAAAATTCGACTGTCAGTTGATAGCGTCGTAAGCGCGGGGGCGCTGGAACCATCGGAGGGCGGCATGGCCGCTGACGGAGATCGACCAGTCCTCGCCGAACGCTTGGACAACCTGTTCCGCACCAGCAGGCCTCAGGGCAGGCGCTGGACGAACGACGACGTCGCCACGGAGATCAAGCGGGCGAACCCCGACCTGAAGGTCAGTGGTGCCTACCTCTCAGCGATCCGCACCGGGAAGCGCAGCAACCCCGCGCCCGACCTGCTCGCCGCCTTGGCCCGCTTCTTCGGCGTTTCCACCGCCTACTTCGTGGACTCCGAGTACGCCGACCAGGCCGCTCGCCAACTCGCGATGCTCGACGAACTGCACCAGGCTGGCGTTCGCTCAATAGCGCTGCGCGCGGTCGGGCTTCCCTCGGAAAGCCTCGACGCGGTCGCCGCGGTCCTCGACCAGATCCGCAAGGCTCAAGGCCTTCCCCCGGTCGAGGAATGACCGGAGCCCGCCATCGCCGCCGTGGTTTCGCCGTGCGACAGGAGGGACGGCTCCCCGGTAGCCCGTGGCAACGGCTGTTCGGTTGGGTGGGCTAGGACGCGAGTTCGGTGGAGCGGGTCGTCCAGCGGTCCAGGAGGGTCGCCGCCGCGCCAGAGTCGATGGCCTGGGCGGCTTGGGCCAGGCCGGATTCCAGGTCGGCGTGCAGGTCGGCGGTGAGGCCGCGGAAGGCGGCGATGGCGCCCGCCGCGTTGAGGATGACCGCGTCGCGGACTGGGCCGGTCTTGCCCGCCAAGAGGTCGCGGACGACCTGGGCGTTGAACGCGGCGTCGCCGCCGCGCAGGGCTTCCGGCAAGGCCGGGGCGACGCCGAGGCGGGCGGGGTCGATGCGGTCTTCGCGGACCGTGCCGCCGGTGACGACCCAGGTCGCCGTGGTGGTCGTGGTGGTGATCTCGTCCAGGTTGTCGTCGCCTCGGACGACGAGGACGCTCGCGCCGCGCTTGGCGAACACGGCGGCCACGATCGGGGCCATCGCCGCGTTCGCGCAGCCGATCAAGCCCGCGCTGGGGCGGGCGGGGTTGGTGAGCGGGCCAAGGACGTTGAACGCGGTGGGGATGCCCAGCTCGCGCCGCGGCGGGCCGACGACCTTGAACGCCGGGTGGAACACCGGGGCGAAGCAGAACCCGATGCCCACCTCGCGCACGCAGGTCGCCACCGCGTCCGGCGGCAGGCCGATCACGACGCCGAGTTCCTCCAGCACGTCCGCGGTGCCGCACTGCGACGACGCGGCCCGGTTGCCGTGCTTGACCACCGGCACCCCCGCCGCCGCGGTGACCAGGGCGCTCATGGTGGAGATGTTGACCGTGTGGGACTGGTCGCCGCCGGTGCCGACGATGTCCACCGCGTGCCCGTCGACATGGACCAGCCGGGCGTGCGCGAGCATCCCCTCGGCCATGCCCGAGACCTCGGCTGGCGTCTCGCCCTTGGCGCGCAGGGCGACGGCGAACCCGGCGATCTGCGCCGGGGTCGCGGCCTCGGACATGATCTGGTCCATCGCCCACGCCGTGTCCTCGGCGGAGAGGTCGGTTCTCCCGATGAGCTGATTGAGCAGGCTCGGCCAGGTGCGGGTCATGGGTCAGCCCCGCGCCACGGGCAGGCGCTTGGCGCGCAGCACGTCGGCGACGGTCTCGGCGGCGGTCAGCGGGTCGAGCGGGTGCACCACCACGGCGTCGGCCTGCGACCAGGTGGCCAGCCACCGGTCGTCCTTGCGGCGCACCGCGATCACGATCGGCGGGCAGTCGGTGATCTCGTTCTTGAGCTGCCTGCACAGGCCGATGCCGCCGGTGGGCTGCGCCTCGCCGTCGAGGATGGCGAGATCGATCTCACCGGCGTCCATCTCCATCAGGACCTCGGCGACGGTCCCGACCTCCACATAGGCCACCCGGCCGATGTCCGCGGCGGGACGGCGGCCCACGGCTGTGACGATGGTCTCGCGTACCTCGGGCCGGTGGCTGAACACGAGGATCTTCAGCGGGGCAGTGCTCATGCGCGGCGTCCTTCGCGAGAGACCTGGTCGGGAGCCCCGATGTTATCGGTCTCACGTCCGCCGGTCTGCAAGGCGTCCCAGCCGGTCGCCTCGCCGCCGAAGCGCTGCGCGAGACTGGCCATTCTCGATCTTTCCTGGGCGCACCGCAGGGCGTCCAGAACCTGCGCCCGGACCGCGAAAACGCGGGCGAAACCGTCGTCGTCGGCCGGGTTTTCCCGCAGCTCGTACCCATCTTGAGCGATCAATGCCGCCGCATCGGCCAAACGATCTTGCGGCAGGGTCAGATAGTGGCGCAGCACGGCCGGTTCAGTCGGCCGCCAAGCGCTCGCGCGGGCAAGAGCGGCCGACGCGGCCTCCGCATGGTCGAACGAGGCCGCCACGACGGTCAGCGAGGGGTCGTCCAGGTCGGTTTCCGCCTGTTTCCCGCTGGTGAACAGCGTGCGAACCCAATCGCGTAATCCCATGTCCCAGCCTTCCGGTCCGTTCGTCAAGTGTGACGTGGTCTACGCACGACCCGACAGGGCGACTCGACTTCTCGCAAGACATAATGCGACCCGTGACTGCAGCAGCGCCCTCCATTGGCCAGCGTGTGCACTCGCTGAACCGGCCGAACATGGTCAGCGTCGGCACCATCGTCTGGCTGTCCAGCGAACTGATGTTCTTCGCCGGACTCTTCGCCATGTTCTTCACCGTCAAGGCGCAGAACAGCACCGGGGTCTGGCCGCCCCCGCTGGAGGGCGGCGAGCCGATCCACCTGAACGTGCCGTACGCGCTGCCGTTCACGATCATCCTGGTGGCCTCGTCGTTCACCTGCCAGCTCGGCGTCTTCGCCGCCGAGCGCGGCGACGTGTTCGGCCTGCGCCGCTGGTACATCGCGACGCTGGTCATGGGCACGATCTTCGTCGGCGGCCAAGCCTACGAGTACTACAACCTCGTGCACGAGGGCGTGACGATCCCGTCCGGCGCGTTCGGCACGGTGTTCTACCTGACCACCGGCTTCCACGGCCTGCACGTCATCGGCGGCCTCATCGCGTTCGTGTACCTGCTCATCCGCACCCGGCTGAGCAAGTTCACTCCGGCGCAGGCCACCTCGGCGATCGTGGTCTCGTACTACTGGCACTTCGTCGACATCGTGTGGATCGGCCTGTTCGCGGTCATCTACCTGGTCCCGTGATGCCTCTGGCGGAAGCCGAGGACGTCGAGCCAGCTCCCCACCACAGCTTCGCCGAGCCCGCACTGACAGCAAGGGTTGCCGTTCAATGATGAAGAAAGCACGGAGCCGCAGCAAACTCCGCAGGCGCCTGGCAGGCGCGCTGGCCCTCGGGTTCGCGCTGACCTCGGTCGGCTTCCTGTACTCGGCCTTCGCGCCGGAGCCGCCGGTCGCCGTGGCGCAGGGCGACTCCGCTCTGGTGCGCCAGGGCGAGCAGGTCTACAACAACACCTGCATCAGCTGCCACGGCGCGAACCTCGAAGGCGTCGCCGACCGCGGCCCCAGCCTGATCGGCGTCGGCGAGGCGGCGACCTACTTCCAGACCGCGACCGGCCGGATGCCCGCGGTCCGCCAGGAAGCCCAGATCGAGCGCAAGCCCGCGAAGCTCACCCCCGAGGAGATCGACGCGATCAGCGCGTTCGTCCAGTCCAAGGGCGGCGGGCTGACCATGCCCGAGGAAAAGGGCGAGCAGCTCATCGGCGGCAACTCCGCGCGCGGCGGCGAGCTGTTCCGGCTCAACTGCGCCTCGTGCCACAACTTCACCGGCCGCGGCGGCGCCCTGTCCTCCGGCAAGTTCGCGCCGAAGCTGGACGGCGTCACCGCCGAGCAGATTTACGCGGCGATGCTGACCGGCCCGCAGAACATGCCCAAGTTCTCCGACCGGCAGCTCAGCCCGGAAGAGAAGAAGGACATCATCGCCTACGTCAAGTCGGTGACCGACGGGAACAACAACCCCGGCGGAAACCCGATCGGCGGACTCGGGCCGCAGTCCGAGGGCCTGATCGCATTCATCGTGGGGATCGCCGCGCTGGTCGGCATGACCCTCTGGATTGGGGCTAAGTCATGAGTTCCACCAACCCCGACCTGCCCAGCGACGCCGAACTGGCCGAGATGTCGCGCGCGGACCTGGTCAAGCTGGGCGCGAAGCTCGACGGCGTCGAGATCGTGGAGTACCCGGACCCGTGGCCGGTCAAGGGCACCCGCGCGGAGAAGCGGGCCGAGCGGCTCGTCGCGCTGTGGTTCCTCATCGCCGCGGCCGCGGGCCTGGCCTTCGCGGGCGTGTTCCTGTTCTGGCCGTCGGCTTACGTCGCGCCGGGCACCTCGGGTTACACCCTGTACTCGCTCTACACCCCGCTGCTGGGCGCGACGCTGGGCCTGTCGGTGCTGTCCGTCGGCGTCGGCGCGCTGCTCTACACCAAGAAGTTCATCCCGCACGAGGTGTCGGTCCAGCAGCGCCACGACGGCGGCTCCAGCGAGGTCGACAAGGCCACGATCCTGGCCGAGCTCGCCGACGCGGGGAACCGCAGCACCATCGCCCGCCGGTCGCTGATCAAGCGCAGCGCTGGCCTCGGCGCTGGCGCGATGGGCCTGGGCGTCGGCGTGTTCGCCCTCGGCGGCCTCGTTCGCGACCCGTGGGCGCAGACCGACACCCTCAACTCGCTGTGGCACACCGGCTGGAAGTCGGTGAACGGCGAGAAGGTCTTCCTGCGCCGCGCCACCGGCGACCCGGAGGAGGTCGTGCTGGTCAAGCCGTCCGACCTCGACGCGGGCGGCATGGAGACGGTGTTCCCGTTCCGCGACTCCGAGCGCGGCGACCACGAGGCGCTGTCCAAGGCGCTCAAGCGCTCGGACAACCCGGTCATGCTGATCCGGCTGCGCTCCGAGGACGCGCGCAGGGTCGTCAAGCACGAGGGCCAGGAAGACTACAACTTCGGCGACTACTACGCCTACACCAAGATCTGCAGCCACCTCGGGTGCCCGACCTCGCTGTACGAGCAGCGGACCAACCGGATCCTCTGCCCGTGCCACCAGTCGCAGTTCGACGCGCTGCAGTACGCCAAGCCGATCTTCGGCCCCGCGACGCGCAAGCTGGCCCAGCTCCCCATCGCGGTCGATGAGGAAACTGGCTACTTTTACGCCAAGCACGATTTCATCGAGCCGGTCGGGCCCGCCTTCTGGGAGCGGAAGTCATGAGCGCTATCACAACTCCCACCAAGCCCAACAACCTCGCCACCCGGGCAGCGGGCGGCGCGGCGAAGTGGGCGGACGACCGCTACCACTTCGCGGGCGGCCTGCGCCGCCAGCTGAACAAGGTCTTCCCGACGCACTGGTCGTTCCTGCTCGGCGAGATCGCGCTCTACAGCTTCATCGTCCTGCTGCTCACCGGCACGTACCTGGCGCTGTTCTTCGACCCCTCCATGCAGGAGGTCGTCTACCAGGGCTCGTTCGTGAACCTGCGCGGCCTGGAGATGTCCCGGGCCTACGAGTCGACGCTGATCCTCAGCTTCGACGTGCGCGGCGGCCTGTTCGCCCGGCAGATGCACCACTGGGCGGCGCTGCTGTTCATGCTGTCGCTGGTCGTGCACATGTTCCGGGTGTTCTTCACCGGCGCGTTCCGCCGCCCGCGTGAGGTCAACTGGGTCATCGGCATCCTGCTGTTCCTGCTCGGCGCCACCGAGGGCTTCGCGGGCTACTCGCTGCCCGACGACCTGCTCTCCGGCGCTGGCCTGCGGATCATGTCCGGCCTGCTGCTGTCGATCCCGGTCCTGGGCACCTGGGTGCACTGGCTGCTGTTCGGCAGCGAGTTCCCCGGCGAGGACATCGTGCCCCGCCTCTACACGGTGCACATCCTGCTGATCCCGGCCATCCTGCTCGCCCTCATCGGCATTCACCTGGCGCTGGTCTGGTACCAGAAGCACACCCAGTTCCCGGGCGTGCGGCGCAAGGAGACCAACGTCGTCGGCGTGCGCATCATGCCGGTGTTCGCGATCAAGGGCGGCGCGTTCATGGCCGTCGTCGTCGGCGTCACCGCCGCGCTGGGCGGGCTGTTCCAGATCAACCCGATCTGGAACTTCGGACCGTTCAACGCCTCGCACATCTCCGCGGGCACCGTGCCCGACTGGTACATGGGCTGGACGGACGGCCTGATCCGGCTCTGGCCAGCGTGGGAGGTCTACCTCGGGAACTACACGATCCCGGCGGCGTTCTTCCCGTTCATGCTGGGCCTGCCGCTGCTGACCGGCGTCGCGGCCGCGTACCCGTGGATCGAGCGGAAGTTCACCAAGGACTACGCCCACCACAACCTGCTGCAGCGCCCGCGCGACGTCCCGGTCCGCACCAGCCTCGGCGTGATGGCGATCACCTACTTCATGGTGTCGCTGCTCTCGGCGGCCAACGACGTGCTGGCGGAGAAGTTCTTCATCTCCCTCAACGCGACGACCTGGATGGGCCGCATCGGCCTGCTGATCCTGCCGCCGATCGCGTACTTCATCACCTACCGGATCTGCCTGGGCCTGCAGCGCTCGGACCGCGAGGTGCTGGAGCACGGCGTCGAGACCGGCATCATCAAGCGCCTGCCGCACGGCGAGTTCATCGAGATCCACCAGCCGCTCGGCCCGGTGGACGACCACGGCCACCCGATCCCGCTGGAGTACCAGGGCGCGCCGGTGCCGAAGAAGATGAACAAGCTCGGCTCCGCTGGCGCGCCGGTGCAGGGCTCGTGGCTCACGCCGGACCCGGTCGAGGAGACGACCGCGCTGGCCCGCGCCCGCGCCGCCCAGCACGCCGGGCACGCGCCCGCCGAGCTGGAGGCGGGGCCGACGGAGACCGGTCAGCACATCGCCACCGACGACCCGACGAAGAAGCTGTAAGAGCCAGCTCTCCCGGAAAGGGGGCGGCGCCCGGTTCGGGCGCCGCCCCCTTTCCGACTTTCGTTCGCTGACGCGTATGCCCTGTTCGCGATAGCCTGCGGCGGTGATCAGACACCGCTGGCCGGTGTGCTCGCTGGCAGTGGCGCTCGCCCTCGCCGCGGGCTGCGGCACGCCCGACGCGGCCCCGCAACCACCACCGGTGGCGGCGTCCGCGCCGTCCACGGCGGTGTCCTCGCCCGCCGAGCCGTTGCCGCCCTCGGTCACCGCCACGCTCACCGCACCCCGGGAGGCGCCGGTGACGGCCATGCCGGAAGCACCGCTGACCACCACCGAGACCTGCGCGCACCCCGGCTCGGACTTCGACTGCGACCTGCGCGGCCGGTTCGCCGACGTCCAGCGCTACCTCGCGGGGCGGCCGGGCACGGTGGGCATCGTCGTCCGCGACCGGGCCACCGGCGCGGTGTGGCGCAACGAGCACGCGGGCGAGCTGACCTGGACCGCGTCGACCATCAAGCTCGGCATGGTCGTCGACCTGCTCCACCGGCAGCGCGCGGGCAAGGTCGTGCTCACCCCCGTGGACCGGGCGCTGATGACCGCGATGCTGCACTCGTCGGACGACAACGCGGCCACCACACTGTGGCTGCGCTACGGCGGCGTCGACCACCTGACGTTCAACGCGGCCTTCCCCCGGTACGGCCTGACGTCCCTGCGGCCGCAGCCCGGCTACGGCCGGGTCTTCCCGTACTGGGGCTTCCAGAAGTGCACGGCGGACGACCTGGACCGGCTCATGAACCACGTCCTCGACCAGGTGCCCGCCGAGGACCGCGCGTTCATCCTCGACCAGATGCGCGCCGTGGCGCCGAACCAGCAGTGGGGCGTGTGGGGCGCGGGGCCGGGCGGCAGACCGGGCAACAAGGACGGCTGGTCGGAGGAAGACGGCGGCTGGGTGATGAACTCCGTCGGCTTCGTCGGCCCCGGCGAGCGCTATACCCTGGCGATCATGAACAACCTGCGCGGCCAGGGCGGCTACGACGAGGGCAGGGCGACCACCACCGAGGTCGCCCGGATCTTGTTCGCGGGCCGGTTCTGACGTGCCTGCCCGGGTGGTCGTGTTCGGCCTCGGCGGCACCATCGCCATGGCGGGCGACGCGGGGGTCGTGCCCGCGCTGTCGGCGGCGCAACTCGTCGCCGCCGTCCCCGGGCTCGCCGACACCGGCATCACTGTCGACGTGGAGGACTTTCGGCGCGTCCCCAGCGCCTCCCTGACCTTCGCGGACATGGCCGCGCTGTCCGCCGCGATCGAAGAGCGGCTCGACGCGGGCGCGGACGGCGTGGTCGTCACCCAGGGCACCGACACCATCGAGGAAACCGCCTACCTGCTCGACCTGAGCCACGCCCGCCGCGAGCCGATCGTCGTGACCGGCGCGATGCGCAACCCGACCCAGGCGGGCCCGGACGGCCCGGCGAACCTGCTCGCCGCCGTCCAGACCGCCGCGAGTCCGCGCGCCGCCGACCTGGGCGTCCTGGTCGTCTTCGCCGACGAGATCCACGCCGCGGCCCGGGTCCGCAAAACCCACTCCACGAGCGGGGCGACCTTCCGCTCACCCGACAGCGGCCCCCTCGGCCACCTCGTGGAGGGCACACCCCGATTCCTCACCCGCCCGGCCCACCGGTCCCCCTTGGTGCGCGTGGACGACCCGCTGCCCGTCGAGGTCCCCCTGGTCACCATGGCCCTGGGCGACACCGGGGCGACCGTGGCCGCCATCGCCGGACAGGTGGACGGGCTGGTCATCGCGGGTTTCGGCGCGGGCCACATCCCGGCCGGGGTCGTGGACGTCGTGGCGGACTTGGCCGCCCGCGTCCCGGTGGTCCTGGCGTCGCGGACCGGCGCGGGCCCCGTGCTGGCCAGGACCTACGGGTACCCCGGCTCTGAGTCCGACCTGCTGGCCCGCGGCCTGATCCCCGCCGGTTTCCTCGACCCCCTCAAGGCCCGCGTCCTACTCCACCAGCTACTCGCCGCGGGCCACGACCACACCGCCATCCGCGCCGCCTTCACCGCGTCGGGTCAAGCCTCGTTGCCCCCGATGTCGAACGCCGCGTCGGTGTCCCGCCGCGAGTAAGACCGGAACGCGATGTGCGTGTCGGTGTCGAGCACCCCCGGCACCTTGCTGATCCGCCCCGGGATCAACCGGGCCAGTTCCTCGTGCTCAGCCACCCGCACCACAGCCACCAGGTCGACACTCCCAGCGCAGGAGTACACCTCCGCCACCCCGTCAATATCGGCGATCGCCTGCGCGGCCTCCGGAATACTGTCCGTCGCGGCGTGGATCAACACGATCGCCGTGATCATTGGGCGTCCTCCCGGCTCGACTTCCTCATCCGCGCCAGCCTAGAGCAGCCCCGCGCTACGCTCCTGCCGACCGAGCCTGAGGGAGACACAAGGTGCAGACACCGGACGAATGGCTGGCGGACTTCGAAGCCAAGGTCGCCGACCTGCAACAGAAGGCCACCGAGTTCAAAAAGAACATCGAGTCAGCGGGAGCCACCGAGCGATCCCCGGATGGCACGGTCACAGTCACCGTCGCCCCTAACGGCTCCCTGACCGACCTCCACCTCACCGACGACGCGATGCGCAAGTCTGCTGCTGATCTTACGGCCGAGATCCTGGCGACTACGCGTAAGGCTCGGCAGCGCGCGGCTTCCGGTGTCGCGGAGGCGTTTGTTCCGCTGGGTGGGGATCGGGGGATTGTGCAGCAGATTCCTGGTGGTGAGGATGTGGCTGAGCCTGCTCCGCCTGTTCGGTCTCGTCAGCCGGTGGATGAAGACTTTTCGGATGCTCCGGTTGTTTACAAAGATGGTGACGGGGCTTGGTGAGTTCTGCTTCTGGGGTTCCGTGGGGCTCGCTTGGGCCGGGGTGCGGGTTTCCGGGGTGGCTGGGTTGGTGGGGTTGCTCGATGGGGTGGAGTGGTTTCTTTGGGGCCCCTACGAAGGAAGATCCCGTCGTGGGAAAGACGGGTGGGG
>NZ_JBVJIN010000071.1:0-26799 GCF_055586285.1 Actinokineospora sp. NPDC051303
AGGTGTATGGTCCTAGTCGCTACGCCCGTAACCTACACCCCCCACCCCCCCCACCCCCACCCCCCCCCCCCCACCACCCACACCCCCCCCCCCCCCCCCCCCCCCCCCCCCCCCCCCCCCCCCCCGCCACCCCCCCCCCCCCCCCCCCCCCCCCCCCCCCCCCCCCCCCCCCCCCCCGCGGTTGTGAAGCTCTCAGTCAGATCAGACGGCGCGGACGCCGGTGGCCTGCGGGCCCTTCTGGCCCTGGCCGATCTCGAACTCCACGCGCTGGTTCTCGTCCAGGCTCTTGAAGCCCGAGCCCTGGATCTCCGAGTAGTGCACGAAGACGTCGGCGCCGCCGTCGTCCGGCTGGATGAAGCCGAAGCCCTTCTCGGAGTTGAACCACTTCACTGTGCCCTGTGCCACGTCTATCTCCTCAACAGGTACCGCTTGGACACTGCGCGGATGCGCAGGCCCTGGTCGGTTTCAGACGGCGACTTCTCCGGCTTGACCTGGAGGAAAACCGCGCGCCCGCAACGATCTCTTGCGAGCGTGATCTAACACGTACTCAAGAAAATTCACGACCGTTTACAGTCAACCACACACCTGCGGGCCCTCGCACGTGTGACGTTCCACGACCCGGGGGGTTGCGGCGGCCTGCCTGCTGGGAGACTCTTTCAGAGTGAGCGAGCTCGCCAGTGACAAATCCGAGACCATCGCGTTGAACCTCGACGAAGCCGGAGTCTCCGTCGACCTGCCCCGCCCCGCGCACCGGGGAGACCAGGTTCAGGGCGTGCCCTACCGCCCAGTCGAGTTCCGCGACGACGATCTCCCCACAGCTCTGGAACGCGCCGCGTCCTGGCTGCGCAGGACCCAGGAGTGGCTCGGCGAACCGGTGGACGTGATCGCCATCCACCTCGACTACGACGACGGCGAAGGTTCCCCGTACTACGACGTCAAGCTCCTCTGTAACGAGGAAGACCTCGCGGGCGCCCCCATCGCCATGCGCCAGCACGCCGCCAAGAGCGTGAGCGGCTAGTGGCCGAGTTCGTCTACCCGCCAGTCGTCCTGGCGGCCAAAACCCTGTTCCGCGTCATGGACTACCGCCTCGACGTCCAGGGCACCGAACACATCCCCGCCACCGGCGGCGCTGTGATCGCCTGCAACCACGTCAGCTACCTGGACTTCATCTTCTGCGGCCTTGGCGCACAACCGGCCAAGCGCCTGGTGCGGTTCATGGCCAAGCAGGAGATCTTCGCGAACAAGATCGCAGGCCCCCTGATGCGCGGCATGCACCACATCTCGGTCGACCGCGCCGCAGGCCAGGCGTCCTACCAGGAAGCCCTGGACAAACTCCGCGCAGGCGAGGTGGTCGGCGTCTTCCCCGAGGCCACCATCAGCCGCTCCTTCACCGTCAAGGACATCAAAACCGGCGCTGCCCGCCTGGCGGCGGAAGCCGGTGTCCCGATCGTGC
Source organism: Actinokineospora sp. NPDC051303 (assembly GCF_055586285.1). Lineage (NCBI taxonomy): Bacteria > Bacillati > Actinomycetota > Actinomycetes > Pseudonocardiales > Pseudonocardiaceae > Actinokineospora > Actinokineospora sp. NPDC051303. The sequence goes on from NZ_JBVJIN010000071.1 coordinate 1,454, forward strand.
CGATGGCGCTGTGGGGCACCCAGCGGCTGTGGACCAAGGGCAGGCCCAAGGACCTCACCCAACGCCACATCCCCATCTCGATCCTCGCCGGGGAGTCCTTCACCGTCTCCCAAGACGACGACTTGGACGAGGTCACCCGAGACCTGCGAATCCGAATGACGGCCCTACTGGACCGAGTCCAGAAGGACTACCCGGAGTCCCCCAAGGACAGCAAGGACTCCTGGTGGATGCCCACCCACCTGGGCGGCACCGCCCCCACCCCCGAAGAAGCCGCCGAACTAGACAAGCGCAAACCGGAGTAGCCCCGGAAGCTCAGCGCGCCCACCGGCCCAACCCCGCAAGCCGCGCTGAGCTCCCCCGGGCCCTTCATGATCGCGAGTTATCCACAGGCCTAGCGCACCCTCTTTACCGCGCTGACCTGCGACGATAGGATGGAGCAGGGCCCGGCCCCCAGGGTGGGTGGGGTTTGTTGTGTGGGGGTGTGGGCGGCGAATTGAAGATCGGTTGAGGGCGTGGGGTGATTTGTGCGCCTGCCAGCCGAGCCCGAGCCCGCCTAATGCTTGTCGTGGTGGAGCGGCGACCGCTTGTGTGCCGGGCTGTGCCCGACCTGCCGGTGCCGGTGGGAGCGGGCTGGTGCCGGTGGGAGTGGAACAGCCCACCCAGCCAAGCCTGACCGGTCAGGTGCCCGTGGGAGCGGGCCAGCGAACCCACGTTTCTGCCACCCGCACCCAAAGTTGCCAGGTGCCCGGTGAGAAACAGACCAGCGAACCCAGGCTCCTGCCACCCGCACCCCAACCCTGCCAGGTGCCCGATGGGCCAACAGCGAACCTGCGTTCCTGCTAGCCGGGCCCGTCCCTGCCAGTTGCCCGGTGGGCCAAACAGAGAACCCGCGTTCCTGCTAGCCGCACCCGGTCCTGCCAGGTGCCCGATGGGAGCGGCGACAGCGAACCCACGCTCCTACCAGCAGAAACCCAAAGCTGCCAGGTGCTCGATGGGGTGGAGTGGTTTCTTCGGGGGTGAAGGAAGATCGCTAAGCTGGCTGCGCGCGTGTGAGGCCGGAGGCTTCCCACCCTCTTTCACACGGGCGATCTTCCTTCGTAGGGGCCCCGAAGAAACCACTCCACCCCATCGAGCAACCCCCCGAAGCGAGAAAGTCAGAACCACCGCTCCAGCACCCGAGCCACCCCATCCTCAGAGTTCTTGGCAGTCACCTCATCCGCCGCAGCCTTCACAGCCGGATGCGCGTTAGCCATAGCCACCCCATGCCCAGCCCACCGCAGCATCTCGATGTCATTGGGCATGTCCCCAAACGCGATCACCGCAGCCTGCGGAACCCCCAGCAGCCCCGCCACCTCAGCCAGCCCAGTCGCCTTGGTCACCCCCGGCGCCGAGACCTCGATCAGTCCACGGTCAGTCGAGTAGGTGACGTCGACGGCGTCCCCCAACAGCTCAGTAGCGGCCAAGGCGATCTCATGGCTGGTCATGCCCTGATGCCGGACCAGCAGCTTGCTCGCCGGATGCCCGAGCACTTCGGCCCGGGGTCGCACGTTGTTCTCCACGTCCCCCCACGGGTTGCTGTACCCGGGTTCGGAGGCGAAAGCGGCGACGCCGAGGTCCGTGCCGACTTCGGCGCGTTCGGTGGCAACCCGGATGCCCGGTAGGACCGTCTCCAGAGTGTGAATGACGTCGTGCAGGAGGATCGGGTTGAGCGCGTGTGCGGAGAGGACTTCGTCGGAGGTGATGTCGTAGACGATGGCGCCGTTGGCGCAGACCGCGTAGCCCTCCAGGCCCGCGAGGGCCGCGACCGGGGGAATCCAGCGCGGGGGCCTGCCGCTGACCAGCACGAACGGCGCCCCGGCCGCGCGGACCCTGGTGATGGTGTCCAGGGTGCGGGGGGAGACGCGGTCCAGTGGGTCGAGCAGGGTGCCGTCGACGTCGGAAGCCACGAGGCGGGGGTTGTCCACCGTCTTATCCTCCCCGACGTGGGCGGCTGTCCAGGGTGGGCTTGGTTACCTCGGGCTGAATCGTGGGCTCTGAGCGATAGGTTCGCCTGGTGCGCGTTGGCATTGTGATCCTTCCCGAGCATCGGTGGTGGGCCGCGGAGCCCTGTTGGCGGGGGGCCGAGGAATACGGCTTCGACCACGCCTGGACCTATGACCACCTGGGGTGGAGAACCCTGGTCGACGGTCCGTGGTTCGACTCGATCACCACGTTGACGGCCGCGGCCATGGTCACGTCGCGGATTCGGCTCGGGACGCTGGTCGCGACCCCGCATTTTCGGCACCCGGCGCCCTTCGCCCGGCAGATCCTGGCTTTGGACGACATCTCCGACGGGCGGTTCCTGCTCGGGCTGGGGTCCGGGGCGAGCGGCGCGGGCGGGTACGACCGGATGGTCATGGGGGACGCGGAAATCAGTCCCGACCAGGTGGCCGCCCGGTTTGACGAGTTCGTGCGGCTGACCGACTCGCTGCTGATCCAGCCGAGGACGACGCACTCCGGCGAGTTCTACCGCACCACCGAGGCGCGCAGCGCGCCCGGCTGCGTGCAGCGGCCCCGGGTGCCGTTCGTCGTCGCGGCCAACGGGCCCAAGGCGATGCTGGTGGCCGCGCGGCACGGGCAGGGGTGGGTCACCACCGGCTCGCGGGAGGCCACGACGGTGGACGAGTGGTGGCGCGACGTGGAGCGGCGGGCGCGGCGGTTCGACGGCATCCTGGCCGGGCAGCGGCGCGACCCGGCGACGGTGGCCCGCTATGTCAGCGTGGACGCCTCGCCGCTGTACTCGCTGGAGAGCGTCGGCGCGTTCCAGGAGCACGTCGGCCGCGCCCGCGACGCCGGGTTCACCGACGTGATCACGCACTGGCCGCGCGCGGACGGCCCGTACGCGGGTCGCGAGACCGTGCTCGAAGAGGTCGCAGCCGATGTGCTTCCGCTGCTCGGCGGCTGGGCCACCCGCCAAGCCGCGGCGAACGCGAATGGGCCGGAAGGCAACGGGCCGGGGGGCTTGGGCGTCCGAGAAGGCAGGGGAGGAAACCCGGAAGGGTGAGTGGGGGACACCTGGCCCCGGCGCAGGGGGGATCGGCGCCGGGGCCGTCCCGCGCCCGGGGGCGACCCCGGGGGCCGACGCGGGTAGCCTCCAGCACCGTGAGCGCGGCGGCAGACACCCATGACAACTACGACGGCTACGACCTGATCGTCGTCGGGTCCGGATTCTTCGGCCTGACGATCGCGGAGCGGACCGCGACCCAGCTGGACAAGCGTGTGCTTGTGCTGGACCGGCGGTCGCACATCGGCGGCAACGCCTACTCGGAGCCGGAGCCCGAGACCGGCATCGAGGTGCACCGCTACGGCGCGCACCTGTTCCACACCTCCAACCAGCGGGTGTGGGACTACGTGAACCAGTTCACCGAGTTCACCGACTACCAGCACCGCGTGTTCGCGCGTTACCAGGGGCAGGTCTACTCCTTCCCGATGAACCTGGCGCTGATTAACCAGTTCTTCGGTAAGTCCTTCACTCCGGACGAGGCGCGGGCGCTGATCACGCAGCAGTCCGCGGAGATCGAGACCGAGAAGGCGCAGAACCTCGAAGAGAAGGCGATCTCGCTGATCGGCCGCCCGCTCTACGAGGCGTTCGTCCGCGGGTACACCGCCAAGCAGTGGCAGACCGACCCGAAGGAACTGGCGCCGTCGATCATCACCCGGCTGCCGGTCCGATACACCTTCAACAACCGGTACTTCAACGACACCTACGAGGGCCTGCCCGTTGACGGGTACACCGCGTGGCTGGAGAAGATGGCCGCGCACCCCAACATCGAGGTCCGCCTGAACACCGACTACTTCGACGTGCGCGACAAGATCCCGGCGGGCACGCCGACGGTGTACACCGGCCCGCTGGACCGGTACTTCGACTACTCGGCGGGCACGCTGGGCTGGCGCACCCTGGACTTCGAGACCGAAGTCCTGCCGACCGGAGATTTCCAGGGCACCTCCGTCATGAACTACAACGACGAGGACGTCCCGTTCACCCGGATTCACGAGTTCCGGCACTTCCACCCGGAGCGCAAGCACTACCCGACCGACAAGACGGTCATCGTCCGCGAGTTCTCCCGCTTCGCCGAGGCCAAGGACGAGCCGTACTACCCGATCAACACCCCCGAGGACCGGGCGAAGGTCGCGGCTTACCGCGAGCTCGCCAAGGCCGAGGCGGCGACGAAGAACGTCGTGTTCGGCGGGCGGCTGGGCACTTACCAGTACCTCGACATGCACATGGCGATCGGCTCGGCGCTGTCGGTGTTCGACAACAAGATCGCTCCGCACCTCACTGAAGGGGCCCCGTTGGAGGGCTCCATCGACGGGTAAGACATCAGGCGAGAAACATCGTGGCGGCTCCCCCGATTCAGCTCGGGGGAGCACCGCGACCAGGAGGTAATTGTGGACCGCAGCGCATCCGCCGTGGGGCGGGAGACCGCCGCGCTGAGCCGGGTGCAGGGCGCCATCGGCACACCGGCGGTGGTGAAGGCAGCCCACGGGCTGTCCCTGTTCGGCGAGCACAGCGCGGGCTGGTTCGCCCTCGGCCTGGTCGGCGCGGCCGTCGACCGCAAGCGGCGCAAGGACTGGCTGGTCGCCGCGGGCGGCGTGGTCGCCGCGCACGCCGCGTCGATCGCGGTGAAGCGGGTCGTGCGCAGGCCCCGGCCGGACGACCCGTCGGTGAAGATCCTGGTCGGCACGCCCAGCAAGCTCAGCTTCCCGTCGTCGCACGCGACGTCGACGACGGCGGCCGCGGTGCTGTACTCGGGGCTGACCGGGCGCAGCCTGGTGCCGGTGCTGGTGCCGCCGATGCTGGTCTCCCGGCTCGTTCTGGGGGTGCACTACCCGACCGACGTCCTGGCTGGCTCCGCGCTGGGCGCGGTGCTCGGCGGGGTGCTGCGCAGGCGGTTGCGGAGGGGGCGGCGATGAGCGAGCGATCGACCCAGCGCGCGGCCACTGGTCTTGTGAGGTGCCCTGGTGAGTGACACCGTCACCAAGCCCGCCGCCGCCGTGTCGGGGCGCACCAGTGTGGTCGGCGGCCTGATCCGCACGGCCCGGCCGCGCCAGTGGGTGAAGAACGTCCTGGTGCTGGCGGCCCCGTTCGCCGCGAACCGGATTTTCGAGCGGGACGTGCTGCTCGACGCCGCGATCGCGTTCGCCGCGTTCTGCCTGGTGTCCTCGTCGGTGTACCTGGTCAACGACGCGATCGACGTCGCGGCCGACCGCGAGCACCCGACCAAGCGCAACCGCCCGATCGCGGCCGGGATCGTGCCGGTCCAGCTCGCCTACGGCCTGGCCGTGGTGCTGTTCCTGTCGTCGCTGGCGATGGGGCTGCTGGCGGGCTGGCCGCTGGTCATCGTGCTCACCGTCTACGCGGCCGTGCAGCTGGGCTACTGCCTGGGGCTCAAGCACCAGCCGGTGATCGACCTGTGCATCGTCGCGTCCGGCTTCCTGCTGCGCTCGATCGCCGGTGGTGTCGCCGCAGGCATCCCGCTGTCGCAGTGGTTCCTGCTGGTGACCGCGTTCGGCTCGCTGTTCATGGTGTCCGGCAAGCGCTACGCCGAGATCATCCTGTTCGAGCAGACCGGCGCGAAGATCCGCTCGTCGCTGTCGAAGTACTCGTCGAGCTACCTGCGGTTCGTGTGGGCGACCTCGGCCGCCATCATGATCACCACCTACTCGCTGTGGGCGTTCGAGATCCGCGAGGTCAACAACTCGGTGTGGGCGGTCATCTCGATCGTCCCGTTCGTCATCGCCGTGCTGCGCTACGCGGTCGACGTCGACGGCGGCCACGCGGGCGAGCCAGAGGACATCGCGCTCAAGGACCGGGTGTTGCAGGTCTTGGGCGCGTCCTGGATCGGGTGCTTGGCGCTGTCGGTTTACCTGTAGGTCTTTTAAACCAGGTGGTGGTAGCGGTACGGCTGGTAGTGCGCGGCCGTGTCCGCCCACCGGTAGTCGCGGCGGACGGTGTGCGGCGGGTTCTGCTCGTACACCCAGTGCTTGTCGCGCGCCGGGTCCAGCCAGCCGCCGAAGACCCGGACGTGGCCCGCTTCGGCGGGCCAGTTCGGGTTCTTCCACAGCAGGATGTCACCGGGGCGCAGCTCGTCCTTGCCGATGCGGCGGCTGACCGTGTCGAGGTCGTTGGTGGTGTGGTTGCGGTCGGCTTTCCAGGCCATCGACACGAAGCCGGAGCAGTCCTGGCGGTAGCCCTCGAAGATGGCGCCGCTGTCGTAGGGGACGGCGAGGTCGACCCAGTGTTTGGCACGGGCGAGGACTTCTTCGCCGGTTATCGGCGCCGCGGTAGCCGTTCGCGCGGGCAGCTTCGCCCGATCAACCGGTGTGCTTTCGCGCGCTTCATGGGGGCGGTCATTTGTCGACAAGGTCGCGCCGGTCAGGGCTGTCGTGGCGACAAGAGTCGCCAGGATCGCGCGGACCAGGCGCTTTCCGCGTCCGTAGGTGGTTTTCATGGCATCTCGGATGCCCAGTACGCGCGGTGTTAGCCGCCACTATCGGTGGGTTGAGCGCACGTGCTCGTACCAGGACGCCGGGGTGTGTGCCGTGAGTTCGGCCGCCTCGCGCCCCGCCGAGGCGGCGAACAGCGTGGTCGCCCGCCGCCAGTGCGCGTCAGCCCGCGCCGGGTCGGCCGCCGCGAGGTCGCGCAGCGTCCTGGCCTGCCACAGCGGCAGCCCCAGTTCCCCCCACCCGCGCAGCGCGGCGTCGAGCACGTCCGCCGCCGTGGCCCGGTCGCCGAGGGCCAGGTGCGCCTCGCCGAGCGTCCTGGTCATCAGGGCCACCCCGAACCGGTCGCACTGGCGCACGCAGGTCTCCAGGCAGCCGGTAAGCGTGGTGAGGACGTCGTGACCGTGGCCGAGCCGCAGCAGCGCCTTGGCCCACGACTGCTGCGCGTACGTCTCGCCCAACTCGTCGCCCGCCGAGGACAGCACCGCCGCCGCCCGCTCGCTCAGCTCCGCCGCCCGCTCGTGCTCGTCGCACGCCCGGTGGCACAGGCTCAGCCCGCGCAGGGCCAGCGCCTCGCCGCGCAGGTCGTCCAGCTCCCGGTATAGCCGCACGCAGCGCTGGAACCCGGCCACGGCGTCGGCCATCGCGCCGTGGTCGCGGCTGATCGCGGCGAGGCCGTAGCGGGCGGCGGCGACCACGCTGCCATCGCCGATCCGCGCGCCGACGCCGACGGCGGCGGCCAGGTCGCGGCGCGCGTCGGCGATCTCGGCCAGGTCGCGGCGAACCGTGCCGAGCCCGACCAAGGCCACCGCCCGGGTCGCGTCGTCGCCGGTCGCGGCCGTGTGCGCGACGGCGGCGGTGAAGTGCTCCAGCGCGGTGGCGTACTCGTCCTTCTCGTAGTGCAACTGGCCCAGCCCGGCGAGGACGACGGCCTCGGCCTGCCGGTCGCCGGTCGAGCGAGCCGCGGTCAACGCGACCTCGTGGGTGCGCTGCCAGCCGTCGAACTCGTTGCGCGCGGCGAACGGCGACGACAGCAGGGTCGTGATGAGCAGCGTCGTCATGCCGTCGATGCCCAGGTCGTGCGCCCGCTCCACGGCGCGCACCACCGTCGCCGTCTCCGACTTGAGCCACTCGGTCGGGTTGTCCTCGACCTCGGCGACCAGCCGGGGGTCCACCTCGACGTTGGCGGCCAGGTTCGGCCGCAGCCGCAGCGTCACCCTGGGCAGCTTGCGCGAGCCCGCCTCGACCAGCGCCATCCAGGTCGCCAGGGTCCGCGACACCGCGGCGGCGACCATGTCCGCTGGCTCGTCCACCTCGGCGTGCTCGGCCCCGAACAGCTGCACGAGGTCGTGCAGGCGGTAGCGGACCCGGCCGATGCGGTCGAGGCCAGCCACCTCCAGCAGCCGCAGGTCGACCAGCTGCTCCACGACGTCCTCCGCGCTCTCCAGCGGGATGTCGAGCAGCGGGGCGACCAGCCAGCAGCCGAAGTCGGGCAGGTCGAGCACGCTGAGCAGGTGGAACGCCCGCCGCTGCTGGTCGTCCAGCTCGCGGTAGTTGAGCAGCAGGCTGGAGCGGACCGCCAGGTCGCCGACGGCGAGCTCGTCAAGCCTGCGGCGCTCGTCGGACAGCCGCGCTGCCAGCGCGGGCAGCGGCCAGTCCGGCTCGGCCAGCAGTTTCGCCCCGGCCGCCCGGATGGCCAGCGGAATGCCCCCGCACAGGGTCGCGATCCGCGCCGCCGCGTCGGGCGCCGCGGCCACCCGGTCGGCGCCGACGATCCTGCCGAGCATCTCCACGGCCGCTTCGGTGCGCAGAAAGTCCAGTTCGACGGGCTGGGCGCCGTCGATGCCGGTGAGCCGCGACCGGCTGGTGATGATCACCAGGCAGTGCGGGTCGTCGGGTAACAGCGGGCGCACCTGCGTCTCGTTGCGCGCGTTGTCCAGCACGATGACCAGCCTGCGGCCCGCCACCGTCCGCCGGAACAGCGCGGCCCGGTCCGCCGCGGTCGCGGGCAGGTCGCCGCTGGCGACGCCCAGCGCGCCGAGAAACCGGCCCAGCACCTCGAAGGCGCCCAGGTCGCGGTCGCGGCCGCGCAGGTCAGCGAACAGCGCCCCGTCCGGGTAGCGCGCGCGCAGCCGGTGCGCGGCGTGCACGGCCAGCGCCGACTTCCCCGATCCGCCGAACCCGGACACCACCACGGTCGGCGGGCTCGTGCGCGCGGCGGCGGTCTCGGTGGTCTCAGAGGACTCGGCGGACGCGGTGGTCTCGGCCAGGCGCAGCACGGTGGCCAGGGGCTCGGCGCGGCCGGTGAAGTCGCCGATGTCCGGCGGCAGGTTCCCCGGCACCGCCCTCGGCGGCCCGGGTAACCCCGATAACCCGGATAACGCCGTCGTGGTCTCCACCCGCTGCCGCGGCACCCGCCGCTCCAGCGCGCCGGACCGGATCGCCTCGTGCAGGTCGCGCAGCCGCGCGCTCGGCTCGGCCAGCTCGCGGTACACCGCCAGCGCGTCGGCCTGCCTGCCGGTCTCGACCAGCGCCCGCATGAGCAGGCCGCGGGCCTCTTCGCGCAGCGGGTTCGCCACGACCAGCGCGCGCAGCGACGCACACAGCTCGTCCGCGCGGCCCTGCGCGAGCCCGCACCGCGCCAGCCCTTCCTCGGCGCTTAACCGTTCCTCGGTAAGCACCCGCGCGCGGGCACGGGCGAAACCGGCGTCGATCCCGCAGAACGCGGGCCCGCGCCACAGCCCCAGCGCCCGGCTGTACTGCTCGGCGGCGGCGCCGTGGTCGGCGGCGTGCTCGGCCAGCCTGCCCGCGGCGAGAGCCCGCTCGAACGTCTCCAGGTCGCTGTCGGCGGCGTCGACGTCGAGGAGATACCCGGCCGCGCGCGTCGCCAGCGCCTCCGCCCAGCCGCCCTCGGCCAGCCCCCGGCGCAGCAGCGAGACGTAGTCGTGCACCAACGCGGCCGCGGACGGCGGCGGCGACTCGTCCCAGAGCAGGTCGACCAGCCGGTCGGTCGGGACGACCTGCCGTGCCTGTAGCAGCAGCGCCGAGAGCAGAGCCTTCGGTTCGGGTCCGCCGAGATTGGCCTCGGCGTCCCGCGTCCGGACTCGCACCGGCCCCAGCACCAGGATGCGCACGTGCTTACCCCCAGGTAGGTGTGCTCAACCACGCGTATTGAGACCCCGACGCATTGTGTAACACCGGAGGGGCTTACCGGAAGTGGTTCCCCCTTCGACACCCTGGCGATCGGTCCGGGACCGGTCGCCAGGGGTCTGCGGCGGGCGCCGGAAACGGCGCCCGTGAATCACAGGTCGAACTCGCCGTTCTTGGCGCCGTGCAGGAAGCCCGCCCACTCGTCGAGGTCGAAGACGAACGCGCCGACCTCCGGCTGCTTGCTGTCGCGCAGGCCGATGATCCCCTGGCTCTTGAGTGCCATGTTGACCGTGACGCAGCCGGTGCCGTTGGCGTCGCTCGCGGTGGCCTTGAACCAGCTCTGTTCGGGGAACCGGGCGGCGGAGGTGATCGGGTCGTACTTCTGCATGTGTCGCTACAGCCCTTTCGCTTTCTTGACGGTGTCGGTCAGTACGCGACGGATGAGCTTACGCGTGTCGACTTCGGACAGTGCGGCCCCGCGAATCTGTTCCCACCGGGTCTGGAACAGGCGCAGGGCCTCGTCGTCATCGATCGTGGCCGCGCCAACCTCGTACTGGACGCTGACGAAGTCTCGCATGAGGACACTGTCGAATTTGAGGAAAGTCCACCCGTAGGTGGCCGCCGGAAATGCCGCGCCGAAGGGCTTGACGAGAATGGTGATGTGCGGCAGATCCGACAGCGCGAGCAGGTGCCGCAGTTGCGCGGCCATCATGTTCGGATCGCCCATGTCGGTGTGCAGACAGGCTTGATCAAGAATGAACGTGCAGTCCGGTGGGGAGTCCTGCATGAGGATCGCGCGCTGCCGGGCGAGGCGGGTCCGGATCTTCGGCTCGACGCTGACCGCGCCGCCTAACTCGAACTGCCTGCGCATGTACTCCTCGCTCTGGAGCAGGCCGTCGTGGGCCTGCAGGTGCACCGCGTTGATGACGCGCGCGTCGCGTTCGACCTCTTCGTGCTTCTGCCACCACGCCGCGTTCGGCGAGGTTTCCACAAAGGTCCCGCTTTCGCTGTACGGCGACCGCGCGAACCGGCGCAATTCCTCGGCTTGGGCGTCATCGATGCCGTACAGCGCGATGAGCCGGTTCAAATCGTCCATCTTTATCCGGACGATGTGCGCATTCTCCAGCTTGGCCAACTTGGGCTGGCTCATTCCGGCCTGTTCTGCGGCGTCCACTTGCGACATTCCCCTCGGTCCGGCCGCGTTGCGCGCGTCGCGCAGCGCGAGGCCGAGGCGGACACGGCGGTGGGAGGGAGGGCCGGCGGGCACAGAGAGTCACTCCTTGGTTACGGACGTTTCCACCCTTCGAGGGATCGCCCGGGGCGAATGATTCGGAATATTATGGTCTCATTCCGCTGGCGCCCGCCCCTAGGCGCATGGCGGCAACCGTAGGCGACTGTCACCACCACCGCACAGTCGAGCCCGAACCGGGCGCCGCACGCCATCGGCGCCCGACCTGCCTGTCCGATTTGGAGTGACCGATGAGCGTTCTCTGCCCGTCCGAGCCGTCACGACTCAGGGCAGGTGAGCGTCCGGTCACCACCGCCAGACCCGCCGCCCCGGCCCACCCCGCCCCTCACCCGACGGCGGGCGCGACCAAGACCCTCGCCAGGGTCATCGAGGGCATCACCCTGCCTGCCCCGGAAACCGACCCGACCCACACCTACCCCCCGCGCCTGGTGGGCCGCATGGCCGACCGCGAGCCCCCCAGCACCCTCCCCGACGTCGGCACCCGCGTCGAACTACCCGACGGCCGAGTGGGCGTCGTCCGCCACTACGAGTGCTACAGCGAGCACCAGGCCACCTTCCCGGTGCAGGTGGGCCAGACCACCACCACCTGGGTCCTGAGCGCCCTCAAAATCGTCGACACCCCTGAGGCGGACGTTCCCACCCCCCGCCCCAGCGACACCTGAGGTCAGTGGCCGCGTCTGAGTCGAGCCTCCGCGAAAACCGGGGCATGTCCACGTCGGACGCCGTGCCTGCCACTCAACGGTCGGAAGTCCCGCACGCACTGTCGCGGCGAATCCTTCGACGGCCCCGCTGACACCTGGCTCGTGCCGCTAACTCGTCCCACCCGCGCGACCAGACGCCCGCGCCCTCACCGGGACAACAAAGCGCCCCATCACACGCGGACGGCATACCCCACCCTCCCCGGGGGGCCGCCCCGCTCCAGTCTATCGGCTCTGGGGCCTGAGGGAAGGGGTGCGCGAAACCTGTGGACAAGTGTGGGGCATGTGGATAACCCACACCGCCGGGAAAGCCTTTCCCGGGACAATCCCCGGGCATCGCGGTCCGAGCTGCGGGTGGTCAGATGGGGAGCTTGCGGAAGATGGGGCGCGGGATGTGGCGCAGGACCGACATGACGATCCGCCACTGGGCCGGGGCCCACACCAGGTCCTTGCGCTTGCGGACGGCGTCAACGACGACCTCGGCCACCTTGTCGGCGGTGGTGGCCATGGGGGCGGCGGTCATGCCCTCGGTCATCTTGGTGCGCACGAAACCGGGGCGGACCACCGTCACGTGGATGCCCTCCGGGCGCAGGGCCTCGCCGAGGCCGAGGTAGAAGCCGTCGAAGCCCGCCTTGGTGGCGCCGTAGACGAAGTTGGACCGGCGCACGCGCTCGCCCGCGACCGAGGACAGGGCGACCAGGGCGCCGTGGCCCTGCTTGCGCAGCCGCTCGGCGAGGGCGATGCCCAGGGAGACCGGGGCGGTGAAGTTCACCTGGGCGAGTTCGACGCCCGCGGTGTGGTCCTGCCAGAGCTGTTCGGCGTCGCCCAGCAGGCCGAAGGCGACGACGGTGACGTCGATGTCGCCCTCGCTGAAGGCGTCCTCGATCAGCTTGGGGTGCGCGTCGAGGTCGCGGGCGTCGAAGGGCAGGGTGCGGACCGTCGCGCCGAGGTCGCGGAGTTTCGCCGCGGCCGCGTCGAGGCGGGCGGAGGGGCGCGCGGCCAGGGTGACCGTCAGCGGGCGCTGGCGGGCGTAGTTCTCGGCGATGGCGAGCCCGATCTCGGACGTGCCGCCGAGCAGGAGCAGGGACTGCGGGGTGCCGACTGCGTTGATCAAAGTCCGAGCCTTCGCGATTGGTCCGAGGTGAACAGTCCGTGCGGGTCGACCGAGTCGCGCACCTTGCGCCACTCGTCCAGCCGCGGGTACATCCGGTGGAAAGTCTCCGGGGCGGTGCGGGATTCCTTCGCCAGGTACAGCCTGCCGCCCGCGGCGAGCACCGCGTCGTCCAGGGTGGCGCAGAACTCGGTGAGGCCCGGGGTGATCGGGAAGTCGACCGTGATCGTCCACCCGGGTTGGGGGAACGACAGCGGCGCCTGGTTGCCCTCACCCATCCGCTTGAGCACGTTGAGGAACGACACGTGCCCCGATTCAGCGATACGCCGCACGATCGTGCGAAGTTCCGCGTCCGCGCTGAACGGCACGATGAACTGGTACTGGAGGAACCCGTGCGAGCCGTAGGCCCGGTTCCACTCCCCGAACAGGTCGAGCGGGTGGTAGAACGCGGTCAGGTTCTGGATCTGGCCGCGGCCGCGCTTGGGCGCCTTGCGGTACCAGGCTTCGCCGAGCGCGCGGAACGTGAGCTTGTTCGCCAGGCCGTTGGGGAACACGTCCGGGAACGTCAGCAGTTGCGGCGCGTCGAAGCGCAGCGGGTTGGCCCGGTGCTTCTTGGGCAGCTCGTCCACCTTGGCCAGGGAGCCGCGGGAGAACACCGCGCGGCCCAGCTTGGGGCCGGTGGAAATGGAGTCGAACCAGGCCATCGAGTAGTCGTAGCCGTCGTCGGAGCCGTCGCTGAACAGCGCCAGCGTCTCGTCCAAGTCGGCGGTGCGGTCGGTGTCGACGACGAAGTAGGCGCTCTCCGTGTGCTTGAGAGCTACGGTGGCGCGCAAGATGATTCCGGTGAGGCCCATGCCGCCGACCGTCGCCCAGAACAGGTCGGCGTCCGAGCCGTCCGGGGTGATGGTGCGGACCTGGCCGTCCGCGGTGAGCAGGTCCATCGAGCGGACGTGGTTGCCGAAGCTGCCCGCCGAGTGGTGGTTCTTGCCGTGGATGTCGGAGCCGATCGCGCCGCCGATGGTCACCTGCCGGGTGCCCGGGAGCACCGGCACCCACAGGCCGAACGGCAGCGCGGCGCGCATCAGCTTGTCCAGGCTCACCCCGGCGTCGAGGACGGCGAGGCCGCTGTCGGCGTCGATGGAGTGGATGCGGTTCACCCCGGTCATGTCCACGACCAGCCCGCCCGCGTTCTGCGCCGGGTCGCCGTAGGACCGGCCGAGGCCGCGTGCGATGACACCGCGCTCGCCCGCCGCCGTGACGGCGGCGATGACGTCCTCGGCGGTGCTCGGACCGGCGACCCGGGCAGCGGAGGGCGCGGTGCGACCCCATCCGGTCAGCGTGCGCGTCTCGAACTTCGCTGGCTCCACGGCACCCAGGGTAGCGGCGCGTCTCGGCGCTCTTAGACTTGTCCCGCCTTAGCGGCGAAAGCGGAGACGGGACGACATGACCGAAGTCCGGAACGACACCCAGCGCGCCGGGTTGCTGCGGCAGCTCACGCGCTTCGTCATGGTCGGCGGTTTCTGCGCGCTGGTCGACTCTGGGGCCTACTGGCTGCTGTTGCAGGCGGACCTGTGGGTGCACCTGGCCAAGGCGCTGAGCTTCATCGCGGGCACGACCACCGCGTACTTCCTCAACAAGCGCTTCACCTTCGCCGACGCCGCTGACCGGGGCATCGGCCAGGCGGGCGGGTTCGCGCTGCTGTACACGGTGACGTTCTTCGTCAACGTCGGCACGAACGCGCTGATGCTGGCGCTGCTGCCGGAGTTCCGCTGGGAGTACGCGCTGGCCTGGGTGATCGCCCAGGGGGTCGGCACGTCGATCAACTTCGTGCTGCTGCGCACGGTCGTCTTCCCGGCACTGAGACCCGCCGGTGGCGCTCCCCACCCGCCACCGACGGGGCCGCTCAGACGCCGAAGCCGTGCTTGCCCTTGTCGGGGGTGCCGTAGACGCGGACGTGCGCGGGCAGGACGTCGAGGTGCGCGGTGACCACGTGCGCGAAGTTCACCGCGACGGTGGTGCCGTCCTCCAGTTCCGGGGTGTCGACGCCGCCGGAGGCCAGCAGGACCGGCAGTCGCGGCGCCAGGCTCTTGGCGCTCTTGGCGGACAGGGAGAACACCAGCGGCTCGCCGCCGCTGGCCAGGTGCAGGATCAAGGCCTGCCGGGAATCGCTCATGGCCGCACTCGACCACGAAAACCGTTGGCGCACAACAATAGTTCACCAATAGCGGATTCGCTTTCGGCGGACACCGCGTAGCCTCAGGCTTATGATCGAGAACTTCTTGGCGGCCAGGGGAGCCGCCGAGCTGGCGCACCCGGGGGGCACGCTGCTCGCTCACCTCGGGCGCACCCGGGACGCGCTGGTCGCGTGGGGCGCCCGGCCCGCCCTGCAACTCGCCGGTCTCGCGCACGCCGCCTACGGCACCGCAGGGTTCCCGCAGCAGCTGGTGTCGATCGAGGAACGGCCCGTCCTGGTCGACCTGATCGGCGGCGAGGCGGAGGCGATCGTGTACGCCTACTGCGCCCTCGACCGCGAGTTCAGCTACCCCCGCCTGCTGACGCGGGTGGTGCGCGACCGCTTCACCGGCGTCGAGTCCCGCGCCGAGCCCGCGTTGGTGCGCGACCTGGTGGAGCTGACCTTCGCCAACGAGCTCGACGTGATGGCGCAGAGCCCGGAGCTGCGCAAGCGGCACGCGGGCGACCTCAAGGCCTTGCTGTCCTCCTGGTCGGCCTACGCCAGCGTGCCCGCAGCCGAAGCGCTCGAACGGCTGTGAAACGGGCGGCTCAGTGCCGGAAGAAACGTTCCCGGCGGCCCTTGCGGACCAGTTTCAGCCATTCCAGGAAAGCCTTCGGGTCGCGTTTCGTGCCCAGGAAGTAGAGGCCGAAGCGGAACACCTCCAGCAGCCCGATCTTGCGCATTCCCGGCTGCGACAGCAGGTATCCGCGGTTGCGGTAGGTGTAGTACCGCTTGACCTCGTTCTCCGGGTCCTGCGCGTGCAGTTTGCCGCCGAGCATGGGCTTGAACTCGTCGGAGCCATCGGGGTGCAGGTAGGCGACTTTGAGGCTGGTGCCGAACGGCAGGCCCGAGCGCAGCAGCCGCCGGTGGACCTCCACCTCGTCGCCGCGGAAGAACAGGCGGTAGTCGGGGACGCCGACGACGTCGAGAGTGTCGGCGCGGAACAGGGCTCCGTTGAACAGCGACGCGATGCCGGGCAGGAAGTCCTCGCCCAGTTGGTTCGCGTTGCGTTTCCAGGTCAGGCCGCGGCGCAGCGGGAACGCGAGTTTTTCCGGTTCATCGATGTTGGTCACCATGGGGGAGACCTCGGCGAGACCCCGGGCTTGGGCGACTTCCAGCAGGGTGCCCAGGACGTTCTCGTCGGCGGGGCGGCCGTCGTCGTCGGCCAGCCACAGCCAGTCCGCGCCCAGCGCCAGCGCGTGCAGCATGCCCAGCGCGAACCCGCCCGCGCCGCCGAGGTTGCGGTGCGAGACCAGGTACGTCGCGGGCAGCGGGCAGTTGTCCACGATGTCGCGGACCGGGTCGTCCGGGCCGTTGTCGACCACGATCAGGTGGTCCGGCGGCCGGTTCTGCGCCGCGATCATCTTCAGCGAGTCCGCGAGGAGCGCGCGGCGGTGCCGGGTGACGACCACGGCCACGACCGAGTTCGGCGGAAGCTGCGCTGTGCTCATCGGATCAGGCCGCTCATCCGGTTTCGCCGAGCCTTTCGAGGGTTTCCTTGCTCATGTGCTCGAACGGGTCACGGCCCTTGTAGGCCGTGAGGACCTCGCGCAGCGAGCCCTGCATCTTGACCTGGCCCTCTTCCATCCAGATGGCCGTGTTGCACAGCTCGAAGAGCAGGTCGTCGGAGTGCGAGGCGAACACCAGCATGCCCGACCGGCGCACCAGGTCGACCAGGCGGTCCCTGGCCTTGGTCATGAACGCCGCGTCGACCGCGCCGATGCCCTCGTCCAGCAGCAGGATCTCCGGGTCGATGGAGGTGACCACGCCCAGCGCCAGCCGCACCCGCATGCCCGTGGAGTAGGTGCGCAGCGGCAGGTGCAGGTAGTCGCCCAGCTCGGTGAAGTTGGAGATGTCGTCGACCCGCTTCTCCATCTCCTTGCGGGACATGCCCAGGAACAGCCCGCGGATCATGATGTTCTCCAGGCCGGAGATCTCCGGGTCCATGCCGACCGCGAGGTCGAACACGGGCGCGATCTTCCCCTGGATCTCCGAGGTGCCTCTGGTGGGCTCGTAGATGCCCGAGAGCAGCCGCAGCAGGGTCGACTTGCCCGCCCCGTTGTGCCCGACGAGGGCCACCCGGTCGCCCTCCTTGAGGGTCAGGGTGATGTCGTGCAGGGCCTCGATGACCGGGACCCGGGCTTCGGTGCCGATCTTGCCGCCGACCTTGCCGAGGACGGCCTTCTTCAACGACCGGGTCTTGGCGTCGAAGATGGGGAAGTCGACGGAGGCGTTGCGGACCTCGATGCTGACCATGGCTTGCTGCCTCACTCAGACCCAGTAGGAAACACGGGCACGGTAGTTCCGCATGGCCAGAAAGGCCAGGGACCACCCGATCACGGTGATGCCGCCGACCACGACCCAGTGGTGCCAGCTCTGCGCGTTGCCGATCAGCGGCGCCCGCAGGATCTGGATGAAGTGGTACACCGGGTTGAGCTCAAGCACCAGGTTCTGCCACCCCGCGCCGCCCTCGCCGAACTTCTTGGTCAGCACGTCGGTCGGCCACACGATCGGGGTCATGAAGAACAGCAGCTGGGTCAGCGCGCCGATCACCTGCGGGATGTCGCGGTAGCGGGTGCTGATGATGCCGAACAGCAGCGTCACCCAGGCTCCATTGACCGCGACCAGGACGAACGCCGGGATCGCCAGCAGCGCCGCCCAGCTCAGGCCGGGTTGCGGGGTGCCGCCCCCGTCGCCGGAGATCGTGTAGCCGGGGGTCGAGAGGTCGTTGAAGAAGATGGCCAGGACGACCAGGTAGACCAGCATGTTGTGCAGCAACATCAGGGTCAGCCGCCACACCGTCCGCAGCGCGTACACCGTCAGCGGCGCGGGCAGGTGCTTGATCAGGCCCTCGTTGGAGATGAAGGTGTCCGACCCCTCGGTCAGGCAGCCGACGATGAAGCCCCAGATGATGAACCCGACCGTCAGGTACGGCAGGAACGTGCCGATTTTGGAGCCGAACAGCTGCGAGTACAGCAGCCCCAGGCCCACGGCGGTGATCGCCATGCTGAGGGTGATCCACAGCGGGCCGATGACCGAGCGGCGGTAGCGCTGCTTGATGTCCTGCCAGCCCAGGTGGCCCCACAGCTCGCGCTGGCCGATGCCTTGGCGGATGTCCTGGGCCGCGCGCGCCCAGCTGCGGCCGGTGTGGGCCGCGGGTGTGGAAGGGACGTCGATCGCGCTGATTGCTTGCACGATTGTTGAGCCTACCGGCGACCTGTTGCCCTCTTGCCCTGGGCGCGGCTGCGGTCCGGGCCGCCCGTGGCAGCATGGCCGCCGTGACTTCTCCCACTTCGTCAACCGGGCAGGTCGTCGCCGTTATTCCGGCGCGCGGCGGCTCCAAGGGGCTGCCCGCCAAGAACCTCGCCCGGGTCGGCGGGGTGCCGCTGGTGGCCCGCGCGGTGCGCGCGGTGCGGGCGGCCCGCCGGGTCGACGAGGTCGTGGTGAGCACCGACAGCGCCGAGATCGCCGACGTCGCCGTCGCCGCGGGCGCGCTGGTCGTGCGGCGGCCGGAGGACCTGTCCGGGGACGCCAACTCGTCCGAGTCGGCTGTGCTGCACGCGCTGGACGAGTTGCGCGCCCGCGACGGCGGCGACCCGGAGACGGTGCTGCTGGTGCAGTGCACCTCGCCGTTCATCGCGGTCGAGACCATCGACGGGGTGGTGGCCCGGGTGCGCGACGAGGGCTGCGACAGCGCGTTCACCGCGGTCCGGGTGCACGAGTTCCTGTGGCGGGTCGAGCCGGGCGGCTCCGCGTCCGGGGTCAACCACTCCGCCGCCTACCGGCCGCGCAGGCAGGACCGGGAGCCCGAGTTCCGCGAGACCGGGGCCGTCTACGCGATGCGCACGGCGGGCCTGCGCGAGGGCGGGCACCGGTTCTTCGGCCGGATCGGGCTGGTCGAGGTGCCCGCGGGGGACGCCATCGAGATCGACACCGCCGACGACCTCGACCTGGCCCGGCGCATCGCGGCTGGCCGCGCCGAGCGGGAGCCGATCGACGTGGACGCGCTGGTCACCGACTTCGACGGCGTGCACACCGACGACCGGGCCATCGTCGCGCAGGACGGCACCGAGGCCGTGGTCGTGAGCCGCTCCGACGGGGCGGGCGTGGCCGCGCTGCGGGCGGCGGGCGTGCCGGTGATGATTCTGTCCGTCGAGGTGAACCCGGTCGTCGCCGCGCGCGCGGCCAAGCTCGGCGTCGAGGTGGCGCACGGGGTCGCGGACAAGGCCGTGCTGCTGCGCGACTGGATCGCCGAGCGGGGCCTCGACCCGGCCCGGGTGGCGTACGTGGGCAACGACCTGCGCGACATCGACTGTCTGCGGCTCGTAGGGTGGCCCATCGCGGTGGCCGACGCCCGGCCGGAGGTCTGCGCGGTGGCTAGGGTCGTGCTGGCGAAGCCCGGCGGCGCGGGCGCGGTCCGCGAGGCCGCCGACCTGATCCTGGCCGCGAAGCGGCGGTGACGACACCGCGAAACGAACACGGCGGAGAAACGCTGAATTGGAGAGCCTGGACATGAGCACAGCCGCACCCACCGTCGTCCTGGGTGACCGGGTCGTGGGCCCTGGCCACCCGGCGTACCTGGTCGCCGAGGCGGGCATCAACCACAACGGCGACCTGGACCTGGCGAAGCGGCTCATCGACGTCGCCGCGGACGCGGGCGCCGACGCGGTCAAGTTCCAGAAGCGCACTCCCGACATCGCCACCCCGCCGGACATGCGCGACACCCGCCGCGAGACCCCGTGGGGCGAGATGAGCTACCTCGACTACCGCTACCGGGTCGAGTTCGGCGTCGAGGAGTACGAGGAGATCGACCGGCACTGCAAGGCGCGCGGCATCGCCTGGTTCGCCTCCCCGTGGGACGTGCCGAGCGTGGACTTCCTGGAGCGCTTCGACGTGCCCGCGCACAAGGTCGCCTCGGCGTCGCTGACCGACGTCGCCCTGTTGGAAGCGCTGCGTGACACCGGCCGCCCGATCATCGCTTCCACCGGCATGTCCACCATGGACGAGATCGACCGGGCGGTGGCCGTGCTGGGCGCCGAGCGGCTGATCCTGCTGCACGCGACCTCGACGTACCCGTGCCCGCCGGAGGAGTCGAACCTGCGCGGCATCAGCACGCTGCGGGAACGCTTCCCGGTGCCGGTCGGCTACTCCGGCCACGAACGCGGCCTGCAGGTGTCGGTGGCCGCCGTGGCGCTGGGCGCGTGCGTGGTCGAGCGGCACATCACCCTCGACCGCGCCATGTGGGGCTCCGACCACGCGGCGTCACTGGAACCGGAGGGCCTGCGCAGGCTCGTCCGCGACGTCCGGATCGTGGAGACCGCCATGGGCGACGGCGTGAAGCGGGTATTCCCTGGGGAGGAGACCCCACGCAAGCGGTTGCGCCGGGTGTGATTGCGCCGGTTGGCCGCTGAAGTGTCCGACCGGATGGAGCCGATGTAGTGTTCGTCACTCCCGCGCACGCTGTCCGCCGCCCCGCCTAGTCCACCGAGGCACCGACTTGTCGATGATTTCCCTCAACGCCGTGACCCCGGCGTCAGCGAGGTCACGGGCTGATCTGGCCGCTCTTATCGCCGCGTATGCCCGCACGGAGTCCTTGGAGTCCTTGGACCCACCGGAAAGCGTCACCATCGTCGGCAACGCCCCCGTCCCACCCGACCCGGACCGCGCGGCCGCCATCGACGCTTCCGACCTGGTCATCCGGATGACCAGCTTCGCCGTCGACGGCCCGGACGCCCCCGCCGCCCTCGGCTCGCGGACCGACGTGGTCGTGCTGCACCGCGGCCTCATCGCCAGCCCGCACACCTTCGCCGACTACCCGTCGCGCCTGTACCTGCTGGTCGAGCCGGGCAGGCTGCACTGGGAGCCGGAGCACATCCCGGACTGGTGGCCCGCCGACCTGGGCTTCGTCCCGGTCCCCAACCGCGACTTCACGGTCCCCCTGAACGAGCTGCTCGGTTACGACCCGCGAGCCGCGGTCTGGGCGACCACCGGCACCCTCACCGCGTACCTGGCCACCGAGCTGTTCCCCAAGGCCGCGGTCCGCATGACGGGCATGTCCATCATCGACCGCCCGGACCAGACCACCTTCGCCCACGCCTGGGGCGACGCCGTTCGGGTGACCGAGGAACACCGGCTGGCGGCCGAGGCGGCGCTGTTGAGAAGTTGGATCGACATCGGAAGGATCGAGGTGCTGCCATGACGAGTGGACCAGTGGTGGACCGCCTCCGCGACACCGCCCGCCTGGTGGGCGGCCCGGTGTGGCGCAGGCTCCGCCCCCGCATCGAGGCCATCGCCCGCGAGCAGATCGCCCCCGTCGCCCACGACGCGGGCCGCCGCAACGACGAACTGGCCCACGAGCTCACCGCCCTCCGCGACACCGTCCGAGACGACCTGATTGGCCGGGTGGAGGCCCTAGACCACCGCCTGGGCGAGGTAGGCGCGGCAGTCGACTGGCTGGGCAACGAACAGCGCCGCATGGCCCCCCAACTAGCCGCCCTGGAATCCCGCCTGGCCGAACTGGAACACCGAGCGGGCCGCCCCATCCCGTCAAGGGACACCGACTCCCCAGAACTGGACTCCGGCCTGGACTCCGGCCTCGACTCAGTGATCTCCCTGGTCGAAGAGATCCGCATGGAACACGCCCGAGTCCGCGCCCGGCTAGGCCTGGTGGCCCGCTACGAGGAACGCATAGCCCGCCTGGAAGACGCCGTAGCCGGCTAACCACAAAGCCCAGCCCGCACCCCCACCCCACCAACACCCGCCAAGCGCTCGCCTGGTGCTCGGTGGGGACGGGCACAGCACACCCTCGCCCTCCCCCCGGGCCCCCGGCCTGCCTGCCAGGCACCCGGGGGCGGAGACAGCGAACCCGCCCCCAACCAGGCCGAACCGAGGCTCGCCAAGTGCTCGGTGGTGCGGACCGAGCAGCAACGAACCTGCCCCCCACGAAGCCGCACCTATGCCCGCGAAGTGCTCGATGGGGTGGAGTGGTTTCTTTGGGGGAGAAGGAAGATCCCTAAACTTGCCGTGGTCGTGGGGCCGAAGGCTCCCCACCCGTCTTTCCCACGACGGGATCTTCCTTCGTAGGGGCCCCAAGAAACCACTCCACCCCATCGAGCAACCCCACCAACCCAGCCCCCCGGCACCCCACAAGAGCCCACAACGCTCAGACCGAAGCCCCAGCCGGATCGACAGTCACCCCACCGACGTTCTCCGGAAAATGGCAAGCAGCTTGATGCCCGGGAGCGAGTTCCGCCAGCGGCGGTTCCTCGACCTTGCACACGTCCTGCGCCTTCCAGCAGCGCGTATGGAACCGGCACCCCGCAGGCGGGTTGATCGGGCTGGGCACGTCCCCCTGCAACCGAATGCGCTCCCGCCGAGTACGCCGTGTCGTGTCCGGAATGGGCACAGCGGAAAGCAAAGCCACCGTGTACGGGTGCATAGGCCGCTCATACAGCGATGTGCGATCGGCGATTTCCATGATCTTGCCCAGGTACATGACCGCGACCCGGTCCGACACATGCCGGACGACGGACAAGTCGTGGGCGATCATCACGTAGGTCAGGTTGAACTCGTCCTGGAGGTCTTCCAACAGGTTGACCACCTGGGCCTGGATGGACACGTCCAAAGCGGACACTGGCTCATCCGCGACGATGAGTTTCGGCTTGAGAGCGAGGGTCCTGGCGATGCCGATGCGCTGTCGTTGGCCGCCAGAGAACTCGTGGGGATAGCGGTTGTAGTGCTCCGGGTTGAGCCCCACCAGTTCCAGCAGATCCTGCACGGCCCGTTTGACACCGTTCTCGGGTTGGACCTTCTGCAGCCGGAAGGGGGCGCCGACGATCGTTCCGACGGTGTGCCGGGGGTTCAGGGACGAGTAAGGGTCTTGAAAGATCATCTGAACATCGCGCCGCAGGGGCCGCATGGCGCTCATTGACAGATGGCTGATATCGCGCCCGTCGAGGACGATCTGGCCCGCGGTCGGTTCCAGCAAGCGGGTGAGCAGTCGCCCAGTCGTCGTCTTTCCGCAGCCGGATTCACCGACGAGAGAAAGGGTTTCGCCCCGGTTCACCGAGAAGGTCAGACCGTCGACGGCTTGAACCGCGCCGACCTGGCGTTGCAGGATGCCTCGGCGGATCGGGAAGTGCTTGCGCAGGCCCGTGACGGACAGCAGTTCCTCGGCCGGTTTCGGTGTGCTCACGGCGTCCTCGCTCACAGCTTCGGCCTGATCTCGTTGTCCCAGATGTGGTGGCGGTCCTCGGCGGGCAGGTGGCAGGCGATGTGGTGGCCGCCGCCGATGTCCCGGAACTCCGGGCGCTCGGTGAAGCTGAGGTCGCCGTTGCGGCCCGCGTACGCGCAGCGTGGGTTGAACGGGCAGCCGTCCGGCACGTTGATCAGGCTCGGTGGGGTGCCCTTGATCGGTTGGAGCCGTTCGCTGCGGTCGCGGTCGAGGCGGGGCATGGAGCCGAGCAGTCCCCAGGTGTAGGGGTGCTGCGGGGAGTTGAAGATGTCGGTGGCGGTGCTGTATTCGACCGCCCGGCCCGCGTACATGACCATGATGTCGTCGGCGAGTTCGGCGACCACGCCCAGATCGTGGGTGATGAGGACGACCGCCGAGTCGAACTCCTGCTGCAGATCCCGGATCAGGTCGAGGATCTGCGCCTGGACGGTCACGTCGAGCGCGGTGGTCGGCTCGTCGGCGATGAGCAGTTCCGGGTCGCAGGACAGGGCCATCGCGATCATCGCGCGCTGTCGCATGCCGCCGGAGAACTGGTGCGGGTAATCGTCCACTCGCGACTTCGGGTTCGGGATTCCCACGCGCGCCAACAGGTCTATCGCGTGTTTGCGGGCGACCTGTTTGGTCACCTTGTTGTGCACCCGGTACGCCTCGATGATCTGCTTGCCGACCGTGTAGTACGGGTGCATCGCCGACAGCGGGTCCTGGAAGATCATCGCCATGCGCTTTCCGCGCAGCAGGCGGACTTCCTCCCGGTCCCGGCCGACCAGGTTCCGGCCGTCGAGCAGGATCTCGCCGCTGATCTGGGCCGTGCCTGCCTTGTGCAGCCCCATGATCGACAGGCTGGTCACGCTCTTGCCGGAGCCGGATTCGCCCACGATGCCCAGGGTCTTGCCGCGTTCGACGCTGAAGGACAGGTCGTCGACGGACTTGACCACGCCGTCATCCGTCGGGAAGTGCACCCGCAGGTTCCGCACTTGCAGGAACGGCCCGCTGGCGCCGCCGTCGAGGCTGTCTTCGGGAATATGGCTCACTTGCGCACCCTCGGGTCGACAACGGCGTAGAGGAGGTCCACGATCAGGTTCGCGACCACGACGAAGAACGCGGCCAGGATCGTCACCCCCATGACCTTCGGCAGGTCGTAGTTGAGGATTCCCTCGATGGCGTACTTGCCCAAGCCCTGCAAGGAAAACGCGCTCTCGGTGAGGATCGCGCCGCCGAGCAGCAAGCCCACGTCCAGGCCGAAGATCGTCAGGATCGGGGTCAGCGCGCCGCGCAACCCGTGGCGCACGACGACAGTGCGTTCGGGGAGGCCCTTCGCCCGCGCGGTGCGGATGAAGTCCTCGTTCATCGTCTCCAGCATCCCGGCTCTGGTCAGCCGGGCGTACTGGGCGGAGAACAGCAGCGCGAGCGTGATCCACGGCAGCAGCAGGTTGTAGGCCCACTCGCCGGGGTTCTCCAAGAACGGCGTGTACGCGCCGCCGACCGCGGTCCACCCGAGGTTGTAGGAGAAAATCGAAAGGGACAGCAGGCCGGTGAAGAAAATCGGCAGCGACACGCCTGCCAGGGACACGCCCATGGCCGCGCGGTCGAAGACGGTTCCCTTGCGCAGCGCGGAAAGCGTGCCGACAGCCAGTCCGGCGAGCAGCCACAGCACCGCGGCGCCGACCGCGAGGGACAGCGTCACCGGGAGCCGGTCGAGCAGATCGGGCCAGACGGGCTGGTTGGTGCGGAAGGAATATCCCAGGCACGGGGCCGGGCAGTGCTCGACGGCCGGGCCGTAGTCGTAGTCCGCGCCGACGAAGATTCCCTTGACCCAGTTCCAGTACTGCACCACGACCGGGTCGTAGAAGCCCAGCTTCTCCGCCGTGGCCCGGATCGTGTCCGGTGTGCTCGTGCGGCCGACATAGCGCGTGGCCAGGGTCTCCGGCGTCGCGCCGAGCAGCTTCGGCGTCACGAAGAAAATCGAGAACGTCACCGCGCTCACGACGAACAGCAGCACGATCGCCGCGAACAGCCGCCGGATGAGGTATGCGATCACAGTGGCCGGCATCGGGGGGGGGGGGGGGGGGGGGGGGGGGGGGGGGGGGGGGGGGGGGGGGGGGGGGGGGGGGGGGGGGGGGGGGGGGGGGGGGGGGGGGGGGGGGGGGGGGGGGGGGGGGGGGGGGTGGTGGGTGGCCGCCGCAACCGCC
>NZ_JBVJIN010000072.1:0-25246 GCF_055586285.1 Actinokineospora sp. NPDC051303
TCGTGGGGCCGAAGGCTCCCCACCCGTCTTTCCCACGACGGGATCTTCCTTCGTAGGGGCCCCGAAGAAACCACTCCACCCCATCGAGCAACCCCCAGAATCAGCCCCCACCAAGCAGCCCCTAACCAACCCCCCAAAACCGATAACAATGCGACCGCCGATACCCCAACCCCGAATACAGCCTCAACGCCCCCACGTTATCCACAGAAACCTGCAACACCCGCCGAACAGCCCCCGCCTCAGCCCCCCAAACATCCAACCCCGCCAACAGAAACCGCCCCAACCCCCGCCCCCGCCACTCCGGCTCCACCCCCAACACCGAGATATGCAGCCATTCCCCCACCACACACCCCCGAGCCACCCCCACCACCCGCCCACCACCCCGCACAGCCGCGAACCCGACCTTCGGCCCACTCGTCAACACATGCCGCTGCGCCCCAGTCATCCCACCGGCAGGCCACCCAGCAGCCGGTGACGAACACACCTCCGCCCCAACCCCGGCGACAACGAGCGGACTGGTCAACACCGCCGACTCGGCACCCCTAGGGTGCGCGAGATTCACCGCCCACCCAGCGGCAGCGAACTCGGCCTCCCACCGCGACCCGCTGACCACCTGCGCATACGGCCGAATCCCGTGCCGCGCGGCGAACTCGGCCACCGCGTCCAACGCCACCGGCGTCTCCACCCCGGGAGACCCGCAGATCAGCGCGCTGTTCGCCCGCCCCGTGTAACCGCCCGCCGCCCGCAGCCGCCAGTCGCCGAGTCGGTGTTCCACCAGGGGTGGCCACGCGTCCGCGCACACGGTTTCCAGCTCATCGACCCTGTCCACCCCTGAAGTGTGCTGACCGCGGTGTGAGCTAGGCGGCACCGGGTGCGTGCCCGTGTCCGGCGCGGGAGATACTGTCAAATGGTCGCGCATCCTCCCGAGTGCGCGCTGAACACCATGAAGGACCAGGAGAGCGCAGTGACCTACGTGATCGCCGAGCCCTGCGTCGACGTTCTCGACAAGGCGTGCATCGAGGAATGTCCCGTCGACTGCATCTACGAGGGCGACCGGATGCTCTACATCCACCCCGACGAGTGCGTGGACTGCGGCGCCTGCGAACCGGTCTGCCCGGTCGAGGCCATCTACTACGAGGATGACGTCCCGGACCAGTGGACGGCCTACACCAAGGCCAACGTCGACTTCTTCGATGACCTGGGCTCGCCCGGCGGCGCGTCGAAGACCGGCAAGGTCAGCGCCGACCCGGATTGGATCAAGGCGCTTCCCCCGCAGGGCGAGTGACTGTCATCCCCCGGTTCCCGGACCTCCCGGACTTCCCCTGGGACGCCTTGGCCGACCACGCCGACCGGGCGCGTGCGCACCCGGGCGGCGTGGTCGACTTGTCCATCGGCACCCCGGTCGACCCGGTGTCGCCGCTCATCCAGGCCGCGCTGGCCACCGCGTCGGAGATCCCCGGCTACCCCACCACCCACGGGATCCCCGAGCTGCGCGAGGCCGCTGTCGCCGCCTTGGCCCGCAGGCACGGTGTCACCGGCATCGATCCGGCCGCGGTGCT
Organism: Actinokineospora sp. NPDC051303; assembly: GCF_055586285.1. Lineage (NCBI taxonomy): Bacteria > Bacillati > Actinomycetota > Actinomycetes > Pseudonocardiales > Pseudonocardiaceae > Actinokineospora > Actinokineospora sp. NPDC051303. The sequence goes on from NZ_JBVJIN010000072.1 coordinate 1,560, forward strand.
GCCCACAATCGGCTCGAAGGAGCTGGTCGCCTGGCTGCCGACTCTGCTCGGCGCGCGCGGCGGGACTGTCGTCATCCCCGAGTTGGCGTACCCGACCTATGAGGTCGGCGCCCGTCTCGCCGGGGCGACGGTGGTTCGCTCGGACAGCCTGGTGGCTCTCGGCCCGGCGGTCCCGGTCCTGGTGTGGCTCAACTCCCCGTCGAACCCCACCGGCCGCGTCCTCCCGGTGGAGCACCTGCGCAAGGTGGTCGATTGGGCCCGCGAACGCGGCACCATCGTCGTCTCCGACGAGTGTTATCTGACCTTGGGCTGGGAAACCGAGGCGGTGTCGGTGCTGCACCCGTCGGTCAGCGGCGGCGACCCCACCGGCATCCTCAGCGTCCACTCGCTGTCGAAGTCCTCCAGCCTCGCCGGTTACCGGGCTGGTTTCGTCACCGGCGACCCGGCCCTGGTCAAGGGGCTGCTGGAGGTCCGCAAGCACGCGGGCCTGATCGTCCCCCGCCCCGTGCAGGCCGCGATGACCGCCGCCCTCGCCGACGACACCCACGTCGCCGAGCAGAAGGCCCGTTTCGCCGCCCGCCGCAAGACTCTGCGCGCGGCGCTGGAAGCGGCGGGCTTCACCATCGACCACTCCGAAGCGGGCCTCTACCTCTGGTCCACCCGAGCGGGCGAAAGCGCGTGGTCGACCCTGGACTGGCTGGCCCAGCGCGGCATCCTCGCCGCCCCCGGCACCTTCTACGGCCCCACCGGCGACACCCACGTCCGCATAGCCCTGACCGCCACCGACGAACGCATCACCGCCGCCGCCGAACGCCTTCACGCGGAGCTCTGACGCGGCCCGCGCAACCGGGTCAGGCTGTGACGGTGTCCGAATCCAGCACGGCTTGGGCGCAGGTGTCGACCTCGGCCAGGGCGGAGCGCCATTCGGCGCGGGCCACCGTCTTGCGGGTGCGCTGCCGTTCGACCAGGCGGCCCGCGACGAAGACGACGTCCACGGGGATGCCGTCGCCGATCTCGTTGACGAGGCGGCGGATGGTGGCTTCGGCGATGGTGGCGTCCTGGTGGTCGCCGAGGATGTCCTGGAACGTCTTGGTCGCCTTCACCAGCGGGCGGACCTGCTTCTTCGCGGTTTCCTCCGCCATTTCCGCCGCGTAGCGCAAGCGTTTGCCGTGGATTCTCAGCTCGTGCAGGTCGTCGTCCGGCGGGTCTTCGCCGAGGGCGGCGGCGGCCTTCATCAGCTTCCGGTGCGGTTTCCGGATCACGCTCAGCACCGCCGTGGGCGTCTCCTCCTGCGGAGCCTCGGCCGCCGCCGTGGTGCGCAGGGACTCCAGCAGCGCCTTGTACCGCTTGCTGCGCAGGGTGCCCATCATCCGGCGGCGCGCCGCGCGCCGTTCGGCGACCAGGCCGCGCAGCAGTTCCTCCACCGCGCCCAGCTCGTCCGGGGAGAAGCCCTCAGCCTGGGCGCGCAGGTGGTCCAGTTGCACGTCCAGGTCGCGGACCGCGCCCAGTGACGCGCCCAGCCACCGCAGTTCCGCGTCCAGTTCCGGCGCGTCCAGCCCCGCCTTGATGGCGGCCCGGGCGCGGCGCACGGCCACGCGCATCTGGTGGACGTCCTCCATGGCCTCGGCGCCCTGGTGCTGGACCAGGGCGCCTGCCTGTTCTTCGAGGCGGGCGCGGACGCGGTCGGCGAGGGTGGCGGTCATGGGCGCTCTCAGTCGTTGGCGTGCAGGGCGGCGTTGAGTTGGACTCCGGCGCCCTTGCGGGAGACGACCTCGACGGCGCCGGTGGTGGAGTTGCGGCGGAACAGCAGGCCGGACTCGCCGGACAGCTCGCGGGCCTTGACGATGGTGCCGTCGGCGAGGACGACCTTGGTGCCCGCGGTGACGTAGAGGCCCGCCTCGACCACGCAGTCGTCGCCGAGGGAGATGCCGATGCCCGCGTTCGCGCCGAGCAGGCAGCGCTCGCCGATGGTGATGGTCTCCTTGCCGCCGCCGGAGAGCGTGCCCATGATCGACGCGCCGCCGCCGACGTCGGAGCCGTCGCCGACCGAGACGCCAGCGGAGATGCGGCCTTCCACCATGGACGCGCCCAGGGTGCCCGCGTTGTAGTTCACGAAACCCTCGTGCATGACGGTGGTGCCCACGGCCAGGTGCGCGCCCAGGCGCACCCGGTCGGCCTCGGCGATGCGCACGCCCGACGGCGTGACGTAGTCGACCATGCGCGGGAACTTGTCGACGCCGAACACGGTGACCTGGCCCTTGGCGCGCAGCCGCAGGCGGGTCGCCTCGAAGCCCTCCACCGGGCAGGGCCCGTGGTTGGTCCACACGACATTGGCGAGCAGCCCGAAGATGCCGTCGAGGTTCTGCCCGTGCGGCCGGACGAGCCGGGCCGAGAGCAGGTGCAGCCGCAGGTAGACGTCGTGCGCGTCGGTGGGCGGGCTTTCCAGGTCGTCGATGCCGGTGCGCACCGCGATCACCTCGACGCCGCGGGCGGGGTCGGGGCCGAGCAGCGCGGACACGCCCGTGCCCAGCTCCTCGACGGCTTCGTGCTCGGAGAGCCGCTGGGTGCCGGGCACCGCGGCCGCGCCGAGTTTCGGGTTCGGGAACCAGGTGTCGAGCACGGTCCCGTCGGTGGTCACCGTCGCCAGTCCGACGCCGTGCGCACCCTTGCTCTCAAACGCCTCTGCACTGCTCACAGTCGACACGTTAGCCAATGCGGCGCCGGAGTAGCGTGACGGGCCGTGACCGTTGAGCTGGATCTCACCACCGACCCCGTCGACCTCACCGCGGCCTTGGTCGACATCCCCAGCGAGTCGGGGGCGGAGACCGCGCTCGCCGACGCCGTCGAGCGGGCCCTGCGCGCGCAGGCTCCGCACCTGGAGGTCGTCCGCTCGGGCAACGCGGTGCTGGCCCGCACCCGGCTGGGCCGCCCGTCCCGGGTGGTCTTCGCGGGCCACCTCGACACCGTCCCTGCCAACCGGAACCTGCCGTCCCACCGCACCGACGGCGTCCTGCACGGTTTGGGCACAGTCGACATGAAGGGCGGCGACGCGGTCATGCTGCACCTCGCCGCGACGGTCCCCAACCCCAAACACGACCTGACTTTCCTCTTCTACGACTGCGAAGAGATCGACGCCTCCCGCAACGGCCTCAACCGAGTGGAACGCGACCTCCCAGACTGGATGACCGGCGACCTGGCCATCGTCTGCGAGCCGTCGAACGGGGTGGTCGAAGCAGGCTGCCAGGGCACCATGCGCGTCGAACTGCGCACCAAGGGCGTCCGCGCGCACTCCGCGAGGGCATGGATGGGCGTCAACGCCATCCACGCCCTGGCCGACCCCCTCCGCATCCTGGCTGAATACACCCCGCGCACGGTCGACATCGACGGCTGCGTCTACCGCGAGGGCCTACAAGCGGTCCACATCGCAGGCGGCGTGTCCGGCAACGTAGTCCCCGACGAAGCCCTCATCCGCATCAACTTCCGCTTCGCCCCCGACCGCACCCCAGCCCAAGCAGAAGCCCACCTCCGCGAGGTCTTCGACGGCCACGACCTCACCGTGGTCGACAGCGCCCCCGGCGCCCTCCCCGGCCTGTCCGCCCCCGCCGCCCAAGAACTCATCGCGGCCGCAGGCGGAACCCCCGTAGCCAAACTCGGCTGGACCGACGTAGCCCGCTTCGCCACCCTAGGCATCCCCGCCGTCAACTTCGGCCCCGGCGACCCCCTACTGGCCCACACCCACCAGGAAAACGTCCCAACCGAACACATCACCCACTGCGCAGACGTCCTACGCCGCCTGATCACCTCCTGACTTCCGAGAAAGCCGCACCCGAAGCTGCCAGGTGCTCGATGGGGTGGAGTGGTTTCTTCGGGGGAGAAGGAAGATCGCTAAGAGTTCCTAACAGAGTCGTGTGACGTGTCGCCAGGTGATGATGCAGGTGGCGAGGGCGAGGAAGGCTTGGTGGATGTCGTCTCGGCGTTCCCAGCGGATGCGGAGGCGTTTCATGCCGTGGTACCAGGCGATGGTGCGTTCCACGACCCAGCGGACGGCGCCCAGGCCGGAGCCGTGCAGGTGGTTGCGGGGCGCCAGGTAGGCGGTGATCCCCTTGGCCCGCACACGTTGCCGGACCGAGTCGTAGCCGTAGGCCCGGTCCCCGAACAATGTTTTGGGGCGGCGGCGGGGCCGCCCCGGGCGGCCCCGGACCGGGGGCACCGCATCCAACAGGGGCTCCACCTGGGTCAGGTCGTTACGGTTTTCCCCGGTCAACCCCACCGCCAACGGATCCCCTGTCCGTTGGTCAGGATGTGGTGCTTGAAGCCCGCCCGACCCCTGTCGACCGGGCTCGGCCCGCTTGTGGGCCGAGCCGGGCCGCCCGCACATGCGAGGAATCGATCACCGCCCGATCCCAATCCAGCCTGCCCCCGGCGTGCAACTCCGCCAACAAGACCTCATGCAGGCGCGCCCACACCCCGGCCTCGTTCCACTCCGCCAACCGCCGCCAACAGGTCATCCCCGACCCGAACCCCAACTCCCGGGGCAAAAACTCCCACTGGATCCCGGTGTGCAACACGAACAAGATCCCCTGCAACACCAGCCGGTCCGGCAACCGCCTACGCCCCGGATAACGAGGCCGCCGCACCACCACCGGCAACAACGGCTCCACCCGCGCCCACAACTCATCCGACACGATCCATGGCGGCGACTGCCCCTTCCTCACACCACCATGATCCACAACCAACAACCACCCCAACACCCACCTTGATCATTCCGTTAGGAACTCTAAGCTGGCTGCGCGTGTGAGGCCGGAGGCTTCCCACCCTCTTGCACACGGGCGATCTTCCTTCGTAGGGGCCCCGAAGAAACCACTCCACCCCATCGAGCAAACCCGCCAAGCCAACCCGGGAACCAACCCCAGCAGCCGACAAACCCTAGACTCGCCGAAGTGACGATCGACGGACCAGAAGTCCCCGCCAACGACGAGCACCCCCGCGAACGCCAACGCGGCCCGGTCACCCTGCGGCGCGGACGCAGCGACGAGGCAACCACCACCGACCAGCGGCTGCTCGACTCCCGCGGCCCCAGCGACTGGGTGCACACCGACCCGTGGCGGGTCCTGCGCATCCAGGCCGAGTTCGTGGAGGGTTTCGGCGCGCTAGCCGAGGTTCCCCGCGCGGTCACCGTCTTCGGCTCCGCCCGCACCAAGCGCGAGGACGCCGAGTACCGCCTAGGCCGTGAGATCGGCGCTGCCCTCGCCAACGCGGGCTTCGCGGCCATCACCGGCGGCGGTCCGGGCGCGATGGAGGCCGTCAATCGCGGCGCGTCGGAAGCGGGTGGGCTGTCCATCGGCCTGGGCATCGAACTGCCTTTCGAGCAGGGCCTCAACCCGTGGGTCGACCTGGGCGTGAACTTCCGCTACTTCTTCACCCGCAAGACGATGTTCATCAAGTATTCGCAGGCTTTCATCTGCCTGCCCGGCGGTTTCGGCACGCTCGACGAGCTGTTCGAGGCGTTGACGTTGGTGCAGACCAAGAAGGTCACCAAGTTCCCGGTGGTGCTGTTCGGCACCGAGTACTGGGGCGGCCTCTACGAGTGGCTGCGCACTTCCGTCTTGGCGGGCGGCAAGATCGGTGAGAAGGACATGGCGCTGCTGCACCTCACCGACGACGTGGACGACGCGGTCGGTGTGGTGGAGAAGGCGTACCAGGCGTGGAGTGACACGCATTGAGCCGGGCGGTGAGCGTCTACTGCGGTTCCCACTCGACAGTGCCGCGCGGCTACTTGGACCTGGCCGACGCGGTGGGCGCCGGGCTCGCCGCGCGTGGCTGGTCGCTGGTGTGGGGTGGCTCGGAGGTGTCGATGATGGGCGCGGTCGCCCGCGCCGCCCGCCGGGGCGGGGCGAGCACGGTCGGGGTCATCCCGCGTGGCCTGGTCGACTTGGAGAAGGCCGACCCGGCGGCCGACGAGCTGGTCGTGGTCGACACGATGCGTGAGCGCAAGCGCGAGATGGACGAGCGCGCGGACGCGTTCCTGGCCCTGCCCGGCGGTCTGGGCACGTGCGAGGAGCTGTTCGAGGTGTGGACTTCGCGCTACCTGGGGATGCACGCGAAACCCGTGGTCCTGCTCGACCCGGACGACCACTGGGAAGGCATGTTGTCCTGGGTCCGCGAGCTGCGCGCCCGCGGCTTCGCCAGCCAACTGGCGCTCGACGCCCTGGTGGTCGCCCGGACCGTGGACGAGGCGTTGGACGCCTGCGCGGCCTGAGCCGGTCTCACGCCGCGTTGGGCCGCTTGTGGTAGGAGTCGACGTACTCTTGGCCGGACAGCTCCAGGATCGAGTACATGACCTCGTCGGTGACCGCGCGGCGGATCGGCAGCGAGTTGGCCATGCCGTCGTAGCGGGAGAAGTCCAGCGGCGCGCCGAACCGCACGGTGATCCGGTGCGGGCGCGGCATCTTCTTGCCGGTGGGCTGCACCTTGTCGGTCCCGATCACCGCGACCGGCACGACAAGGGCCTTGTGCTCAAGGGCGAGCTGGGCGACGCCGGTGCGGCCGCGGTGCAATTTGCCGTCGAGGGAGCGGGTGCCCTCGGGGTGGATGGCGAACGCGCCGCCCTTGTCGAGCACGGCGCCCGCGACCTCCAGGGAGGCGAGCGCGGCGCGGCTGTTGTCGCGCCGCACGGGGATCGCCCCCAGCGCGCGGAACAGCACGGCGGTCATCCGCCCGCGCGGTGAGCGGCCCTCGAAGTACTCGGCCTTGGCCAGGAAAGCCACCTTGCGGGAGAGCATCATCGGGACCACGAAGCTGTCGATCACCGCGAGGTGGTTGATCGCCAGGATGACCGGCCCGTGCGCCGGGACGCGGTCGGCGCCCTCCACGACCGGCCGGAGGAGCATCCGGGTGACCAATGAGAGCACGGCACGCAACGCGCGGTAGAACACGACGAGTCCTCCTAGGTCCGCCACCACTGTAGCCAGGGTCGGCCATGGTCACTGTCCCGGCGCGGGGGCGTGAGCTGTCCGGCCCAGCGATCTACCCTGTCCGGCGGAGACACCGCTCACCGTCGGTGGCTCACGGCGGTGGGCATGGCACCATCGGTAAGCGTGACTGTCCTCCGGTTCGGCGAGCGCCCCGTGGCGCGTGATCGCGCCCTGGTGATGGCGATCGTGAACCGGACCAGGGACTCCTTCTACGACCGCGGCGCCACCTTCGCCGAGGCGGCGGCGCTGGACGCGGTCGACCGGGCGGTGGCCGAGGGCGCCGACATCGTGGACATCGGCGGTGTCCGCGCGGGCGCGCACGGCGAGCCGGTTGACGCGGCTGAGGAGGCCCGCCGGGTCGTGCCGTTCGTCGCGGCGGTGCGGGAGCGGCACCCGGGGCTGGTGCTCAGCGTCGACACCTGGCGGCACGAGGTGGGCCGCGCGGTGTGCGACGCGGGCGCGGACCTGATCAACGACACCTGGGCGGGCGCGGACCCCCGGCTGGCCGAGGTCGCCGCCGAGTACGGGGTGGGCATCGTCTGCTCGCACACCGGCGGCGCCGCCCCGCGCACCGACCCGCACCGCGTCCGCTACACCGACGTGGTGGCTGAGGTCGTCGCGGAGCTGGTGGCCCGCGCCGAGCGCATGGTCGAGCTGGGCGTGCCGCGCGCGGGCGTGCTGATCGACCCGACCCACGACTTCGGCAAGAACACCTGGCACGGCCTGGAGCTGCTGCGCAGGCTGGACGAGCTGGTCGGCACCGGCTGGCCGGTGCTGATGGCGTTGTCCAACAAGGACTTCGTCGGCGAAACCCTCGGCGCGGACGTGGACGACCGGGTGGACGGCACCCTCGCCGCGACAGCGGTGGCCGCCTGGGCGGGCGCGCGGGTGTTCCGCGCGCACCAGGTCCGCCGCACCCGGCAGGTGGTCGACATGGTCGCCAGCATCGCGGGCACCCGCCCGCCCGCCCGAGCGGTGCGAGCGCTGGCATGAGCGAGCTTGCGAGCGAATCATTAATACAGAGCGGGCTTGCCGGTGGATTGTTGATACAGAGCGGGCTTGCCGGTGGGTTGTTGGTGCGGAACGAGCTTGCCAACGAATCGGTGGCGCTGGGTGAGTGTGCTGGTGGGCGATTGGTGCGGGGCGAACTTGTTGATGGGTCAGTGGTGCGGGGTGAGGTGCTGACGAGCGGTTGGCGCGGGGCGAGTGTGTTGGTGAGTCATGCGACGCGGAGTGAGTTTGTGTGTGGAGCCCTGGCCCAGAATGTGCGTGCGAGGGAGCCGTTGACCTCGTGCGTCCGCCGGATCTGTGCGGTGGCCGCGTGAGCGGACTCGACCGGACCACCTGGCAGAGTCCAGAGTGGACGGTGTCGGAACTGGTGCGCGCCAAGGGGACGCGCACGGTCAGCGTCGTGCTGCCCGCGTTGAACGAGGAAGCGACCGTCGCGGGTGTCGTCGCGTCCGTCCTGCCGCTGGTGGGGTCCCTTGTGGACGAACTGGTCGTCGTGGACTCCGGCTCCACCGACCGCACCGCCGCCGTCGCCGCCGCGGCGGGAGCGCGCGTCGTCCACCGCGACGAGGTGCTGCCGGACCTGGAACCGCGCCCGGGCAAGGGCGAGGTCCTGTGGCGCTCGCTGGCCGCGACCACCGGGGATCTGGTCGTCTTCCTGGATTCCGACCTGGTGGAACCGGACCCGGCGTTCGCGCCGTCCCTGCTGGGCCCGCTGCTCACCACCTCGGGCGTGCACCTAGTCAAGGGCTTCTACCGCAGGCCGCTGCGCCTGGAGGCGGAGGAAGTCGGCACCGGCGGCGGCCGGGTCACCGAGTTGCTGGCCCGCCCCGTCCTGTCCGCCCTGCGCCCCGAACTCTCCGACGTCATCCAGCCACTGGGCGGCGAATACGCCGCCACCCGCGACTTCCTGTCCGCGGTTCCCTTCGCCGCGGGCTACGGCGTCGAGATCGGCCTCCTCCTCGACGCCCACACCCGCTACGGCCTCGACGGCCTGGCCCAGGTCAACCTCGGCGTCCGCAAACACCGCAACCGCTCCCTGCTCCAACTCGGCGTCATGGCCCGCCAAATCCTCGGCACCGCCCTGACCCGCTGCGGCATCGACTCCCCCTCCGGCGACCTCACCCAGTTCGTCCAGGTGGCCGGAGAATGGCTCCCCGACCGCATCCACGTCCCGGTCGAGGACCGCCCCCCGATGGCAAGCCTGATGACCGGCTGACGTCACGGGCACGCCCCGTGCCAGGGGAAACAGCTGGTGGCGACGCCAAACCGTTTGACGCACCTGGCCCGCGCGGCTAACGTGGAATCGTCGCCAGACCCACCGCGGTGCGGTCTGGAAGTGAGCCTCGGGAGATCCTGCCGGATGACAGGGCCCGGGGCTCGCGTCTATGTGGCGTCGATGATCTCCACTGTCACCCGGCGCGCAAGGGTTTTGAGGTAGCTCGGTTCGCCGATCCGGTCTTGGACCACGGCGCCGCACAGAGCATCCGCGATCCACAGGGCCGGGTCAGCCGGGCCCGCTTGGTGGGACATCCGAAGTTGCTCGACAAGGCTCTTGGACCGTCGAAGGCTGTCCAGCAATGCGCGGTCGCGCCGATCGTCAGCGGTTCCACGAGATTCCAGGATCAGGTGATCGCAACCGAGAGCGGTCAGTTCGCGCAGTAGACGTTCAAGGCACTTGCGGCGGCGACGCTCCGGTCGGTCGGCTCGCGGACCGACTCGCACCACGACGAAGCCGTCAATAGGCAATCGAGCGATCGCCTCGGCGACTTTCATCCGGCGTGCCGCCGACTCGTCCTTCCAATGCAGTTTCGGACCAGAGCTGGGCAGCCGCAATTCTCGCATTGTCGACCGTAGGTGCTCGACGTCATCCGCTTCGCCGATCGCCGCCGCCATGAGGTACACGTTGGGGTCCTTGACGGCATGTGAACCGGATTCGTCGCCCCATGCGCTGAAACTCACTCCGCCTCCCGAGTCGCGCCCGAGCCCCTGCGCGCACGCGGAGTTCAAGGCAGGGGAAGGAGCGTACTTGTGGGGAAGTCGACTTCACGATCGGCTGAACTTCGTTCTCGGTTTCGCTCAAGATTCCATTCTGAACTTATTCAGAAGTCCTGGCGCCGGGGACTGGGAGAGTCAGTTCCAGTTCCCGCAGCGCCGGGTCGTGCGGGTGGTCGTCGTCTCGGCCGGTGAGGGTGAAGCCGAGGCGTTGGTAGAAGCGCAGGGCGCGGGTGTTGGTTTCCACCGCCCATGCGGTCACCTGGGTGGCGTTCTGGGTGCGCGCCCAGTCGATGACGGCGGTGACGACCTCGGCGGCCAAGCCGGTGCCCCGGGTGTCCGGGTGCGCCCACACCGAGACCATCTCGACCTCCACCCCCGGGATGCCCGCCGCGATGGCCGCTGGGCGGTCGGCCAGCCAGCCCAGGAAGACGGCGTGCTTGGTTGGCCACTCGCGCCACCGGGCCTCGGTGAAGCGCAGTTCCCTGGCCAGGGTGGACCCGAAGGCGTGCGGGGCGTCGGTGAGGGCGGCCAGGCGGACGGCGCGCAGGTCCCGCCAGTCCGAGGGGGTCGCGCGGCGCACCTGGGGCATGTCGGCAGGGTCGCGGGAGCGGGTGGTCCGAGGCAACCGGTTTCGGGGGGCCGGTGGCCGGTGCGCGCACCCGGGCAGTCGTGACACCATGCCTCGGGTGACCACCGTGCTCATCTACCTCGTCGTCATGGTGCTCGTGGCGGCGGTGGTGTTCCTGCTGGCCTCGGTCGTGTTCGGGCGGGGCGAGGAGCTGCCCGCCCTGCCGCCCGGCGCGTCTCCGACCCGGCTGCCCGGGACCGGGGTCACCGGCGACGACCTGCGGGACGTGCGCTTCCAGCTTGTCCTGCGCGGCTACAAGATGTCCGAGGTCGACTGGGTGCTGCGGCGCGCGAGCGACGAGATCGACCAGTTGCGCGCCCGGGTGGCCGAGTTGGAGGCGAGCGCCCCGGCGGACGACGTCCGGTGATCGAGGTCACCGAGCGGGTCGACGTGGCCGCGCCTGCCGCCGCTGTCTGGGCGGCGGTGACCGACTGGGACCGGCAGGGCGAGTGGATGCTCGGCACGACCGTCCGGGTCACCGAGGGCGACGGCCGCGGCGTCGGCTCCCGGCTCGCGGCGTTCACCGGGGTCGGCAAGGTCGGGTTCACCGACACGATGGACATCACCGGGTGGGACCCGCCGCGCCGCTGCGAGGTGCGGCACACCGGGAAGGTCGTGCGCGGGTTCGGCGTGTTCGAGGTCCACGAGCGCGGCCCAGCCGCGTCGACCCTGGTCTGGCGGGAGCGGCTCGACCTGCCCCTGGGCGCGTTGGGCAGGCTGGGTTGGACGGTGCTGGGCCCCGGGTTCCGCGTCGGCCTGCGTCGGTCGCTGCGCCGGTTCGCCGCGTGGGCGGAGCGCGCGGCGTGATCGACCGCCCCCGCTGCGCCTGGGGCGCCTCGTCCCCCGACTACGCCGCCTACCACGACGACGAGTGGGGCGTGCCGCTGCGCGGTCGCGACGAGCTTTTCGAGCGGGTCAGCCTGGAGGCGTTCCAGTCCGGTCTGTCGTGGATCACGATCCTGCGCAAGCGCCCCGCCTTCCGGGCCGCCTTCGCGGGCTTCGACCCGGACAAGGTCGCCGCCTTCACCGACGCCGACGTGACCCGCCTGCTCGCCGACGCGGGCATCGTCCGCAACCGGGCCAAGATCGAGGCCACCATCCGCAACGCCCGCGCCATCGGCGACCTCGACCGGCCGCTGGACGACTTGCTGTGGTCCTTCGCCCCCACCGGCCCCCGCGTCCGCCCGGCCACCATGGCCGACGTCCCCGCCGTGACCCCGGAGTCGAAGGCGATGGCCAAGGAGCTCAAGCGCCGCGGCTTCGCGTTCGTCGGCCCCACCACCTGCTACGCGCTCATGCAGGCCACCGGCATGGTCGACGACCACGTCGCCACCTGCTGGCGCGCCCAGGCCGCGGCGGGCTGACCAGGCGTCAGCGGCCGGTGAAGTCCGGCTCGCGCTTGGCCACGAACGCCTCCACGGCCTCCCGGTGGTCCGCCGTGGCGCCTGCCTCGGCCTGGGTGCGGGCCTCGACGGCCAGTCCGTCGGCCAACGGGCCGCCCGAAGACGCCAGCATGGCTTCCTTGATCTTGGCGTAGGCCGTCGTCGGGCCAGCGGCGAGGCGGGTGGCCAGGGCGTGGGCGGTGGGCAGCACGTCCGCGGCGGGGACGACCTGGTTGACCATGCCGATCCGCAGGGCCTCCTCGGCTCCGACCGGCTTGGCGAGCAGCATCATCTCCATCGCGCGGCCGTAGCCGATGAGCCGGGGCAGGGTCCACGCCGCGCCGGAGTCGGCGGTGAGGCCGACGTTGGCGAAGGCCATCAGGAACTTGGTGGTGTCCGCCGCGATCCGCAGGTCGCACGCGTAGGCGAAGGACGCCCCCGCGCCCGCCGCCATGCCGTTGACGGCGGCGATGACGGGCTTCGGCATGGTGGTGATGGCCGTCACGATCGGGTTGTAGTGCTTCTCGACCGTGGCCAGCGGCGCCGGGTCGTTCGCGCGGAGCAGGGCGACGTGCTCTTTGAGGTCTTGTCCGGCGCAGAACGCCTTACCGGCGCCCGTCAGCACTACCGCCCGCACAGAGTCGTCCGCAGCCGCTGACGTGAGGGCGGTAAGCAGGGCTTCCTTGAGTTCGGTGGTCAGCGAGTTGAACGCCTCCGGCCGGTTCAAGGTCAGCGTGCGCACCCCGTCGCGATCCTCGGTCAACAGCACGGGCTTCTACCTTCCTGCCGGTTACGCGGGAGTCCTCTGCTTACCACCTGCGCCGAGGCAGTCGTCCAGGAACTCGGTCACAGCGGGGGCCAGCCGCGCGGTCTGCTCGTCGAAGAACGCCGCCGCCGTCGTGCCCGGCCAGTCCGCGGGCAGTAGTTCCTCTGGCAGCCCGGGGTCGCGGAAAAGGAACTTCCGCCACGCGTGCAGCAGCCGCTGGGACGCGGCGAACGCGGCGGCGGGAGCCGTGCCGTCCACAGCGGACATCACCGGAGTCCATTCCGCGACAAACGCGCGGTACTCCGCGCCCAGTGTGCCCAGATCCCACGCCCGCGCGGCAAGTTCGGCGTCGGAGCCATCGTGCGCGCCGAGGAAGACCTGGGCCGTAACGTCCTCCGCGGCCAGCACGTCGGCCAGTTCCGGCGACGGGCGCGGCGCCACCCAGGTCGACGGGCCGAGCGGGCCGTAGCCGAGCAGCCGCAGCGACGACGCGAGCCGCTCGCGTGCCCCGCGCGCCGGAATCTCCGCCAGCACCACGACATGCCACGTCCGCTCCCAAGTGGAGGGACCGGTGCGGTAGATCCGCGCGCCCGCCTCGTCCAGCCGCCTTTCCGCGCGGGCGGTAAGCGCGTAGCCGGGGCCTTCGGCCAGCCGCACCGGGGTGAGCCAGCCCTGACGGACCATTCTGGACACCGCGGTCCTGATGGCGGGCGCGCCGAAGCCCAGCGGCTCCAGCAGCCGCACCAGGGCGGCGACGGCGGCGGAGCCTCCCCGCTGCCTGAGGTAGCCGCCGTAGAGGTCGAAGAGGGCGGAACGAGCGCGCACGACGCCCGAGTCTGACAGGCCGCGGGAGGGGCCCGCCACCTATCGTGCCCGGTCACGCGACACGCGATGATCGGTTCGATTTCACCGCCGCGAGTCGATAGGGGAGAATGGCCGCGACCCGGTCGGTTCACCACGACGTGGACCGGTGTCGGGTGGGCAGGCTATGACGGAGGGAGCACGCTATGGCGGCCATGAAGCCCCGGACCGGGGATGGTCCCCTCGAAGTGACGAAGGAGGGCCGGGGCATCGTGATGCGCGTCCCGCTGGAGGGCGGCGGGCGTCTGGTGGTGGAGATGACCCCGGAGGAGGCCAGCAACCTCGGGGACGCGCTCAAGTCCGCCGCGGGCTGACCCCGCTCGTTTTTTCCCACGAAGATCGGCCCGAGTAGCACGGAGGAACGCTTGTCCACGCCGGTGCCGACCTTGCCGACGACGCTGCCCGACGTGGAGGTGTCCGCGGGCGCGCGCGGCGGCGTCCCGGTGGCCGTGCTCAGTCGGGCGCCAGAGGGCGACGGCCCGCCGCTGCTCGGTCCCGGTGGGGAGGCCATCACCGCGGACTGGGTGGACGGCGTCGCCCTCGCGGGCAAGGCGGGGGAGACCCAGCCCGGTCCAGCCGGGTCGGGCGTGCGGTGGGTCGTCGGCATCGGCGAGGGGCGGGCCGAGCACTGGCGCGCCGCGGGGGCGGCCCTGGTCCGCGCGATCGAGGCCAGGCTGGCCGACGAGATCGGGTCCGGGCGCAAGGGCCAGTCGGTGCAGGTCGAGCTGCCGCCGGACGCTGGGCCGGACGAGGCGGCGCGGTTCGTCCGCGGCCTCCTGCTCGGCGGGTACCGCTTTCGGGTGACCCGGGACGAGCCGAAGCCGCGCCTGCGGTCGGTGCGGCTGGTGGTGTCCGATGCGGACCGTCGGGAAGGGATCGCCGAGGCGGCGCGCCGGGCGGGCGCGCTGGCCGCGGCGACCGCGTTCGCCCGTGACCTGGCGAACACCCCGTCCAACGTCAAGGACCCGGCCTGGCTGGCCCGCACGGCGGCCCGCGCCGCGGCGCGGGAGTCCGGCCTGGACGCGGTGGTCCGCGACGAGAAGTGGCTGGCCGCGCACGGCTTCGGCGGCCTGCTCGCGGTGGGCGGCGGGTCCGACCGGCCGCCGCGCCTGCTGCACCTGACCTGGTCACCGGCCGGGGCGACCGGCCCGCACCTGGCGCTGGTCGGCAAGGGCATCACCTTCGACACCGGCGGCATCTCGATCAAGCCCGCGGACGGCATGCACCTCATGCGCACCGACATGGCGGGCGGAGCCGCGGTCATCGCCGCGATGATCGCCATCGCCCGGCTGGACCTGCCCGTGCGGGTGTCCGCGCTGGTGCCGTGCGCGGAGAACCACGTCTCCGGGTCCTCCTACCGCCCCGGCGACGTCGTGCGCCACTACGGCGGCCGCACCACCGAGGTCACCAACACCGACGCCGAGGGCCGCATGGTCCTGGCCGACGCCCTGGTCTACGCCGACACCGACCTGGGCGCCGACGTCCTGGTCGACGTGGCCACCCTGACCGGCAACATGAAGGTCTCCCTCGGCCTGCGCACTGGCGGCCTCTTCGCCACCGACGACGCCCTCGCCGCCCGCGTCCGTGAGGCGGGCGACCGCGTCGGCGAGGCGTGGTGGCGGATGCCGCTGCTCGACGAGTACGCCGACGACGTGGCCAGCGAGATCGCCGACGTCCGCCAGTGCCCGCCGGGCCCCGGCGGCATCACCGCGGCCCTGTTCTTGCGCGAGTTCACCGGCGGCCGCCCCTGGGCG
This sequence comes from Actinokineospora sp. NPDC051303, assembly GCF_055586285.1. Taxonomy (NCBI): domain Bacteria; kingdom Bacillati; phylum Actinomycetota; class Actinomycetes; order Pseudonocardiales; family Pseudonocardiaceae; genus Actinokineospora; species Actinokineospora sp. NPDC051303. Next base: position 16,931 of record NZ_JBVJIN010000072.1, read on the forward strand.
CACCTGGACATCGCCGGTCCGGCCCGCGCGGACAAGACCTACGACGACGTGGTCCCCGGGGCGACCGGGTTCGCCGCGCGCACGCTGGTGGAGCTGGCGGACTCGTACCGGTCTTGATCGAAGACCCGGTCGAGCACGGCGAACTTCGCCACGAACACCGGCAGGCCGCTGAGCACGTAGGTCACGTTCAGCACCAGCGTGCGCAGGCTCCGGTCGGTCACCAGCGGCCCGACCAGCCAGTCGACCGCCGTGGTCAGCCCGACCGACACCGCCCCGCCCAGGGCGGTGACCACCAGGTACCCGACGAGTTGCCTGCTCAGCCGGGGGATGCCGCGCTGCCCCCAGGCCCACCAGCGGATCATCACGAAGTGCGGCAGCGCGCCAGCGGCGAACGCCACCGTGCTGGCGGCCATCGCGTCCATCCCGCCGGAGGCGTAGAGCGCGAACAGCACCAGTTGGCTGATTCCGGTGGCCACCAGCGAGGCGACCGTGTACCGCGTGAAGCGCAACCCGCTTCGGCGGAACCAGCGCCCCAACACGCTCAAACCCTCCACAATGCGCACACTACGAGTCGGTGGCTGACCGTTCTCTCAGTCGGCCTGTCCACTCGGAGATTCCCCGAGCGCGGTGCGGTACACCTCGACGGTCCGCTGGGCCACCGACGTCCAGGAGAACTCCCGCTCGGCCCGCTCTCGGCCCGCCGCGCCCATGGCCGCGGCCCGCGCCGGGTCGTCCAGCAGGGCGTTGACCGCGTCGGCCAGTCCACTGCGGAACGCCGAGGGGTCGGCCTCGTCGTAGTGCGCCAGCAGGCCCGTCTCGCCGTCGGCGACGACCTCCGGGATGCCGCCGACGTCGGAGGCCACCACGGCCGTCGCGCACGCCATGGCCTCCAGGTTCACGATGCCCAGCGGCTCGTACACCGACGGGCACACGAACACCGTGGCGTGGCTGAGCAGCTGCCGCACCTCGGCGGCCTGCAGCATCTCCTGAATCCAGAACACCCCCGCGCGCGCCGCCGCGAGTTCCGCGACGGCCGCGCGGGTCTCCTCGGCGATCTCCGGGGTGTCCGGCGCGCCCGCGCACAGCACGATCTGCGCGCCCGGGTCCATGTGGTGCGCCGCGGCGACGAGGTGGGCCAGGCCCTTCTGCCGGGTGATCCGGCCGACGAACACCACGGTCGGCCTGCCCGGGTCGATGCCGAAGCGGCGCAACACGTCGTCTTCGGCGACCGGGCGGTAAGCGGTCGCGTCGATGCCGTTGCGCACCACGTGCACCTTGGCCGGGTCGAGCGCGGGGTAGCAGGCGAGCACGTCGGCGCGCATGCCCGCGCTCACCGCGATGATCGCGTCGGCGGACTCGTAGGCGGTCCGCTCGACCCACGACGACAGCCGGTATCCGCCGCCGAGTTGCTCGGCCTTCCACGGCCTGCGCGGCTCCAGCGAGTGCGCGGTGACCACGTGCGGCACCCCGTGCAGCACGCCCGCCAGGTGACCGGCCAGGTTCGCGTACCAGGTGTGCGAGTGGACGAGATCCACTGTGTCCACCGCCGCGGTCATCGACAGGTCCGCCGACAGCGTCCGCAGCGCCGCGTTGGCGTGCTCCAGCCCGGCGGCCGGGTTGTGCGCCGTGGCGTCCGCGCGCGGCCCGCCGAAGCAGTGGACGTCGACCTCCACCAGCTCGCGCAGCCTCGGCACCAGAAAGCCGACGTGCACCCCCGCGCCGCCGTAGACCTCCGGCGGGTATTCCCGTGTCAGCAGCCCTATGCGCACCACGGTCACGCTAGGGCATGCGGGTCGCCCAAACACGGTGAGGCGCGCGGGTGAACGGCGTGTCAACCAACTCCGACACGGACCGCGACGTCTGGCAAGACTCCCACCGCGACAGTTAGGGTCGGACCGTGAAGGGCCAGCCGCGCGTACTCGGAATCGTGTTGGCGGGCGGCGAAGGCAAGCGGCTGTGGCCCCTGACCGCCGACCGCGCCAAACCCGCCGTCCCGTTCGCGGGCAACTACCGGCTGGTGGATTTCGTCCTGTCCAACCTGGTCAACGCCGGTTTCCACCAGCTCTGCGTGCTCACCCAGTACAAGTCGCACTCGCTGGACCGGCACATCTCCACGACCTGGCGGCTGTCCACGGTCTTGGGCCAGTACGTCACCCCGGTCCCGGCGCAGCAGCGGCTCGGCCCGCGCTGGTACACCGGCAGCGCGGACGCCATCTACCAGTCGCTCAACCTCGTCTACGACGAGCAACCCGACCACATCGCCGTCTTCGGCGCGGACCACGTGTACCGGATGGACCCCGGGCAGATGCTCGACCAGCACGTCGAGTCCGGCGCGGGCGTCACCGTCGCGGGCATCAGGGTCCCGCGCGCCGAGGCCCGCGCGTTCGGCTGCATCGACTCCGACGAGCAGGGCAAGATCACCCGCTTTCTGGAGAAGCCTGCCGACCCGCCCTCGGTGCCCGGCCACCCGGACGTCACCTTCGCCTCGATGGGCAACTACCTGTTCTCCACCAGCGCCCTGATCGAGGCCCTGCGCGCCGACGCCGCCGACAAGGACTCCCTGCACGACATGGGCGGCGACATCATCCCCATGCTCGTCGGGGCGGGCAGCGCGCACGTCTACGACTTCGCTGACAACGTCGTCCCCGGCGAGACAGAACGCGACCGCGGCTACTGGCGCGACGTCGGGACCCTGGACGCCTACTACGACGCGCACATGGACCTGGTCTCGGTGCACCCGGTCTTCAACCTCTACAACCGGCACTGGCCGATCCGCACCGCCACCCCGCCGCTGCCGCCGGCCAAGTTCGTCAACGCGGGCGCGGCGGTCGAGTCCATCGTCGGCCCGGGCACGATCATCTCCGGCGCCTCCGTGGTCGACTCGGTCATCAGCGCCGACGTGCTGATCGAGGACGGCGCCCAGGTCGAGGGCAGCGTGGTGCTGCCCGGCGCCCGCATCGGCAAGGGCGCGGTGGTCCGCAAAGCCATTTTGGACAAGAACGTCGTGGTGGCCGACGGCGTCCGCATCGGGGTGGACCCTGAAGCGGACCGCGCCCAGTACACGGTCAGCGGCAGCGGCGTGGTGGTCCTCGGCAAGGGCGCCCGGGCCGAGTAAGCCCTCTTAGCCAGCCTTGGCCGCGACTAACAGGCCGTCACCCAGCGGCAGCAGCAACGGAACCAGTCTCTCGTCGTCGCGGACAGCGCTGACCACTTCGCGCAGCGCCACGGTCTCCGCGTCCCGTTGGCCCGCGTTCGCGCGGCACAGGACGTTGTCGAACGCCAGGACGCCGCCCGGCCGCAGCAGGCGCACGCCCTGCTCGTGGTAGCTGGGGTACTCGTGCTTGGCGGCGTCGACGAACAGCAGGTCGTAGCCGCCGTCGGTCAGCCGGGGCAGGACGTCGAGGGCGCGGCCCATGATCAGCCGGGTGCGGCCGGGGGCGATGCCCGCCTGCCGGAACGTGCCCTTGGCGACGGCCTGCGCCTCGGGCTCCACGTCGATGGAGGTCAGCACCCCGTCCGGGGCCATGCCGCCGAGCAGGTAGAGGCCGCTGACGCCGACGCCGGTGCCGATCTCGACCACCGCCCGCGCCCGCAGCGCGCACGCCAGGAACCGCAGGGCCGCCCCGCAGCCGGGGCCGATCGCCTGCCAGCCGCGCTGCCCGCCCAGGGCCCGCGCAGCGACGATCGCCTCGTCCTCCTCGGTCAGGCCCGCGTCGACGTGCTCGCATAGCTCCGCCGAGTGCACGGCAGGCGATTCCGGTCCCACGGAGACGCAGATTAGCGGCGGCGGCGGCCAAATCGGGTGAACCCCGCCCGGTAGGTCACGCCGGACCTTTTTCTCAGGCTCGTCTCAGCAGGTTCTCACGGTCGCCATAAGGGGGTACCCCACAGTGGAACCCATGGCGGGGATGGTTGGGAAAGCGGGGAACGCGGTGAGTGTCGGGGACACGATGGTCGGGAACAACGCGGGACGCGCGCGCGTTGACGAGAGCAGTGGGCAAGACGGCTTTCAGGAGGTGCCTATCTCCACGATGCAGAGTGTCGCCGAGGTGAAGCCGGTCGACCTCGACGCCGCGGCCTGGACGCCGCCGTCCTGGGACGAGATCGTGCGCGAGCACGGCGACCGCGTGTACCGGCTCGCTTACCGGCTGACCGGTAACGCGCACGACGCCGAGGACCTGACCCAGGAGACGTTCATCCGGGTGTTCCGGTCGCTGGCGTCCTACAAGCCCGGCACGTTCGAGGGCTGGCTGCACCGCATCACCACGAACCTGTTCCTCGACATGGCCCGCCGCCGCTCGCGGCTGCGCATGGAGGGCCTGCCGGAGGACACCGACCGCCTCGCGGGCGACGATCCGAGCCCGGAGCAGGTCTACGCCGAGACCCACCTCGACCCGGACCTGCAGGACGCGCTGGACGAGTTGCCGCCCGAGTTCCGCGCCGCGGTCGTCCTCTGCGACGTCGAAGGACTGTCGTACGAGGAGATCGGCGCGACCCTCAACGTGAAGCTGGGTACTGTTCGCAGCAGGATTCACCGGGGCCGCCAGGCCCTGCGCGCGTCGCTGGAGCGGCGCCGGGAACTTGCCCAGGAGGCGACGGCATGACCCGCGTGTCCACCGCGGCCGACTTCCGCCCGGAGGTCGGCCGATGACGTTCGAGCGTGCCTTGGGGCTGCCGGAACAGCACCTCATGCCCGACGCCGTGGTCGCTTTCGTCGACGGTGAGCTCGGCCGCACCGCGCACGACCGCGCGGTGGCCCACCTGGCAGGCTGCCGGTGGTGCGCGGCGGAGGTCAGCGCCCAGCGCCAGGCCCGGGCCGCGGTGCGCGCCGCCGACGTCCCCTCGATGCCCGCGGGTTTGCTCGCCTCGCTGCGCGCGATCCCGCAGGAGGTCGAGCTGCCCGCGACGCCGGACGGGCTCGCGGTGACCGAGGACGGCCAGCTCGTGGCCATCCAGCGGCCCGAGCGCGCGCGGACCACCGGTTTCGGCTCCAGCACGCCGCTGGGCTCGTCGGCCAAGCTCGGCGAGGGCCGCGCGGTCCTGGGCCGCCGCCCCGGCAGGCGCGCCGCCCAGGGCGCCGGGGTCGTGGTGTCCGGCCTGGTCCTCGGCGCGTTGGCGCTGGTCAACACCACCGGCGCTGGGCCGACGACCGAAGGCGCTGAGCCCGCCGCCCCGATCGTGGGTGGCGACGTGGAGCCGGTCGGTTTCGTCGGCAACCGCATCGCCCACGTCGTCTCACCGAGCTTCGGCCTGGTCTCGGCCCGCTGACCAGCTTTCGCCAAGGCCCCCCGCCCGTCGTGCGGGGGGCCTTGGCGCGTGTTGAGGTTGGGTCGCAACGCTTACTTCACTGTGGGTTTGGCACTCTGGGGAACGATGAATCAGCAGAACTTCGACCCTGAGACCGCGCGCGCTGACGAGCAGCCGCCGCGGAACGGGGTCGTGCCTGTGGGCGCCGAGCAGCGGATCACGCCGCGGCCGTTGGACCGGCCTGCCGTCGACCCCACCATGGCCGCCGCGTTCGGCAGGCCAGCCGGGGTGGCGGGCGCGTTCTCGCCGTCCGCGGGCACGCCGCCCGCGCTGGGCGAGCTGACCGCCGCCCCACCGCCGCCGGAGTCCCTGGCGAACGCGTTCGGGCGTCCCCCTGGCGAGACCGAGGTCTTGCAGCGCCCACCGGGCTCCGACACCGCGTCCGACCCGTCCGACGACGCGCTGTGGTCCCCGGACGCCGACCCGTGGCGCGACCCGGCGGCGGGTGCCGTCATCGGGCCGCCCGCGGTTGACCGACCGGACGAGACTGAGCTGGACGCCGGTAAGCGGCCGTCCGGGACCCTCTTGAGTCTGTCCGACGTGCTCTTCGGCAGGCGGGTGAAGCCGCTCGCCTTGGCCGCTCTTGGCCTTGTCGCGCTCCTGGTGGGGGCGACGGGCGGGCTGGTGGGGTGGTTCCTCGCGCGCGGCGGCGACCAGCTCACCAGCGACGTGACGCTCGCCCAGACCCAGCCCGGCAAGGAGCGCCCGGCGGGGTCGGTGTCCGACATCGCCAAGCGGGTGCGGCCCGCGGTGGTGTCCATCGAGGTGAAGATGGACCAGGGCGGCGGCACCGGTTCCGGTGTGCTGATCGACGGCGCGGGCTACATCGTCACCAACTGGCACGTCGTCACCCTCGAAGGCCGCGCCGACGAGAGCGCCAAGATCACCACGGTGTTCACCGACGGCACCCGGACCGAGGCGGCCCTGGTGGGCGTCGACGCGAAGACCGACCTCGCCGTGATCAAGGTGAACGTCACCAACCCCACCGTCCTCCAGTTCGGCGACTCCGACCAGCTCCAGGTCGGCGACTCGGTCCTGGCCATCGGCTCCCCGCTGGGCCTGGCCGACACGGTCACCGAGGGCATCGTGAGCGCCCTGCACCGCCCCGTGGTGGCCGGTGGCGACAACGGGGAGGCGCCGATCACCTACGACGCCATCCAAACCGACGCCGCGGTGAACCAGGGCAACTCCGGCGGCCCCTTGGTCGACTCGACCGGGTCCCTGGTGGGCATCAACTCCGCGATCCGCAGCAGCGAGGGCAACACCGGCAGCGTCGGCCTAGGTTTCGCCATCCCGTCGAACGACGCCAAGCGCATAGCCGAAGCCATCATCCGCGACGGCCAGGTCAAACACGCCGACCTGGGCGCCAACGTCCGCTCGGTGTCCGCCGAGACCGCCGAGGGCGCCCAGGTAGTCAACGTCATCGAGGGCGGCGCCGCGGCCGAGGCGGGTATCGTCGAGGGCGACGTGATCCGCAAGGTCGGCGACCGGCAGGTCCGCAACGCCGCCGAGCTGACCGTGGCGGTGCGCATGTTCCAGCCGGGGCAGGTTGTTCCCCTGGTGTTGGCCCGGCAGGGGCGCGAGCTGACCATTCAGGTAACCCTGCGGTCTGATTGACCGGCTACCCTGGTGCGGTAGCGGCCTAGTTCGGAGGTAGCGAGGGTGTTCGAGAGCATCGGCTGGGCCGAGATCCTCGTACTCGGCATAGCCGGTCTGTTCATCCTGGGCCCCGAACGCCTCCCCTCAGCGGCGGCGTGGTTGGGCCGCTCCATCCGCAAGGTCCGCGAGTTCGCCACCGGCGCCCGCGACCAACTCAAGACCGAACTGGGCCCGGAGTTCGACGAGCTACGCAAGCCTTTGCAGGACTTGCAACAACTCCGCAACTTCGACCCCAAGCACATCGTCGCCAACCAACTCTTCGGCGACGACACCAACGGCAGCGTCAAACCCAACGGCTACGCGAGCACCCAACCCCCGGTGCCCAAGCCAGACCCCCCCAAGCCAGAACGCCCCCCCTTCGACCCCGACGCCACCTGATCGGGGCCAGTTTGGCTGGTGGGGCTGGATCGGGTGGAGTGGTTTCTTCGGGGCCCCTACGAAGGAAGATCGCCGTGTGAAAGACGGGTGGGATGCCTTCGGCCTCACACGTGCGGAGCCAGCTTAGAGTTCCTAACGGAATGATCAGGTTGGGTGTTGGGGTGGTTGTGGGTGTGGATCATGGTGGGGTGAGGAGGGGTCAGTCGCCGCCGTGGATCGTGTCGGATGAGTTGTGGGCGCGGGTGGAGCCGTTGTTGCCGGTGGTGGTGCGGCGGTCTCGTTGTCCGGGGCGTAGGCGGTTGCCGGATCGGCTGGTGTTGCAGGGGATCTTGTTCGTGTTGCATACCGGGATCCAGTGGGAGTTTTTGCCCCGGGAGTTGGGGTTCGGGTCGGGGATGACGTGTTGGCGGCGGTTGGCGGAGTGGAACGAGGCCGGGGTGTGGGCCCGCCTGCATGAGGTGCTGCTGGCCGAGCTGCACGCTTCGGGCAGGTTGGATTGGGATCGGGCGGTGATCGATTCCTCGCATGTGCGGGCGGCGCGGCGCGGCCCACAAGTGGGCCGAGCCCGGTCGATCGGGGTCGGGCGGGCTCCAAGCACCACATCCTGACCGACGGACAGGGGATCCCGTTGGCGGTGGTGTTGACCGGCGGCAACCGTAACGACCTGACCCAGGTGGAACCCCTGTTGGATGCGGTGCCCCCGGTCCGGGGCCGCCCCGGGCGGCCCCGCCGCCGCCCGGGGGCGTTGTTCGGGGACCGGGCCTACGGCTACGACTCGGTCCGCAAGCGTGTGCGGGCCAGAGGCATCACCGACCACCTCGCGCCCCGCAACCACCTGCACGGCTCCGGCCTGGGCACCGTGCGGTGGGTCGTGGAGCGCACCATCGCCTGGTACCACGGCATGAAACGCCTCCGCATCCGCTGGGAACGCCGAGACGACATCCACGAGGCCTTCCTCGCCCTCGCCACCTG
>NZ_JBVJIN010000073.1:0-24037 GCF_055586285.1 Actinokineospora sp. NPDC051303
GCAACACCAGGTGGCGGGGGCCAACCCCCCCTTTTGCCGAAGAGAAAGGGAAACCGCCCCCCCCCCCCCCCCCCCCGCTGCCCTTTTTCGTCGCCCATTTCTTGGCGAGGAAACGTCAACGCGTGCTGATCCACCTGGACCGACCACAGTGGACAGTGCGCCGGCGAGCCCGCGTCTCGCGAGCACGAGCGGACAGTGGCGGAGGTCACTACGCGCGGTCGCCCGCGGCTGTCCGCGGGCCGGGAGCGCGCCGCGGCCGTGACCGCCGCCATGCTGCGCCCACCCCGTCGCGTCCACGATCGTGGGACGCGTCGACCACGCTCCGCCACAGGCGGGCGCCCGGGTCGGGCCGGGTCGGCCGCAGGCGTTCCACCGTCGGCTTGAACTGCGAATCAGCTGTGTCAAAGGGGGCCGTTTTGACCCTCCATCACGCACCGGGTATCTTCTTACGTTGTTGTGCGGCGCGGGGCGTCAAGCTCGACTGGTCGAACGCGAGTCGAGCCGCGTTGCGCGCTTCTGGGTGATCCGATCACCCAGGGGTGAGGCCCGCACAGGCACCCATGACGCAAGTTGACGATGAGGTAGACCCGTGCCCACGTACAGCCCTAAGCCCGGCGAGGTCGACCGCGCCTGGCACGTGATCGATGCCGAGGACGTGGTGCTCGGCCGACTCGCCACGCATGTCGCGACACTTCTGCGCGGCAAGCACAAGCCGACCTTCGCCCCCCACATGGACACCGGCGACTTCGTCGTCATCGTCAACGCCGAGAAGGTCATTCTGACCGGCAACAAGCGGGACCAGGCGTTCGCCTACCGACACAGCGGCTACCCGGGCGGTCTGCGCAAGCAGTCCTTCGGCGAGCTGCTGGACACCCGCGCCGACCGGCTGCTGGAGAAGGTCGTCAAGGGCATGCTGCCCAAGAACAAGCTCGGCCGCGCCCAGGGCAAGAAGCTCAAGGTCTACGTCGGCCCGGACCACCCGCACGCAGCCCAGCAGCCCAAGCCGTTCGAGATTGCGAAGGTCGCCAAGTGAGCCAGGACAGCGAGGTCACCGCCGTGACCCCCGAGATCGACGAGGCCCCCGAGGCCGTCGAGGCCGCGGAAACCGAGGCCCCGGAGACCGACGAGGCCGTCGAGACTGTCGACGCTGCCGAGTCTGCTGAGTCTTCGGAGTCTTCCGAGTCTTCGGTGACCGACGCCGACGACGCGCTCGTCCCGGCGCTGCCGCACCTGACCTCCGAGACCGCGCAGACGGTCGGCCGCCGCAAGCAGGCCATCGTCCGCGTCCGGATCCTCCCCGGCAGCGGCAAGTTCCTCCTCAACGGCAAGTCCCTTGAGGAGTACTTCCCGAACAAGGTCCACCAGCAGCTCATCCGTGAGCCCCTGGTGGTCGTGGAGAAGCCGGAGTCGTTCGACATCCGCGCCAACCTGCACGGCGGCGGCATCACCGGGCAGGCTGGCGCGCTGCGCCTGGCCATCGCCCGCGCGCTGATCGAGCTGGACAGCGAGGACCGCCCGGTCCTGAAGAAGGCTGGCTTCCTGACCCGTGACCCGCGGGCCAAGGAGCGTAAGAAGTACGGTCTGAAGAAGGCGCGCAAGGCGCCGCAGTACAGCAAGCGCTGACCTGAGCGTCAGCCACCGGCACGACCCAGCGGGAGCAGCACGTTCGTCCTCGAACTGCTGCTCCCGCTGGCTTTCCAGTTCACTTCTCCCCAGCGCAGCGGAGGTTCGGCCGCCAATGGCACGGTTGTTCGGCACGGACGGGGTGCGCGGGCTCGCGAACGCCGACCTGACCCCGGAGTTGGCGCTGTCGATCGCGGCCTCCGCGGCCCGCGTGCTCGCCGCGCGGGACACCTCCCACCGGCCCGTCGCGGTCGTCGGCCGCGACCCCCGCGCGAGCGGCGAGATGCTGCAGGCGGCGGTGTGCGCTGGCCTGGCCTCGGCGGGGGCGGACGTGCTGCAGGTCGGCGTGCTGCCGACGCCCGGGGTGGCGTTCCTGGTGGGCGACCTCAACGCCGACCTCGGTGTGATGATCTCCGCGTCGCATAACCCGATGCCGGACAACGGCATCAAGCTGTTCGCCGCGGGCGGGCACAAACTGGCCGACGCCATCGAGGACGAGATCGAAGCGGGCCTCGGCGCCACCGGCCCCCGCCCGACCGGCGCTGGCGTCGGCCGCGTCTACGACATCCACGACGCGCACGACCGCTACATCGCCCACCTGCTCGCCGCGATCCCGAACCGCCTTGACGGCCTGCGCGTGGTGGTCGACTGCGCCAACGGCGCGGCCTGGGTGGCCGCCCCCCAGGCTTACCGCGAGGCGGGCGCCGAGGTCATCGCCATCCACGCCCTCCCCGACGGCGAGAACATCAACGACGGCTGCGGCTCCACCCACCTGGACGACCTGCGCGCCGCGGTCATCGCGGAAGGCGCCGACCTGGGCATCGCCCACGACGGCGACGCCGACCGCTGCCTCGCCGTGGACGCCCAGGGCGAGATCATCGACGGCGACCAGATCATGGCCGTGCTGGCCCTGGCCATGCGCGAAGCGGGCGAACTGGTAGACGACACGTTCGTGGTCACGGTCATGAGCAACCTCGGCCTGCACCTGGCCATGCGCGACGCCGGTGTGAAACTCCGCACCACCGCCGTCGGCGACCGCTACGTCCTGGAGGAACTCCGCACCAGCGGCCTCTCCCTAGGCGGCGAGCAGTCCGGCCACGTCCTCATCCCCACCCACGCCACCACCGGCGACGGCCTGCTCACCGCGATGCGCCTCATGGCCCGCGTCACCGCCACCGGCCGCCCCCTGGCCGACCTGGCAGGCGTGATGACCCGCCTCCCCCAGGTCCTGGTAAACGTCAAGGTCGCCGACAAAGCAGCCGTGGCCACCTCCCCCCAGGTCAGCGCCGCCGTCGCCGAGGTAGAAGCCGAACTCGGCGACACCGGCCGAGTCCTGCTGCGCCCGTCAGGCACCGAGCAGCTGGTCCGCGTGATGGTGGAAGCGCCCACCCAGGACGCCGCCCAAGCCGCCGCCGACCGCCTGGCCAAGGTAGTGGCACTAGGCTGAAGCCAGAAGAACCTGGGCGGAGTCCTGGGTTCTGGTCCTTGTGGCGGCATTCTTCGTTGGGGCGTGGCCGCCCGGCACGCCTCTCGGGCCTGAACACTGAGACACTGGGCGTATGTCGATATTCCTGTGGATCATCATCGGCTCGGTGTTCGTGGTCCTGCTGATCGTCGTGATCGTGGTCATCGCGGTGGCTGCGGGCAACAAGAACAAGAAGAAGCAGATGCACGGCTACGCCCCGCCGGGATATCCCCAGCAGGGACCCGGGCCGCAGGGGTATCCCCACCAGGGCTACCCGCAGCCAGGCGTTCCGCCGCAGCAGCCGTATCCCCCGCAGGGCCATCTGCAGCAGCCTCTCGGTCAGCCGAACCCTCCGCAGGGCGGACAGTGGGGTGGCCCGCCGCCAGCCTGATTTTCGACTGCAACGACGTGGGAACGCGCTGCGCGTTGCGGGAGTCGACTTTGCTGTCGAGAGCAGGTCGAAACGGCCGTACGCGACGCAGGCCCGGGAGTACTGTGTCGGCTGAGCGTGCTGGTTAGGGAGGGGACCCCGGTGGGTGGCAACGGTGGCGGTTTCGATTACGACCCGGAGTCCGTGCGCGGCTTCGCCGCGGTGTTCGCCGAGGCCAAGAGCCAGGTTGAGCAGTTGAAGGCGACTCTGGGAGCCACCTCGGCGAAGGCGGCGGACTTCGGGAAGTCATGGCAGAACGAGGGCCGCATGTTCGAGGAGTACATGCGTGCTCTTGCCGACGATCTGACGAACCTGGGCACTCACCTTGGTGAGATCAACACGAAGCTGAACCAGGGGACCGACCTCGTGGTCCGGTCCGACACGAGCGGCTATTCGAATCTGAAGACCATCCAGGACCGGATGGACGACTAGCCGGAAACCAGTTGTCGGTAAGCGAGCGAGGAGCAAGGGGGACCCGTGGACTTCGAGATGCCCATGGCGGTGTCGAAGATGAACAACGCTGTCGCCGCGGCGGGCGATGGCGACGGCGAGGCGTGGGACCTCATCGGAGCGCCGCTCGACGAGGGCGTGGACCGAACCATTCCGGCATACGCCGACGTGTTCATGTTGGACCTGCGGCCCACTTCCGGTGAGAAGCGGCTGGAGATCTGCGAGGTTCGCTGGGGCAAGATCGCCAAGGACGCGGGGCGCCTCAACGGCTTGGCGGGGGCCATGGACGAGATCGTCCGGGTGATCCGGGCGGGCAAGGACAAGCTCGCGCACGACTGGAAGGGCGAGTCGTTCGACGCGTTCAAGGCCGCGATCGAGACGGTGGAGAAGACGCTGACCGATCACGCCAACGCGGCGCGGACCACGGCGACCGGCCTGACCGAGGCGATGTCGGCCGTCACTCGGCTCTACATGAGCTACAAGGACAACGCCACGCGGATTCTCTCCTTCGGCGGGATTCCCAAGCCGAGCGAGTTCGTCAAGGTGGACGAGGCCAAGTGTGCCGAACTCGACTACGGGTTCATCCCCGACCGGGCCGGCCCGGCTCGCGACAAGATCCGCGGTTTGGCGATCACCAAGTCCAGGGAGCAGTGGTTCTGGCACGAGAACGGCCTGTTCGAGGTCGACAGTGACGCCCAGACGATCCGGGACGAGTCCGTCCAGATCAAGAACTCGCTCGAAGGCAAGATCAACGAGTGGTACGTCGCAACCGACGGCGTGCGCAACGGCGTCACCGAGCTCTATGACGCCGCTTTGGAGAATCTGCGGCTGATGGCCGAGCTGAAGGTCTTCTCCACCATGCAGGTGCCGGGCGCGACCGCGCCTGCCGACACGGGCGGTGGCGGCGACCAAGGCGGCGGTGGCGACCAAGGCGGCGGTGGCGGGGGTGGCGGCGGCGGTCAGACCGGCGGTGGCGGCGGCCCGACTATGCCGCCGCCGCAGATGCCGCCGGACCTCACCGCGCTTCAGCCGGAGATGCCCGCCCCGCCCGAGACACCGCCCCTAGACGATCCTGCCGCCAACGCAGGCGCCACCACCGGTGGCGCGCCGGAGACGGTCACCATCGAAGACGGCGACCACAAGATCGCCGTGCAGAGCCCGGATGGGCAGGGCCACGTCAAGGTGACCGTGGACGACGGCTCAGGTCAGCCGAAGTCCTACGACTTGGACTTCGGCGCGACGGCGCCGCCGCTTGGCGCGAGCCAGCCCGGCGCCGCGCTCGGACCGGACGGCCAGCCACTTCCCGCCCTTGGTCCCGACGGCAGGCCCGTGGCCGGGTTCGGTCCGGACGGCGCTCTGGCGGGCCCCGGCACCCAGCCGGTGTCCGACGCGGAGACAGTCCAGCCGGGTCCGGACGGCAAGTGCGTCATCTCCGAACCGCCGCTCACCATCACCGCCGAGCGCCCAGAGGGCCAGCCGGACACCGTCTTGGTGACTGTCGACAACGGCACCGGCGAGCCCACTACCTACACCCTCGACTACACAGATCCCGCCAACCAATCCGGTCAGCCGGACCAATCCGGTCAGCCAGGACAGCCCGGTCAGCCAGGACAGCCCGGTGGCGTCGGCCCTCGGCCGGTCGAAGGCTCGATGCCTGCCCAGTTGGTCGCGGAGCCACCGCAATCCGGGCCAGTCGCGGGGGCGATGCCGGAGCCGCTGGTGGCTGAGCAGGCGGCGACCGGAGCCGGTAGCGCGGGCTTCGCGGGAACGGGCGGCACCGAGCCAGGCTTCGGTCAGGACGGTGGCGCTGCGATGCCCCCGGGACCGGCCGAGCCGGTGCAGTCGACCACCGCGGCTTCCGCCGAGGGGTTCTCCGGCGCGGCGGGATCTGGGCTCTCCGGGGTCGAGTTCTCCGACGGCTCCCAGGAACCCGCGGCTGCGACCAGTCCCGGTGAGGCAGGCCTCGCCAGTGCCGGAGACCACGCCGGTTCGCCGTCGGGCTCCCCTGACGGCCAGCCCGCGCCCGCGGGCGGACCGATGGGCGGCGGCATGATGGGGGGCGGCGGGGGCGGCGGCCAGGGCGGTGACTCCGAACGTGTGCCCGGCCAGTGGCGCACCACGGGAAACCTGTTCGAAGACGACTTTCAGATGGCCGAGTCGAGGGTCTCCTCTGCTCTCGGCGAGGACGGCCCGACGGCGTTCCGATAGGAGGATGAGCCATGTACCTCGATCTCGACCCGGCCGCGACGCTCAGGCGGATCGAAGAGATCGCCGCGGGAGGCATCCGCGCGCTGGAGAACTGCGCGGAACGGTCGGAGGAGTTCGACCGGGCCATTCAGGACACGATCGTGAAGCAGGACGAGCACCTCAAGGCCAGCGCGGAGGCGATCGCAGCCGCGGAGGCGGCACGGGCAGCCGCCGAGGCCGATGAGGAGCAGAAGCCGCAATCGGCGTGGGCCCGGCACTCGCCGAAGCCGACGGTCCTGAGCTTCGGCGCGGAGGAGTTGGACGAGACCCCGCGGCCAGTTCCGTCGGTGGCCGCCCCGCCGCCTCCGCCAACCGCCCTGCCGCAGCCGGAGCAGGTGGTTGCTCGGCCGTCCGCGGAGCGGTACCTCAGTTTCGGCCCGGTGGAAGAAGAGACGCCCGCGACCCCGGTCGCGCAGCCCACGCCGCCGCCCGCCCGGCCCGCGGCGCCGCGCAGGCCCGCCGCTGTCGAGCCGGATGACGACGATGACTGGTCGGGGCGTAGTTGGGTGCGCTGATCTGATGGGGTTTTCGGGGGGAGGGACACATGCCGGAGGCGGCGGACCTCAGCGTCGACCGGGAGGCTGTTGACGCGTTGGTGCGGGCGGCGGCTGACCTCCGGGCCGCGCTGGAGCAGGTGGTGGCCTACGCGCGGGCTGATGAGGTGGGGCCGGGCCAGTTCGGGGGGCTCGGTGGGGCCGCGGGGGAGGCGTTCGTCGGGGTGCGGGATCGGTTGCGGGAGTCGGTGGAGCGGGCCGGGCCGGGGGTCGATGAGACCGTGGCGGCGGTGACGGAGTCGGCTCGGCGGATTGTCGCGGTCGATGAGGAGGCGGCGAGCCGGATCACCGCGGCGGGGGAGCGGTGAGCGCGGACGCGATCCGGGACGCACTGGTCGAGCCCGCTGCGGGTGACCCGGCGGACACCTCCGACAGCGTGCTCGACGGCGAGTTGGCGGCGTGGGCGGCTCGGTTGGCCGACAGCGGCGGGTTGTTCTCGCGGTGGCGGGAGCATCCGGCGGCCAAGCGCGGGTGGGTCGAGCAGGGCTGGGGCACTGGTGATGACCGGCGGATGCTGGACGACCTGCGCGGAGCCGAGTTCGGGCGGCTCGAAGCGTCGGCGAGCAGGCTCGCTGGGCTCGCCGCGGCGGGTGGCGCGTTGTCCCAGGTGGCGGGTGACCTGCGGGCGAGGGTGCCCGACGTGTGGCACGGGCCGGTGGCCGACACCGCGGAAGGCCGGTTCGACCGGTTGGCCGCGACCGCGCGGGCCTGGCAGGACAGCCTCACCACCCTGGCCGTGGCGCTCGACGCCGCCCGCGGGGTTGCTGCCGACGCGTTGCGCAAGTGGGCCGACGACCTCGGCCCGACCCGCGACCTCGACGTGGACGACCCGGCGAAGCGGCTCACCCAGATCGACCGCGTGGACGACGCCCTGTCCCGGGGGTCCCGCTGGGGCAACCGGTTCACCGTCGAGGAACTGCGGACGCCGGGCAGGTGCGACCTGAACAGCCCGGCCGGGCCGCTGGTCGAGGTCTGGTCCAGCAACGAGGTCATCAACTACCTCGACGACTTCTGCGCCCGTTACGACGCCGCGGTCGGCCGGTTCCGGCGCAATCTGCGCGATGTCCACGAGGCCACCGCGCGCGGCTGGGCGGCGCTCGCCGACGCGCTGCGCGCGATCGACCCGGACCCGTTCCGCGCGTTCGCCGCGGCTTCCGGCTCCTCCGGGGAACGGGTCGTCATCCGCGACGGCGAGCGGACGATCACCGTCGACAACCCGGACGGCCGCGTCGGCATCACCATCGAGGACGGTTCCGGCCCGGCGAAGTCGTATCTCATCGAGGAACAGGGCGCGGCGACCGAGCCGGAGCGGGCGAGCAGCGGCACGCCCTCGGCTCCGCCCGCCGAACCCGCTCCTGCCGAACCCGCTCCCGCTGCCAGCGACGCCGCGGGACAGGCCGGGGCAGGCGGAGGCGGCGGTGCGGTCGGTGGTGGGGGCGGTGGTGCTGTCGGCGGGGGTGGCGGGGGCGCGGCCGACCAGCCCGCGCCGCTGGCTCCCGGGGCGGCGACCAGCGCCGAGGCTCCGCCGGACGGCGAACAGCAACGGCATTCCGCTCCCGCCGCCGCGGGAGCGCACGCGGCGGGCCCAGCCCAGGCGGGCGGCATGATGGGCGGCGGCATGGGAGCCATGGGCGGCATGGGTGGCGCGGGCGCGGGCGGTGGCCAGGGCGGCGACACCGAGCGCAAAGCCAGCCAGTGGCGGGTGGTCGGCAGCCTGTTCGAGGAATCCGACCCGGCCGCGCGGTTCGGCGGCATCATTGGCGAGGACCCGGCGCAGCGGGCGCGGAAGTGACCGGAGGCAGCGGTGATCGATGAGACCGACCCGGTGATCCGGGCCGTGCGGGCCCCCTTCCAGGCGATCAGCGCGGGCCTGGGCGACCGCTTCGACGCGACCGCCCAGGCCTACCGCGACAAGATCGCCGAACACGAGCGCTACGTCGCCGAGCGCACGGCCCGCGAAGCGCGCTTGCGCGCGGAACCCGCGCCCGAGCCCCCGAAGCGCCCCGCCCGCCCGCGCCGGGAGCAGGATGACCCTTCGGAGACCGGGTTCTACACGGTCACCTGGATGACCAAGCGCTGAGCCAGCGGCCTACCGGTGCCGGGTCCGCTGGGCTTTGGCGATGTCGATGGCTTTGGCGGTTGTTGGGAGCAGGCAGAACACCGCGACGAGGATTCCGATGGGAATCAGGTAAAAAGCGATGGCTCCGATGACACCCATGACGGTGGCGAAGACGCGGCCGCGCAGGGTGAGGATGGTGATCGCCGCCCACACCGTCAGCGCGAGAAGGATGACAATGGCGACTTCGGCGAGCAGATACCGCCAATCGGTGCCCAGGAAACGGTAGCGCGGATCATCGCCACGCCATTTGAGGATCAGCAAGATCCCCATTGTGAGGTATCCTGCCGCGATGACCAGGAGCAAGACTCCTGCCGTGATGGCCTGACCGCGGCCGGGGATTCCCGGTTTGCCGTAGCCCGGACCGTGGCCCGGGGGCGGGAAACCCGGGCCATAACCAGGGGCGGGGAAGCCCGGGCCGTGGCCAGGGGGCGGGAAGCCGGGGGCGAAACCCTGGGGCGGGCCAGGAGGGTAAGGAGCCTGCGGCGGCGGGAAACCGGGTGGCTGCTGCGGTTGGGGATGCCCGTGTGGACTGGGGTGCATGAACGCTTTCCTCGCGGTGAAGATTACTGGGGGCGCCAGGGACCTGGCGGGGGCATGTGCTGGGGCGGGAAGTGCCCCGGTTTGGGCGCCACCGCCGCGGTCACCCTGGCGGAGAACAGAACAATGATGAATACGGTTACCCCGATAATGCCCGCGCCGGGAATCGCGATCCCGGGGATGTTGTCCAGGCTCCGCTGGACCGCGGGAATGAAGGCGACGATCGCCCAGGCTTGCAGCAGAATCAGCATCACCGCGCCGATGAGGCTCAGCACCCGACTGGTCGCCTTGAATTGGCCGAGTATGACTCCACCGGTCAGGAGCAGGCCGCCGCACACCGCGGCGGGAATAAGGAACAACAGGCCTGCGTGCAGGAACACGATGCCCACGAGGGCGAGGCAGCCGAGGATGATCGAGAAGAACCCCGCCGACCGTGCCGCCGCGGCCGGGTCCTTGGGGACCGGGTAGCCCGGACCGTGCCCTGGCGGCGGTGGGTTGTGACCGGGGGTTGGGCCGGGGCCCGCGGGCGGCATCTGGCCCGGGGGCGGGCCGTAGCCGGAAGGTGGACTTCCCTGACCGGGTGGTGGGCCGTAGCCGGGTGGTGGACCACCGGGACCGGGTGGCGGCGGGCCGTAGGTCATGCCCCTCAGCGTATCGGGGCGGTCTCGGCGGCCAGGGTGCTTTCGGTCAGCTGTGGGCGGGTTCCGGGTGGGTGATCTCCGCGCCTTTGACGTCTTCGGTGAGGAGAAGTTCGTATTCGGTTTTGCCGGTCAAGTGTGCCAGGAAGAACGCGGTGAGCAGGGCTCGGCTTACGCGTTGGGTGGCGTGTTCTGACTTGCCATGCACGAGCAGGTTGCTCCAGTGCTTGCCTTCGGCGAAGCCGAGGTGGCTGGCCTTGGCGATGGTGCGGACCTGGGCCGGGCCGCCCCACGCGCGGGCGATCAGATCGGCGTTGCTCGCCGGGGGCGCGACCAGGTCGCGGCCCGCGACGATGTGCAGGCTGGGCATGGCGCAGTGGCGGGCGGCCTCGGTGGCGAAGGGGCGGGTCTGGGCGGCGGCCAGCGTCGCGACGGCGTGGACGCGGTCGTCGTCGGCGGCGGCGAGGACGGCGCTGCCCGCGCCGGTGCCGTGGCCAGCCAGGGCGAGGCGGTCGGGGTCGACGCTGATGTCGCCCGCGCCGAGGCGCACGCCCGCGCACACGTCTAACGCGGTGCGCAGGTCGGAGGCGAGCAGCCGGTGTGAGGCCAGGGGGCCGGTCTGGGTGCCGGGGGCGGCGACCACGATCCCCCACGACGCCAGGTGCCGGAACAGGCCGCGGTAGCGGGCGGGCGGTTGCAGCCAGCCGTGTCCGAACGCGACGGCGGGCAGGCCCAGGCCGGATTTGGGGGTGTGGACGACGCCGGGCATCCCGACGAGGGCGAGGTCGCCGCGCAGGACCTCGTGCGGTCCGGGGCGGGAAAGCTCGTCGAGCAGGTGCTTGGCCTTGCGTGCCATGCCCGCACCCTATCGCCTGACGCGCCCGCCGGGCGTTCCCGAGCCGCCGCGCGCGCTGGTTACGCTGTTGCGCGTGTGCGGAATCGTGGGTTATGTGGGCCACCGGCCAGCTCTTGACGTGGTCTTGGACGGCCTGCGCAGGCTGGAGTACCGGGGATACGACTCGGCCGGGGTCGCCGTGCTCGGCGGGGCGGACGGGCTGGCCGTCGAGCGCAAGGCGGGCCGGTTGGCGAACCTGGAGGCCCGGCTGGACGAGGTGGGCCGCGCCGGGTTCGCGGGCACCGCGGGCATGGGCCACACCCGGTGGGCCACGCACGGCGCGCCGATCGACCGCAACTCCCACCCGCACCGCGACGGCAGCGGCCGGGTCGCGGTCGTGCACAACGGCATCATTGAGAACTTCGCCGTGCTGCGCGCCGAGCTGGAGGCCGCCGGGGTCGAGTTCGCCAGCGACACCGACTCCGAGACCGCCGCGCACCTGGTCGCCCTGGCCTACGCCGACGGGGAGACCGCCGGTGATCTGGCCGCGAGCGTCCGCAGTGTGTGCCGCCGGTTGCAGGGCGCGTTCACGCTGGTCGTGACGCACGCCGACGAGCCGGACGTGATCGTCGCCGCGCGCCGGTCGTCGCCGCTGGTGGTCGGGATCGGCGACGGTGAGACGTTCGTCGCCTCGGATGTGGCCGCGTTCATCGAGCACACCCGCGAGGCCGTCGAGCTCGGCCAGGACCAGCTGGTGACGATCACCCGCGAGGGCTACCAGGTGGTCGACTTCGACGGCGGGGCCGCGCAGGTCAAGCCGTTCACCGTCGACTGGGACCTGTCCGCCGCCGAGAAGGGCGGCCACGAGTACTTCATGCTCAAGGAGATCGAAGAGCAGCCCGACGCGCTGGCCGACACGCTGCGGGGGCATTTCGCCGACGGGCGGATCGTGCTCGACGAGCAGCGCATCGCCGAGCAGGACCTGCGCGAGGTCGACAAGGTGTTCGTGGTGGCCTGCGGGTCGGCCTACCACTCCGGCCTGGTCGCCAAGTACGCCATCGAGCACTGGACGCGGCTGCCCGTCGAGGTGGAGCTGGCCTCGGAGTTCCGCTACCGCGACCCGGTACTCGACCGGGACACCCTGGTGGTGGCCGTGTCGCAGTCCGGTGAGACCGCGGACACGCTGGAGGCGGTGCGGCACGCGCGCGGGCAGAAGGCGCGGGTGCTCGCGGTGTGCAACACCAACGGCGCGCAGATCCCGCGCGAGTCCGACGCGGTCCTCTACACCCACGCGGGCCCGGAGATCGGCGTCGCGTCCACCAAGGCGTTCCTGGCGCAGATCGCGGCGAACTTCCTGGTCGGGCTGGCCCTGGCGCAGGCGCGCGGCACCAAGTACCCCGACGAGGTGGCCCGCGAGTTCCACGAGCTGTGCGCGATGCCCGACGCGGTGCGCAAGGTGCTCGGCACCAACGACCAGGTGCGGGCGCTGGGCCGGGAGCTGGCCGACGCGAAGGCCGTGCTGTTCCTGGGCAGGCATGTCGGCTACCCGGTGGCGCTGGAGGGCGCGCTCAAGCTCAAGGAGCTGGCGTACATGCACGCCGAGGGGTTCGCCGCGGGCGAGTTGAAGCACGGGCCGATCGCGCTGATCGAGCCCGGGCTGCCGGTCGTGGTGGTGATGCCGTCGCCGAAGGGGCGGGCGGTGCTGCACTCGAAGCTGGTGTCGAACATCAGCGAGATCCAGGCGCGCGGCGCGCGGACCATCGTGATCGCCGAGGAGGGCGACGAGACGGTGCTTCCGTTCGCGGACACGCTGATCACCGTGCCCGCGGTGCCGACGCTGTTGCAGCCGCTGGTGTCGACGGTGCCGTTGCAGGTGCTGGCCGCCGAGATCGCACGCGCCCGCGGCTACGACGTGGACAAGCCGCGCAACCTGGCGAAGTCCGTGACTGTGGAATAGGAGCTGAATGCGCGACGTCTGGACCACCGGCCATGTGCGGGCGGCCGAGGAGCGGGTCCTGGCCGTGACCGCGCCGGGCGCCCTGATGCGGCGGGCCGCGCACGGGGTCGCCGCGCGGACGGCCGCGCTGCTGGCCGAGCGCACCGGCGGGGTCGCGGGCAGACGGGTCGTGCTGCTGGTCGGCGCGGGCAACAACGGCGGCGACGCGCTGTGGGCGGGGGCGTTGCTGCGCAAGCGGTCTGTGGGTGTCACCGCGGTGCTGCTCGCCCCGGACCGCGCGCACGCCGAGGGCCTGGCCGCGCTGCGGCGGGCGGGTGGCCGGGTCGGCGCGCCCGAGGACGTGGACTTCGCGGACCTGGTGGTCGACGGGATCGTCGGGCTGTCCGCGCGCGGCCCGCTGCGGCCGGACGCTGCGGCGGTGGTGGCTCGGGTGCGGGCGCCGGTCGTCGCGGTCGACCTGCCCAGCGGGGTCGACCCGGACACCGGTGCGGTGGACGGACCAGCGGTCACGGCGGACGTCACGGTCACTTTCGGCGCGTATAAGCCGGTGCATTTCCTGGCCGGGGAGCGCTGCGGCGAGGTGCACCTGGTCGACCTCGGGCTGGAGCTGGCCGACCCGGACTTCCGGGTGCTCGACCGGGCAGATGTGGCGCGCGCGTGGCCGGTGCCGGGGGCGAAAGACGACAAGTACACCCAGGGCGTGGTCGGGATCGCGGCCGGGTCGGAGACCTATCCCGGCGCGGCCGTGCTCGCGGTGGGCGCGGCGGTGCTGGCGACCTCCGGGCTCACCCGGTACGCGGGGTCGGCGGCGGAAGAGGTGCGCAGGCGCTGGCCCGAGGTGATCGCGACCGGGTCGGTCGGCGACGCGGGCCGGGTGCAGGCGTGGGTCGCTGGGCCGGGGCTGGGCACCGGGAAGGCGTCCCGGGACGTGCTCAGGCACGTGTTCGAGTCGGGCGTTCCGTCCTGTGTGGACGCTGACGGCATCACGTTGCTCGCCGCGCACCCCGACCTGTGGGACGCCCGCGACCCGGACGTGCCGGTCGTGCTCACCCCGCACGCCGGGGAGTTCGCCCGGATCGCCGAACCGCTGGGGATCACGCTGGGCGCCGACCGGGTCGCCGCGGCCGCCGCGCTGGCCGCGAAGGTCGACGCGACCGTGCTGCTCAAGGGACACGCCACCGTCGTCGCCGCGCCGGACGGGCGGGTGCTGGTGAATCCGACCCGCTCGCACTGGCTGGCCACCGCCGGTTCGGGCGACGTGCTGTCCGGGCTGATCGGCGCGCTGCTCGCCGCCGGACTCGACCCGCCGCTGGCCGCCGGGTGCGCGGCCTGGCTGCATGTCCGCGCGGGCGACGCGGCGGCCCAGGGCGCGCCCGCGCCCGCGTCGGAGATCGTGTCGGCGCTGCCCACGGCTATCCGGGCGGTTCTTCATGGCTGACGGCCTGCCGCCGCGCGCCGAAGTGGTGATCGATCTCGACCGCGTCCGGCACAACGTCGCGCTGCTCGCCGCCCGCGCGCCGGGGGTCGACGCGATGGCGGTGGTGAAGGCCGACGCCTACGGGCACGGCGCGGCTCCGGTCGCGCGGGCGGCGCTATCAGCCGGGGCGACCTGGCTCGGGTCGTGCTCGCTCGGTGAGGCGCTTGCCTTGCGGGCAGCGGGAATCACCGCGCCCATTCTGTCCTGGTTGGACGTCGCCGGAACCGACCTGGGGGCCGCGGTCGAGGCTGGCGTGGACATCGGCGTGTCCTCTGTGGACCAGTTGCGCGGGTTGTCCGGCGCGCGGGTGCACCTGAAGATCGACACCGGGTTGAGCCGCAACGGATGCCCGCCCGAGCTGTGGCCGGAGTTGGTGCGGGCGGCTCTGGACTCCGACAACGAGGTGTACGCGATCTGGTCGCACCTGGCGTGCGCGGACGAGCCGGGGCGGGAATCGGTCGACCGGCAGGCGAAGCGGTTCGCCGCCGCGTACGAGGTCGTGGTGGCGGCGGGGGCGCGGCCGCGCAGGCATCTGACGAACTCGGCCGCGACGCTGAACCGGCCGGACCTGCACTTCGACATGGTGCGCTTCGGCATCGCGATGTACGGGTTGAATCCGTTGCCCCAGCGGGAAGACCTGCGGCCCGCGATGACGTTTCGCTCGTCGGTCGCGCTGGCCAAGCGGATTCCGGCGGGTGAGTCTGTCTCCTATGGACAGACGTGGACCGCTGACCGGGACACCAACCTGGCACTGGTTCCGGTCGGGTACGGCGACGGGGTGCCCCGCCTGCTGTCGGACCGGATGGACGTGTGGCTGGCGGGCAAGCGGCGGCCCATCCGCGGCCGGGTGTGCATGGACCAGATCGTGGTCGACTGCGGCGACGACCCGGTTTCCCCTGGCGCGGAAGTGATTCTGTTCGGCTCCGGCGAGCGCGGCGAGCCGACCGCGCGGGAATGGGCCGAGGCGACCGGCACCATCGACTACGAGATCGTCACCGGGATGTGCAGGCCGCGGATCGTCCGCCGCTATGTGGGCGAGGACGCGTGAACCGGCTCGGCAAGATCGTCGCCGCCGCCGCGGGAGTCGCCGCGGTGGGCGGCGCGGCGCTGGCCGTGCGCGAGGTCAGCAGGCGCAGGCCCGACGACCCGTACGCCGACGAGCCGCTGGGCCAGTTGCCGCCGAGCCGCACCAGCACGGTCGCCGCCGCGGACGGGACCGCGTTGTCCGTCGAGGAAATCGACCCCGAGGACGGCGGAAAGCCCGACCTGACCGCGGTTCTGGTGCACGGGTTCGCGGTGAGCAGGCTCTCCTGGCACTTCCAGCGCCGCGACCTGGCCCGGCTGACCGATCCCCGGGTGCGCCTGGTGCTTTACGACCACCGCAGCCACGGGCGCTCCGGGCGCGCCGACATCACCACCAGCTCCATCGACCAGCTCGCGGGCGACTTGGACGAGGTCATCCGCGCGGTCGCGCCCGACGGCCCCTTGGTCCTCATTGGACATTCCATGGGCGGCATGGTCGTCATGGGGCTGGCCGAGCGCAATCCCGAGCTGTTCGCTGAACGGGTGCGTGGCGTCGCGCTGATCGGCACGTCCGCTGGCGAGGTCGGCAAGCGCGGACTGCCTCGGCCGCTGTTGTCCAAGCACAATCCGATCACCCGGTTGGTGGGCCAGTTCGCGGAATGGCAGCCCAATTTGGTAGAGCTGATCCGCGCGGCGGCGGGCCAGCTCACCCGGCAGGCGGTGCGCTCGATCGGCTTCGGCTCCACGGGGATCAGTCCCAGCCTGGTCGACTTCCTGGTCGACATGCTCAATGTGACGCCGGTGCGGGTGCTGGCCGACTTCATCGAGACACTGGGCGAGCACAACCGCTACGCGGCGTTGGCGGGCCTCAAGCACAGCCACGTGCTGGTGCTCAGTGGCGACGAGGACCTGATGACCCCGTTTTCGCACGCGGAGCGGATCAACGCGGAACTTCCTGACGCGCACCTGGTCCGGGCGCGCGGCGCGGGACACATGGTGATGTTGGAGCAGCCGGACCTGGTCACCGAGCACCTGGCGACCCTGCTCCGCGAATGCGCCCGCGGCCTTGGCGCGGGCCGGAAGAGGTGGTGGCGACGTGCCTGAGCCGGTGACTCTCGTGACGGCCGAGGACACTCTGGAATTCGGCCGGAAACTGGGTGAGACGCTGCGGGCGGGGGATCTGGTGTTGCTCGCTGGTCCGCTGGGGGCGGGGAAAACGGTGGTGGCCAAGGGGATCGCGGCTGGGTTGGGGGTGTTGGGGCGGGTCAGCAGTCCGACGTTCATCATCGCCCGGGAGCATCGGGCTGGGGAACGTGGGATTCCGCTGGTTCACGTGGACGCCTATCGGCTGGGTGGTGACTTGGCCGAACTTGACGATCTGGACCTGGATACCGAGCTGGTGGAGGCGGTTGTCGTGGTGGAGTGGGGGGAAGGGGCGGCTGAGCGGCTGTCGGCTGATCACCTGCTGATTCGGCTTGATCGGCGGCCGGACGACACGCGGTTGGCGATGCTGGAGCCGCATGGGTCTTGGGTGGACCGCCTTGCTCGCGCAGGCTTTTGTGGTTGCGTCGCAGGCTAGGCTTCGGTCATGCGCGCGGTGATCTTCGACTGGGGTGGCACGCTCACGCCCTGGGTGACTATGGACCATCTGGCGGCTTGGCGCGCCTTTGCCGATGTGCTGCACCCTTCCGATCCGGATCAGGCTGCCTTGGTCGCCGATGCCGTGTTGGCTGCGGAGAACGCGGCTTGGGCGCGGGCGAAGGTGCATCACACCGCGTTCACCATCGCTCAGGTGCTGGAGACTGCGGGTGCGCCTGCCGATGAGGCTGCTTTGGCGGCGTTTCGTCTGTATTGGGATCGGGCTACGCCTACTGATCCTGAGGTCGCTCCTATGTTGGCTGAGTTGAAGGATCGTGGGCTGCGGACCGGGATCTTGTCGTCTACGGCTTGGCCTGCTGCTTGGCATGAGGAAGTTCTGCACCGCGACGGGGTTCGTGATTTGTTCGACGCGCGGGTGTGGAGTAGCGATCTTGACTACACCAAGCCGCATCGGGCTGCGTTTGAGGCTGCTATGCGTGCTGTGGGTGTGGAGAATCCTGCTGACTGCGTTTATGTGGGCGATCGGCCCTATGGCGATATTAGTGGGGCTAAGGCGGCGGGGATGCGTGCCGTTTTTATTCCGCATAGTGATATTCCGGCTGTGCAGCAGGTTCCGGTTGATGTGGAGCCGGATGCTGTGGTGCAGCGGTTGTCTGAGTTGCCTGCTGTGCTTGACGGGTGGCGCTGATTCGCTGGGGTGGCGCTGGTTCGTTGTGGGTGCCGGTTTGGGTGGTTCGCCTTGATTTGGGGCCCCTCGAAATGGGCCTGCGCGGGTTAAAAGGCGGGGCGAAGGAACCCCACCCGCGCCGCGAGTTTAGGCCCATTTCCCCCAAATCAAGGCGAACCACCCAAACCGGCGGTTGGGTTCTGCCTCTTGCGTTTGTGGTGGGTTGGTGGGCTTTTGCCTGCTTGGTTAGGGTGAGGCTATGCCTCTGACGACGCCTAGTTTTACTAGGTCTTCTGGGCGTAGGCGGAGTTGTTCTGCGGTTGCGGGCACTTGTTCTGGTGGGCGTTTGAGGATGGCGGCGCTGAGTTCTGGGGCTATTACTGAGAAGTAGGCGTCTGGGGTGATCCAGGTTCGGTCGGGGGCGGCCAGGGCCAAGGCGCCGCCGGAGCCGCCTTCTCCTATTACCAGGGTGGTGATGGGGACTTTGGCGGCTGCGACTGTGGTGAAAAGGGTTGCGATGGCTGGGCCGACGCCTGCTCGTTCGGCTGCTGCGTCGTTGGCGGCGCCGGGGGTGTCGATGAGGGTGAGGATGGGGATGGTCAGGTGTTCTGCCAGGCGGATTAGGCGGGCTGCGGTGCGGAAACCCGCTGGGGTGGTGGGGGTGCCGGTTTGGGCGGCGTAGGCGATGGCCCGCCTGCCGCGTAGGCCGATGCCGCAGAGCATTCCTGGGTCCACGCCGCCGGTGCGGTCGCCGGTGATGGGGCGGCGGAGGTCGAAGTAGTCGTCCAGGTATGACTCGGCGTGGGGGCGGGTCGCTGCTCGGGCGCGGTGGACGGCGGACCAACCGTTATTGGGTGGGGTTGGGGAGCCTAGGGCGCGGGGGACGTCGGCGGGGTCTGCTGAGCCGGAAGACAGCAGGGTCAGCCATTCGGCGATGACGTCGGTGAGGTCCCATGGTTCGCACACCTCGTCCACGTGGCCGTGGGTGAACTGGCCTTCCGTTGTGTATGCCGGATCGTCGGCGTCGGTGGGTGGGCGGACGCGTTTGCCCGCGAAGCCGACTTGGGCGCCTGCGACGCCGATGACGATGTCGGCGCCCGCGCCCAGCGAAGCCCACAGGCCGCCGGTTGTGGGGTCGCGTAGGACCGATACTTGGGGGACGCCTGCCTGGCGCAGCAGGGTCGAGTGGCGGGCGACGCGCTGCAACTGGCGCAGGGACAGCATTCCCTCCTGCATGCGGCTGCCGCCGGTCGCGATGAGCGAGACCAGGGGGGTGCGGGTTTCCCGTGCCCGGCTGAACGCGTGCTCGATGCGGTCGCCGGTCGCGGTGCCCACTGAGCCGCCGAGGAAGCGGAAGTCGAAAACGATCAGGACCGCGTCGACGCCGCCGATGCGGCCTTCGCCGCATACCACCGACTCGGTTTCGCCGGACCGCTCCTCGGCGCGGGCGCGGGCTTGGGCGTAGCCGTCCCAGTCGAGTGGGCCGTCGCCGTGGGCTCGGCTGTCCACAGTGAACTCAACGAAGTCCGTGGCCAGGTCGGCGATGACTTCGCGGGCTCCGCCGTCACGCATGCAGGGCTCGTTTCGTGACCTTGCCCAACTCGTTTCGGGGCAACGCTTCCAGGTAGCGGACTACCCTCGGGCGCTTGTGCGGGGCGAGTAGCTTCGCCACGTGGTCGGCAAGGTCCTTTTCGGACGGACGAGGACCGTCGGGCACGATCCAGGCCACGATCCGTTCGCCGAGATCGTCGTCCGGTTCGCCGGTGACGGCGGCCTCGGCGACGCCGGGGTGCTCCAGCAGCGCGTTCTCGATCTCGCCCGCGCCGATCTTGTAGCCGCCGCTCTTGATCAGGTCGGTGGCGCGCCTGCCGACGATGCGCACATACCCGTCCGGGTCTCGCACCGCCATGTCCCCGGTGCGGAACCAGCCCTCGCGCAGCGCGGCGGCGGTCGCGTCCGGGCGGTTCAGGTAGCCCAGGAACAGGTTCGGGCCGCGCACCTCGATCTCGCCGACGGCCTCGCCGTCGAACGCCTCGATCGGCTCGCCCGCGTCGTCGACCAGCCGCACGTCCACCCCGTCCACCGGCGGACCCACCGTGCCGGGGCGGCGGTCGCCCGCCGCGCGCACGCTGCAATTCATCAGCGTCTCGGTCATCCCGTACCGCTCGACCACCCGCTGACCGGTCGCGGCCGTGATCCGCGCGTGGTCGCGCGCGGGCAGCGCCGCCGACCCGGACACCAGCAGCCGCGCCCGCCCGATCACCTCCGCCAGGTCCGCGTCTGCCTCGCAGTCGGCGGCGAGCCGGTGGTACATGGTGGGGACGCCGAACATCATCGTCGCGCCGTCGACCAGGGCGGCGGCGATCGCGGCCGAGTCGAACCGGCCGATGTGGCGCACGGCCCCGCCGCGGCGCAGCGGCCCCAGCACGCCCACGATCAGCCCGTGCACGTGGAACAGCGGCAGCGCGTGCACCACGACGTCGGCCGCGGTCCACTCCCACGCCTGGGCCAGCGCGTCGAGGTTGGTCGCGATCGCGCGGCGCGGCAGCAGCACGCCCTTGGGCGGCCCGGTCGTGCCCGAGGTGTAGACGATGAACGCGGGCGCCTCCTGGTCCGCCTCGGCGGGCAGCGGGCCGTCGAGCCGCGCGGCCGGATCGATGTCGCGGCGGGGCAGCGCGGCCAGTGCCGGGGGCAGTTCGTCCCCGGGCGCGGCGAGCACCAGGTCCGGGGCGCTGTCGGCGACGATGTGGGCCAGTTCGCGCTCGCCGATCTTCGGGTTCACCGGCACCACGGCCGCCCCCGCGGTCAGCGCGCCGACGACGGCCAGGCACGTGTGCTGGCTCGGCGTCGCCCACACCGCGACTCTGCGCGCCCCGGCCAGTCCGGCGGCGGCCGCGCGCGCCGACCCGGCGAGGTCGGCGTGGGTCACGACCGCGGACCCGAACCGGATCGCCTCGCGCTCGTCCGGTGTGGCCAGTGTTGGCAGCAGCACCCGGTCAACATTAACGGCCAGAATCCGCTTGACCACTGACGATGACGACTGTCACGTTCACTGTGATTCGCCCCGGATCTGTTACGCGCGCCGGTCAGGTGACGATTCCTGTCGGGGGTCGCCGTCAGTAGTCATGCCCGGTCCGGGAGTCGCAGTGGATCTCCGCAAGCTGTTCTCGCTCGTGCTCAGGCGCTGGCTCGTCGTCGTGCCGCTGCTGGTCTTGGCCGTGGCGGGCGCCGGGTTCGCGTACCTGAACACCCCGGTCCGCTACTCGTGGACCGGCACCGCGGTCCTCATGGCGCCGCGAACCGGGCCCGTGGTGCCGGTCGGGAAGACGGTGGTGTCGGAGACGAACTCGCTGCTCGCGTTCCGGCCCAGCCTGTCCACGACCGCGGCCCTGCTGATCGATGACGTGGGGTCGCGGGCGGCCAAGCTGTCGCGGGAGCCGAAAGAGACCGTCGAGATCACCCGGGAGGGCCCGTTCCTGACCGTCGCGGTCGAGGGCGCGACGCACAAACGGGCGATGGACCTCGGCGCAAGCGCTTTCTCCCTGATGCGCGTCGCCCTCGACAAGGAGCAGCGGTTCCTCGGCGCGCCGGAGAGCACGCTGATCACCCTCAACGTCGTCACCTCGCCGGTGGAGCCGGTCAAGGTCACCAAGGCCAGGACAACGATGGTCGGCGCCGCGCTCGGCGGCGGCGGCCTGCTCGCGCTGGTCTGCGCCTTCGCCGTCGACAGCGCGGCCGACGCGCGGCGGCGGTCCCGTGCGCGGACGGTGACCGCGCCCTCGTACTCTTGACAAGTGCTGGTTATCGCGGTTGACACCGCCACCCCCGCGGTCACCGCGGGCGTCGTGGAGATCACAGACGGCGCCCCGCGGCTGCTCGCCCAGCGGGTCACGGTCGACGCGCGCGCGCACGGCGAGCTGCTCACCCCGCACCTGCGCGACGCGCTGGCCGAAGCGGGGCGCGCGCTGAGCGAGGTCGACGCCATCGTCTGCGGCGTCGGCCCCGGCCCGTTCACCGGCCTGCGGGCGGGCATGGTCACCGCCGCCGCCCTCGGCCATGCCCTCGGCCGTCCCGTCCACCCGGTCTGCACGCTCGACGCGATCGCCGCCGACCGCCCCGGCGAGCCGCTGCTGGTGGCGACCGACGCCCGCCGCCGCGAGGTCTACTGGGCCGCCTACGACGAGCGCGGCAACCGGGTCGAGGGCCCGGAGGTCGCCCCGCCCGCCGACGTCGCCTGCCGACTCGCCGACCTCGGGGTGACGCGGGTGGCGGGCGCGCCGGTGTTCGACTTCGGCCTCCCCAAGGTCGGTCCCGAGCACCCCAGCCCGCTCGGCCTGGTCGCCGTCGCGGGAGCCGACCTGGCGGCGGGCGCGGAACCGGCCCCGCTCACCCCCCTCTACCTGCGCAGGCCGGACGCGGTCGAGCCAGGGGCCCGCAAGCGGGTGAGCCGGGCATGACGGTCAGACTCGACCCGCTGCGCCGCCGCGACCTGCGGCGGTGCGCGGAGTTGGAGCGCATCCTGTTCGCGGGCGAGGACCCGTGGAGCGAGGCCGCGTTCGCCTCCGAACTGGACTGGGGGCACTACTACCTCGGCGCGTACGCGGGCGACCTGCTCGTCGGCTACGCGGGGCTGTCCCTGGCCGGGGTGCCCGGCGACATGGAGGCCAGCGTGCACACCATCGGCGTCGACCCGGTGTGGCAGGGGCAGGGCATCGGCAAGGCGCTGCTGCGCGCGCTGCTCGCCCGCGCCGAGCAGGAGCGGGCACAGGTGTTCCTGGAGGTCCGCACCGACAACGCGGCCGCCATCGCCCTCTACGAGGCGCACGGCTTCGCCACCATCGGCCTGCGCCGCCGCTACTACCAGCCCTCCGGCGCGGACGCGTACACCATGGCCCGGCCCGCCCGGGTGGAGGAGACCACGTGACGATCATCCTGGGCATCGAAAGCTCCTGCGACGAAACCGGCGTCGGCATCGTCCGCCTCGCTGGCGACGGCGCCCTGACCCTGCTGGCCGACGAGGTCGCCTCCAGCGTCGAACAACACGCCCGGTTCGGCGGCGTCGTCCCCGAGGTGGCCAGCCGCGCGCACCTGGAGGCCATGGTCCCCACCATGCGCCGCGCCATGACCGCAGCGGACATCGAACTGTCCGATGTGGACGCCATAGCGGTCACCTGCGGTCCCGGCCTGGCGGGCGCCCTCCTGGTCGGCGTGTCCGCGGCCAAGGCGTACGCGACAGCGTTGAACGTCCCCCTCTACGGCGTGAACCACCTGGCCGGTCACGTCGCGGCGGACACCCTGGAACACGGCCCCCTGCCCGCCCCCACCCTGGCCCTGCTGGTCTCCGGCGGCCACAGCCAACTCCTGCGCGTGGACGACCTGGCCGGAAAAATCACCGAAATCGGCTCCACCATCGACGACGCCGCAGGCGAGGCGTACGACAAGGTGGCCAGGATCATCGGCCTGCCCTACCCCGGCGGCCCGCCGATCGACCGCGCGGCCCAACGCGGAAACCCCACCGCCATCGCCTTCCCCCGCGGCCTCACCGGCCCCCGCGACGCGAAATACGATTTCTCCTTCTCCGGCCTCAAAACCGCGGTCGCCCGCTGGGTAGAAGCCCGAGAACGCGACGGCGAAGAAGTCCCCATAGACGACGTCGCCGCCTCCTTCCAAGAAGCCGTGGCCGACGTCCTGACGGCCAAAGCAGTCCGCGCCGCAACCGACCTAGGCATCAACACCATGGTCATCTCCGGCGGCGTCGCCGCCAACTCCCGAATCAAGGCCCTGGCAGCCGAACGCTGCCAAGCAGCCGGAATAACCCTCCGCGTCCCCCGCCCCCGCCTTTGCACCGACAACGGAGCCATGATGGCCGCCCTCGGCGCCCACCTGGTCGCCGCAGGCGTCAAACCATCCTCTTTGGACCTCTCCGCCGACCCGGCCCTACCGGTGGCAACGGTGTCGGTCTGATTCACGTCGGCGGTCGATTCTCATGCCGCCCCAGCGTTATCGCCGTGGGCAGACGGGGCCGGAGGGTAGTGTCCTCGACGGGCGGGAGGGCGTGGGATGGCGACCAAGAGCAAGATGACGGGCGTGCTGGTCGCGGTCGCGGCGGTGGCTGTCGCGGCGACCGTCGGCGTTGACGAGACCGTGGACACGGTGCAGGGCCTTTTCGCGGGCGGCGCAGAGGTCATCGGAGACGGCGAGTACTCG
The DNA here is from genome assembly GCF_055586285.1 of Actinokineospora sp. NPDC051303. Classification (NCBI taxonomy): domain Bacteria; kingdom Bacillati; phylum Actinomycetota; class Actinomycetes; order Pseudonocardiales; family Pseudonocardiaceae; genus Actinokineospora; species Actinokineospora sp. NPDC051303. The sequence continues at coordinate 23,829 of NZ_JBVJIN010000073.1, forward strand.
TTCATGGTCGCGTCGGACGACAAGCCGAAGATCGAGAAGTGTGCGGCACAGCAGGTGTTGCAGGACAAGGCCTGCGACGGCTTGCGTGTCGTCGTGTTCGACGCGGGTAAGATGCTTGGTCTCAGGTGGTGGGTGCGACACCGTGGTTGATCAGGAGTTCGTTGAGTTTTTCGGTGGGGGTGGCCCAGTTCAGGGTCATGCGGGGGCGC
>NZ_JBVJIN010000074.1:0-23327 GCF_055586285.1 Actinokineospora sp. NPDC051303
GTTCCTGTTCCTCGACAGCTCAGAAACCTAGACCCAGCAACGACGTGCCCCCCAACTACCAGGGCACACCACCCACACATCAGTACGAAGAGCCGGAGAAAAGGGGTGAAAACCTTGAACGGCTCACCGTCCCCCTTGACCACCCGCCCCGGTGTGACCGCGTAGGGAGAGCCGGTGCGCACGAACTCAATGTCCTTTTCGGACAACGCCATCTCGGTTTCCGCGTCCCGCACCCGCCCGTAGGGCCCGGCGTCCGCCGAGACATGCACCGAGCCCGCGCCGACAGCCGTGGCGACCGCGGGCACCGCGTGCGCCGGGTCGCCGCGCACCACCAGCAGCCGACCCCCCAACTGCCGATCGAGGTCGCGCAGACACCGAACCAGGAACGCCCGCCGCGCGGCCCCCGACGGCCGCAAAAGCACGTCGTCCAGCACGAAAAGCCCCACCACACGAGCGGAACGGGCCGCGGCAGCCAGCAGGGCCGGATGGTCGCCGGTGCGCAGATCGCGCCGAAACCAGAGAATCGCGGGTGAGTCGGCCACGGCAGGCAACGCTACCGACGCGCCCCGCGCCCCGCACTTCTTCAGCGGCACGGCCGATCTGCTGCCACAGTGGAAACATGTTCGACGGCTTCCACCTCGACCACGTCGACCTCGGCGAGGTCCGCCTGCGCGTGCGGCACGGCGGCACGGGTCCCGCCGTCCTGTTGGCACACGGCCATCCGCGCACCCACACCACGTGGCACCGGGTGGCCCCCGCCCTGGTGGCGGCGGGCTACCGGGTGGTGTGCCCGGACCTGCGCGGCTACGGGCAGTCGACCGCGCCGCCCGATCGCCCCGACCACGCCCAGGCGAGCAAGCGGGCGATGGCCGAGGACCTCGCCGCGCTGATGCGCCACCTCGGCTGCGCCCGGTACTTCGCCGTGGGCCACGACCGGGGCGGCTACGCCGTCCAGCGACTCGCCCTCGACCATCCCGAGGGCATCGGCAAAGTCGTGGTCCTGGGCGACGTTCCGATCGGCGAGGCCCTGGCGCGCTGCGACGCGCGGTTCGCGCAGGCGTGGTGGCACTGGTTTTTCCTGGGGCGGCCCGCGCCGCTTCCCGAGCGCGCGATCGCGGCGGATGTGGCGGCCTGGTACGGCTTCGACCGGGACCTGATGGGCGCGGAGAACCTGGCCGACGCCGAGCGGGCGGTGGCCAATCCCGCCGTGCGACACGCGATGTGCGAGGACTACCGCGCCGGACTGGGCCCGGACCGCGCCGCCGACGACGCCGACCGGGCCGAGGGCCGCCGGATCACCGTCCCCCTCCTGGTCCTGTGGGGCGCCCGCAACGACCTCCCCACCCTGTACGACGACGACGTGCTGGGCGTCTGGAAACCGTGGGCCACAACACTTTCCGGTCACGCCCTGGACAGCGGACACCACATGGCCGAAGAGAGCCCCGGCGCCCTCACCACAGCGCTACTCGACTTCTTCGACCCCTGATCCCCCATCCGGCCGTTTGACACGCGTCCGGATGGACCTAAAGATCAATCCGACACCCCAACGGCGAGGAGCCACCCACAGTGCGCACCATCAGCAAGGTCATCATCACCACGGCGGCGGCCCTGGTCCTGGCCGCCCCCACGGCAAGCGCCGACCCGATCAACACCGGCGGCGGGCACCAGGTCGTCATCCCGATCAACGTCCCCGTGACCATCCCGGTCAACCTCCCCATCACCTTCTGACCCACGAAAAGGGCCGCCCGGGAGACCGGGCGGCCCTTTCTCATGCTTGCCTCAGCGTTCGCTGACCGACTTGTAGTCGCGTTCGGTGTGGCCGATGTAGACCTGGCGGGGGCGGCCGATCTTGGTGGCGGGGTCGTTCATCATTTCGCGCCAGTGGGCGATCCAGCCGGGGAGGCGGCCCAGGGCGAACAGGACCGTGAAGAACTTCGTGGGGAAGCCCATCGCGCGGTAAATGAGGCCCGTGTAGAAGTCCACATTCGGGTAGAGCTTGCGTTGCACGAAGTAGTCGTCGGCGAGGGCGTGCTCTTCGAGCTGCTTGGCGATGTCGAGCAGGGAGTCGTCGCCGCCGAGTTTGGTGAGGATGTCGTCGGCGGTCTTCTTGATGATGGCGGCCCGGGGGTCGTAGTTCTTGTAGACCCGGTGGCCGAAGCCCATCAGCTTCACGCCGTCTTCTTTGTTCTTCACCTTCCGCACGAACGACTCCACGTCGCCGCCGGAGTCGCGGATGCCTTCCAGCATCTCCAGGACCGCGCTGTTGGCTCCGCCGTGCAACGGGCCGAACAGGGCGTTGATGCCCGCGGAGACACTGGCGAACAGATTCGCCTCGGACGAGCCGACGAGTCGGACCGTGGAGGTCGAGCAGTTCTGCTCGTGGTCGGCGTGCAGGATGAACAGCAAATCCAGCGCGCGGACCAGGTCCGGGTCGACCTCGTAGTTCTCCGCCGGAAAACCGAAAGTCATCCGCAGGAAGTTCTCGACCAGGCCCAGGGAGTTGTCCGGGTACAGGAATGGCTGCCCGACCGACTTCTTGTACGCGTACGCCGCGATGGTCGGCAGCTTCGCCAGCAGCCGAATCGTGGAAATCTCCACGTGGTGGGAGTCGAACGGCTTGAGGCTGTCCTGGTAGAACGTCGACAGCGCCGACACCGCGGACGACAGCACCGGCATCGGGTGCGCGTCGCGCGGGAAGCCGTCGAAGAACCGTTTCAGGTCCTCGTGCAGCAGGGTGTGCCTGCTGATCTTGTGGGTGAACTCGTCCAGCTCGGTCTGGCTCGGCAGCTCGCCGTAGATCAGCAGGTAGCTGACCTCAAGGAAGCTCGACTTCTCGGCCAGCTGCTCGATCGGGTACCCGCGGTAGCGCAGGATGCCCTGGTCGCCGTCGATGTAGGTGATCGCAGACGAGCAGGCGGCGGTGTTGACGAAGCCGGGGTCGTAGGTGACCAGGTCCGTTTTGGCCAGCAGTTTGCCCAGGTCGACGCCTGATGTGCCGTCGGTGGCGGCGACGACGCCCATCTCGTGCTCGCCGCCGGGGTATCGAAGGGTGGCGGTCTGCTCGGTGCCGGTGGGCACAGCGGTCCCGTCGGGCATGCAAGTACCTCTCACACTCGGGCAGGGCGGCGGTGACGGCCGAGCCGGTACGGCCCTGGTCGGGTGCGGACGCGGCTCGATGAAGCCACAGCGCAGCACCGCCCCATTGGGGTCCTGAGCCTCCTACGCTAGTGCTCGACGCGCATTACGGACAGCCGTGAGGAGACCCGACAGGCACTGTTGGGACACGTATCACAGGCCGCGGCGCGATTCGGCCTGTCCCATGGCAATCGCGCCGGGGGCGAGGCCGCCGAGGATGAGGTCGGCGAGCCCGGCGAACGCCTCGGCGTCGGACACCCCGGCCCGCGCGCCGAGCACCCCGGCCTGGATGCCCTCGATGAGCCAGCCCGCCATCTCGGCGACGAGCCGCGCGTGCACGTCGCGGAAGATGCCGTCGGCGACGCCTTCGCGGATGAACGCGCCGATCCGGGCGGCGGCGGCCTCGGCGTTGCGCCGGTACACCTCGCGGGTCGCCGGGAACTCGGAGACGTCGGCGACGAACTCGGCCGACGCGACGCCCAGTTCCTCCGCCGCGCCGGACAGGTACCGCGCGATCCGCTCGCGGGCGTTCGCCGCCCCCGCGACCCGCTTCTCGATGCGCTCGGTGGCGCCCCGGAAGAAGTGCCCGACGACTTTGAGCGCCAGTTGCTCCTTGCTGGGGGCGAGCGCGTAGAGCGTCGACTTCGAGCAGTGCAGGCGGGCGGCGAAGTCGTCCAGGGTGGTCTCGGCGAAGCCCTCGGCGAGGAAGACGGCCAGCAGCTCCTCCAGCAGGGCGGTCTGCCGGGCGGTCGGGGCGCGGCGTGTGGGGCGGCTCATGCCACAGCGTATCGACTGCTCACGAGCCTTGAGAGTACTCTCAGGCATCCCACAGTACTGTTTTCAGTACTGTCATTCCGCTCTTGAGGACCCCGCCATGCCTGCCGAGCGACTGCTGCCCACCACCGAGGCCGAGGACCTGCTCAAGCTCACCCGGGAGATCGCCCGGAACGAACTGGCCCCGCTGGCGGCCCAACACGAGGAGCAGGAGCGCTTCCCGCGCGACCAGTTCCGGCTACTCGGCCGCAGCGGCCTGCTGGGCCTGCCTTATCCGCGGCGGTGGGGCGGCTCGGCGCTGCCGTACGAGGTGTATCTGCAGGTCGTGGAGGAGATCGCGGCGGCGTGGATGTCGGTCGGCGTCGGCCTGTCGGTGCACACGATGTCCTGCTACCCCCTGGTCGAGCGCGGCACGGACGAGCAGCGTGACCGATTCCTGCCGGACATGCTCGGCGGCGACCTGCTCGGCGCGTACGCGCTCTCGGAAAGCCACGCCGGTTCCGACGCCGCCGCCCTGTCCACCCGCGCCCGCCGCGACGGCGACAGCGGCAACAGCGGCGATTATGTGGTGACCGGAACGAAGGCGTGGATCACCCACGGCGGCCAGGCCGACTTCTACACGACCATGGTCCGCACCTCCGACGACGGCAGCCGCGGCATCAGCTGCCTGCTGGTCGACGCCGCCACCCCCGGCCTGAGCGCCGCGCCGCCCGAACGCAAGATGGGCCTCACCGCGTCCACCACGGCCCAGATGCGTTTCGACAACGCCCGCGTCGGCGCCGACCGGCTGCTCGGCGCGGAAGGCGAGGGCTTCAAGCTGGCCCTGGACGCCCTGAACTCCGGCAGGCTCGGCATCGCCGCCTGCGCCGTCGGCCTGGCCCAGGCCGCGCTGGACGAGGCCGTGGCCTACGCCAAGCAGCGCACCCAGTTCGGCCGGACCATCATCGACTTCCAGGGCGTCGAGTTTCTGCTGGCCGACATGGCCGCCGCCGTCGAGTCCGCCCGCGCCACCTACCTCGAAGCGGCCCGCAGACGCGACCGCGGCCTCCCGTTCGCCCGCCAGGCCGCCATCGCCAAACTCATCGCCACCGACGCCGCGATGCGCGTCACCACCGACGCCGTCCAGGTCCTCGGCGGGGCGGGCTACACCCGCGACTTTCCCGTGGAGCGGTACCTGCGCGAGGCGAAAGTCACTCAGATATTCGAAGGCACTAATCAAATACAACGTGTCGTGATCGCCCGCCAACTCAAAGCGAACTAGCGACCATCGGTTATAACGGGCGCGATACCAGAACGACACCTGACGGTTTCCCGCGAGCCAGTGCGCCAAGTGGAGCATCGATCGGCCCGCCGCCGGTCAGCCGGTCCGGGTTCGCTGGACGGACAACGCGTGGCCGGGTCGTCACGGCGGGCCGTCCACTAATTGAACAGGTCGAAAACTCGCGCCCGGGTTCGCTTACACCGTCAAGTTCTGCCACGATTCCCCCGTCATGGGAACCTCCGTTTCGATCTCACCCGAGGGTGATCAATGAGCGACCCGATTCTGGCCGAGCACGTCGTGGACATCCTGGCCCGGCGGAAGGCTTCGGCGACCGACGGCGAGACCCACACCGCGCTGACCGACACGGTCACCCGGCGGCTGCGGCTCATGCGCCTGGCCGCCGCTCTCGACGCGTTCGACACCGAGCCGGACTCCGGCCCGCGGCGTCGGGCCCTGGTCGACCTGCTGGACCGGCAGTTCGCCCAGGACCCGACGTTCCACGAGACGGTGGCGGGCATGGTGCCGACGGTGGCGCCCGCGCGCAAGGACGACCGGGTCGCGATGCGGCGGCTCGCGATCGGGGCGGCCGCGGCGCTGGCCGCGGTGGTGTTGGTCGTCGGGGCGCGGGCCGCCTATGTCGCGGTGGCCGAGGGCGAGGAGTCGGGCGGCTCGATGCCGTGCGACGCGTTCTGGTCGCTGCCCGAGGCCGAGCAGCGCGCCCTGCTCGCGGAGCTGTACCGCGGCCGCAACGAGCCGCTGCGGGCCACGGAGCCCTACCTCGTGGCCAGCGTCCTCTATAGCTGCGGACAGAACCCGGACCGCACTATCGGCGAGATCGTGAGCGCCTAAGAGGCGTCCCGGTAGAACGGGTCCCGGGTCACGCCCGCGCGCGCGTTCTCGTCGTAGTGGTAGACCTCTCGGCCGTTGACGAACACGCGCATCGCGCGGCTCATCACGTCCAGCGGGTCGCCCGACCAGAGGACCAGGTCGGCGTCGAGGCCGGGCTTGAGCGCGCCCACCCGGTCGCCCAGGCCGAGCATCTCGGCCGGGTTGACCGTGATGGACCGCAGCCCGGTCTCCTCGTCCAGTCCTTCCTTGACCGCGAGGGTGACCTGGTGGACGAGGAAGTTGATCGGCACGACCGGGTGGTCGGTGGTGATCGCGATCCGCGCGCCCGCGCGGGCGAGGATGCCCGGCCCGCGCAGCGTCCGCTGCCGCACCTCCACCTTGACCCGGCTGGTGAACAGCGGTCCGATGACCACCGGGACGTCCCGCTCGGCGATGAGGTCGGCGAGCAGGTGCGCCTCGGTGCCGTGGTTGAGCACGAGCCGGTAGCCGAACTCGTCGGCGAGGCGCAGCGCGGTGGCGATGTCGTCGGCCCGGTGCGCGTGCTGGCACCAGGGCAGGTCGCCGTCGAGGACCTTGACCAGGGCCTCGTTGGTGAGGTCCCGCTCGAACGGCTTGCCCTCGGTCTCGGCCTGGGCCTTGCGCGCCCGGTAGTCCTGCGCCTTGGTAAGCGCCTCTCGGATCACCGCGGCGACGCCGAGCCGGGTCGAGGGCATGGTCTTCTTGTCGCCGTAGACGCGTTTCGGGTTCTCCCCGAGAGCGCTTTTCATGCTTACCGGCTCGCGTAGAAGCATCTCGTCCACGGTGCGGCCCCACGCCTTCACCGCGACGGTCTGCCCGCCGATGACGTTGCCGGAGCCCGGTTTGACCACAATCGTCGTGACCCCGCCCGCGAGCGCGTCGCGGAAGCCCTCGTCGTCGGGGTTGATGGCGTCGATGGCGCGGACCCGGGCGGTGTTCGGGTCGGTCATCTCGTTGGTGTCCTGGCCCGCCCAGCCCTCGCCTTCCTCGTGCACGCCGAGGTGCCCGTGCGCTTCCACGAACCCGGGCAGCACCCAGGACCCGGAGGCGTCGACGATCTCCGCGTCGTCGGGCACGTCGACGTCGGCGGCCGGTCCGACCGCGACGATCTTGCCGTTGTCGATGAGCACGGTCCCGCCATGCAGCGGCGGGCCCGCGACCGGCACCACGTATCCACCTGTCACCGCGATAGTCATGATCAGGACAGTAGCGGCGTGATCCCCCAGGAACCGCGCCATTGTGCGCCTGGCGCGACTTCCAGCAGGTCGATCCCGGAGTTCAGCGCGTCCGGCGGGCAGGTCATCGGCTCGATGGCCACCGCGCGGCCGTTGTCCTTGCCGGGGAACGAGTCGGGGGTGTAGACCTGCACCCACTTGAACACCGGTTCCGCCCACACCTCGACGCCGCCGCCCGGCCCGCGCAGCGAGTGCCGCACCAGCCCGTCCGGCCCCGGTTCGCACCCGCCGAACGCGTCATCGAGCGTGATCCCGCGCAGCGCCTGCCCGCCCGCGAAGTCGTAGCCGTCGATCGGGACTGGGCCGCCGGTGGGCACCATGCGCTCGGGGTCGAGCGGGAGGCGCGTGGTCGCGGCGAGCCGCAGCACGCAGTCGTCGCCGTTGGCGTCGCCCGGCCGCGGATAGGGGTGCGCCCCGACGCCGAAGGGCATGGTCCGGTCGCCGAGGTTGCGCACCGCGTGGGTGACCGTCACCCCGCCGTCGCCCAGCTCGTAGGTGATCGTGGTGCGGAACGGGAACGGCCACCCCGGCTGCTCGTCCACCGTGGTCCCCAGCGTCACCGCCGACTCGTGCCGCTCCACGATCTCCCACACCGCCCGCCGCACCAGCCCGTGGCTGGCGTTCCCCCGCGCGGGCTCGGTGACCGCGAGCCGCAGCGTCTCCCCGCCATGGCGCCACCGCGCCCCCGCGACCCGGTTCGGCCACGGGACGAGCACCGCCCCCGCGCCCATCGGCGGGGCCTCGTCCGCGCCGAAGGTCTCCAGATAGGCCACCCCGTCGACCGCGAACCCCCGCAGCGTCGCGCCATAAGTGGTCACCACGGCCCGCGCGCCGCCCTTGCCGATCTCCACCTGCTTGGTGTCGTCCATGTCCGCAGAGCGTACGGAGCCTTGCACTAACTAGACCGGTCACCATAGTATCGGCCGCATGGCAAGGAGAACGGACACCAGAGAGCGCACCCTGCGCACCGCCGCGCACCTTTTCCGCGCGCAGGGCTACCACGGCACCGGAATGAACCAGGTGCTGGCTGAGGGCGACCTGCCCAAGGGCTCCCTGTACTTCCACTTCCCCGGCGGCAAAGAGCAGTTGGCGGCGGAGGCGGTCGAACTCGTCGGCGCGGAACTGCGAACCTGGATGGCGGCCATCCTCGCCGAAGCGCCGGACCTGCCCAGCGCCGTCATCGCCATCACCGACCTGATGGCGGAACACCTGGCCGCGTCCGACTACCGCGAGGGCTGTCCTGTTGGGACACTCGCGCAGGCCGCCAACGACGTCGAGGGGCTGCGCGCGGCCTGCGCCGACATGTTCGCCTCCTGGCACGCGGTCGTCCGGGACCAGTTGGCCCAGCACGGTTTCGCCGAGGCGGACCAGTTGGCCACCACCCTCATCGCCGCCGTCGAAGGCGCCCAACTCCTCGCCCGCAACCAACGCGACACCGCGCCACTGCACGCCGTCGGCGCGATGCTGGCGCACTTGCTGAAGGGACAGAAGACATGCGCGTGACCCACCTCGACTGCGGCCCCATGCGCCCACCCGGCGGGCGGCTGCTCGACGGAAAGCCCGGCGTCTTCCGGTTCGCCGAGTTCGTCTGCCACGTCCTGCTGATCGAGTCGGAAGACGGCTTGGTGTTGGTGGACACCGGTTACGGCCTGTCCGACCTCACCAACCCCCCGGGCACCATGCCCCCGCTGTTCGCGAAGATGATCCGCCCTGTCCCCGATCCCGACAAAGCCGCCATCCGCCAGGTAGAGGCTCTCGGCTACGACCCGGCCGACGTCCGCCACATCATCGTGACCCACCTGGACCTCGACCACGCGGGCGGTCTCCGCGACTTCCCCGACGCCCGGGTCCACGTCTACGCCCCGGAACACCACGCGGCCATGACCAGAAAAACCCGCGCCGAACGAGACCGCTACCGCCCGGCCCAGTGGGCACACGGCCCCAAGTGGGAAATCCACGCTCCCCAGGAAGGCGGGGACAAGTGGTTCGGCTTCAACGCCGTCCGCCCCCTCACCGGCCTGTCGGATGATTTCCTCCTAGTCCCCTTGCTAGGCCACACCCACGGCCACACCGGCGTAGCCGTCCACACCGAAACCGGCTGGCTCCTCCACGCGGGCGACGCCTATTACACCCACACGGAATTGGCCACACCCCCGTCCTGCCCCCCACTGCTGCGCGCCTTCGAGCACCAAGCCCAGATGAACGCCAAAGCCCGCCACACCAACCAAAACCGCCTCCGCGACCTGGTCCGGACCCACGCCACCGAGGTCGCCGTCTTCTCCGCCCACGACGCCACCGAACTGGCCCGCTTCACCACACCCGCCCGTTAAGCACCGAGACAACGGGGTGTCAGTACACTCGGCACGGGGTCGCACACCGATCGGGGGCAGTCGGATGACCAGGCTCGCACAACACCTCGCCGTCACCATGGCGATAGTCCTGACCGCCGCCTGCGACTCGGGCACCCCCCAGCCACCACCCTCGCCAACGGTCCAACTCTCCCTGGCCCCACGAGTCAAGAACCCGCTCAACATCGACAAGATCATCGCCGACCCGTGCGCAAGCCTCGGCACTCGGCAGCGCGTCGAACTCCGTTTGGAGCCGGGCGAACCGCTTCCGAAGGACCACCCGACCGAATGCGGTCACCTCGTCGACGGGCAACCCGCACGGGCCCATGTCATGGTGAAGTCCCCTGGGGGCGTGAGTCTCGAAGAGCTATACGGCAACGTGCGGAGCGTGGGCACGTGGAGGCTGTGGGAGCCATTTGAGATCGACGGTTACCCGGCAGTCAGATACAACAAGGCTGCGGACGACCGTTCGCAGTGTTTCGCAGCGGTGGGAGTCAACGACTCCCACCTGCTCAATGTCCACTACATCTACTATCCGGACCCCGTCGACCAGCAGATCAAGGAAGACACCTGTGCACGCGCCGAGGCGGTCGCCCGTGCTGCCCTGGCAACCGCCAGGGCAGCACGGTGATCGGAATCAGTAGTCGCGCAGGCGCGGCACAGCGTTGCTGCGCTCCGCCCCTGCCCCACTGATCTGGTACTCACGGGCGGAACGCAAACGCTCAAGTTCGTGACGCAGATTGTCCGTCACCTGCCGAACCGCTGCGGCGACCTCACGTTCGATCCGGTTGACCCCGTCCAGATACTGAGCGGCAATGTCGACCAAGTGGAAGTGGTTCTCCAGGAGAACCTTCGGCGCGTCTTTTCCTTTAGCGGTCTTGACCGCCTCGCCCAACACCTCGGTAATCACAAGACCGAACATCACCGGGCCGGTGGCACCACCTGTGATGACCGTGGTCGTCGCGGCAACGAGACCGGTCACCACAACCGACAGGAAGTCGATCGAGTAATCCGATCCGCTGTAGGGGTCCCTCCTGGCGAATTTCTCGGTCAGCGCATTGATCAGCGCGGTAGCGTCCTCGCCCGCCTTCTTGAAGATCGCCCGGTACTTCGCCAGATGGCCCGCGATCGCGTAGAACCCGTTCTCCAGGTAAACATGGAAATTGATGAAGTCGCCCTCGTACTCATGCGCGGCGTTACTCTCCGGGGCAGACCAACCGCTCCGCATCTGCATCCAGTTGACTCTGGCCGGATGCATCTCCGGATACTGGGCGTCAACCCGCCCCTTCACATCACTGTCACTTTCACCGACTATCGTGAAGAATCCGGCGACGAGTTTGTCGTAGGTCTTGGTCAGTTTCGCTTCGGTCACTCCGGCGATCGCTTGAATGGGCCGCAGGAAGGAGCCGAGGTCGGATGCGTACCGTTCCAACACCGGCACCGTCTCGTACTCCGACTTGCTGTCCATGTCCGCGTTGCGGTTCGGGAACTCCGCGTCCCTGGCCTCGGGATCGTGCTCGAATCGGCTGCGGTAGATACGCGGACCGTTGTTCGTCTGCGGGTTGGACAGGTACTGGAGCCAGGCGTTCAGCTCACCCGCGGCCTTGGCGAGATCCGGATCGGCCGCCGGATCGACACCGGAGACCGGAACCGCGCTCATCCCCGGTGGAAGCCCCATGAGTCACCGCTCCCCGTAGAAGGCACGGTCGATGGCGCGGAAACCGTCCGCGTTCTCCTCGTCGGTGCGTTTCGCCCAGTCCATGTGGCCACGGAGCATGGTGCGGTACTCGTCCAAGGACGTCACCATCTCGGCCTGCTCGGCGACAAGCTGGCGCAGTTGCCATTCGACCTCGTTGAGGAACGAGCTGCTCGCGGGCGGCACCACGGAGTTGCCCTCACCGCCGAACCAGCCAGGCGCCTGGCGTGCGTGCGCGGACCGCACCTCCTCATGCGCCGCCGCGTAGCCTTCGCGGAGTCCGGCGAGGCTGTCGATGACCGGGGTCAGGAATCGCCGTATCCCGTCTTCCAGGGCTGTGGGGCTGAGGCTGTATTCGGCACTCGGATCTATCGGCTCGGTCACATGTCCCCTTTCGCGGCGTCCCCAAGCACTTCCAGCCCATCGTGGCAGGTGCGCGCTTCGCGCGTCAGGGCATCAGGCGAAACGGACTGTGATCCGGCCCGGAGAACGGCGCGGCGGACTGTGGCGTCACCTCACGTGATGGGCCAGCGCGGCGTGATAGTCGTGCTCCGGATGCGGCGCCGGATCGACGTGGATGGTGACCTCGGCCAGGTGCCGCAACGCGTGCCGCAGGCGGTGTTCGGCGTCCACGGCGACCGTGTGCGCCGCCAGCAACGTCGCGTCGGCGTCAGCGACGATGGTCGACTCGGCGAACAGTCGGTGCCCCACCCAGCGCAACCGCACGGCCGTGACCGCGCGGACCCCCGGTGTGTCGGCGAGCGTCTGCTCGGCTCGGTCCACCAGTTCAGGATCGACCCCGTCCAGCAACCGCCCGAAGACCTCACGAGCGGCGGCGCGCAGCACCAGAACGATGAGAACGGTCATCCCCAACCCGATTACCGGGTCTGCGTAAGGGATTCCGGCCCAGGTCCCGGCGGCGGCCAGCACGACGACCAAGCTGGTCAACCCATCCGTCCTGGCGTGCAACCCGTCGGCCACCAGCGCGGCCGACCCGATCTCCCGCCCGACGCGAATCCGATACCGAGCCACCAGTTCGTTCCCCAGAAACCCGATCGCCCCGGCCGCGGCCACCAGAGTCACCTGCTCGACGGCCCGTGGCTCGATGATTCGCGAAACCGCCTGGTACCCCGCCGCGCACGCCGACAGCGCGATCAGCAGCACCACGACCAGCCCCGCGAGGTCTTCCGCCCGCCCCAGTCCGTAGGTGAACCGCCGCGTCGCCGCCCGTCGCCCCAGCGCGAACGCGATGGCCAGCGGCACCGCCGTCAAGGCGTCGGCGACGTTGTGCAGAGTGTCCCCCAGCAGCGCCACCGACCCCGACAGCGCCACCACCACCGCCTGCGCGGCAGCTGTGACCGCCAGCACCGCGAAGGAGATCCACAACGCCCGCATTCCCCGAGCGCTGGTTTCCAGCGCAGAATCAGAGTGGCGATGCCCGTGGCCATGCCCATGTCCGTGTCCGCGTGCCATGCCAGCGAAGATACCTGCATACCTAGTCGATTGTGAAGGTGTTGCGTGCGCTCCCTCTCGTCGTCCCCCGGGCACGACCGCGCTGGTGAGCCCACAAAAGCCCAGGTGGAGACGGCTGTGGGCCTGTTCGCGATGCTCTCGGACGCCACCCGGTTGAGGATCCTGTGGGCGCTCCGCGACGGCGGTGAACGCGACGTCACCACGCTGGCCGAGTTGGCCGAGGTCGGTCCCACCAGCGCCAGCCAGCACCTGACCAAGCTGCGCCTGGCCGGTCTCGTGGCGACGCGGAAAGAGGGCAGGCGCGTCTTCTACCGCGCCCGCGGCTCCCACTTACGGAAGCTTCTCGATGAAGCCCTCTTCCGCGCCGACCACGAGACCAGCGGCCTCCCGGACGACGACTGACTACTTGGACAACTTCTCCGCGTCGAACTTCACCTTGCCAACCACCAACCGGTTGATCCCCCACAGCAACACGCCAACACCGAGCAGGATCGCCGCGATCCCGTACTCCCGCGCGGGCCGCCCGGACAGCGGGCTGGCCAGGTAGGCGCAGGCGACGGCGCCGATGACCGGCAGCGCGGTCGGCGCGCGGAAGTGCTTGTGCGCCACCTTTTCCTTGCGCAGCACCAGAACCGCGACGTTGACGACCGTGAACACGATCAGCAGCAGCAGCGATGTCGTGCCGCCCAACGCGTTGATGTCGACCAGCGCCACCAGCACCATCGCGATCGCGCTGGTGAACAGGATCGACACCCACGGCGTGCGGCGGAACGGGTGCACGGTGCCGAACGCCCTCGGGATGATCCGCTCGTTGGCCATGCCGTAGACGAGCCTGCTGGCCATCAGCATGTTGATCAGCGCCGAGTTGATGACCGCGAGCAGCCCGATCAGCGCGAACACCCACAGCGGGAACCCGGGCGCGCCGACTTCCAGCACCTTGAGCAGGGCGTCGCTCTTGGCCGCCGACAAGTCTTTCGCGGGCACCAGCAGCGAAGACGTGAGCGCCACCAGCACGTAGATCACCGCCGCGATGCCCATGCCGACCAGCATGGAGCGTGGGAAGATCCGCACCGGGTCACGGCACTCTTCCGCCATGTTGACCGAGTCCTCGAACCCGACCATGGCGAAGAACGCCAGCGCCGTGGCCGAGGTGACCGCGATCAGCGGACTCTGCCCCACGGTGTCGATGTGCGTCAGCCGCGCCGGTTCCCCCTCCCCGTTGGTGATCGCGTAGAACCCGACCACGATGATGATCAGCAGCCCGGACAGCTCGATGAACGTGAGCACCACGTTGGCCCACAACGATTCCGCGACCCCGCGGAAGTTCACCGCCGCGAGCAGCAGAATGAACCCGAGCGCGATATACACGGTCGGAATGGTCAACGAGTCCCCCATCAGCTTCCGCAGATAGGTGTTCCCGAACGCCTGCGCGGCCGACGCGGCGGACGTGATGCCCGAGGACATCACCGCGAAGGCCACCATGAACGTGAGAAACTGAATCTTGAAGGCCCGGTTGGCGTACAACGCCGCCCCCGCCGCCTTCGGGTACTTCCCGACGAGTTCCAGGTAGCTGAACGCCGTCAGGAACGCGACCGTGAAGGCCAGCAGGAACGGCAGCCACAGCGCGCCCCCCACCTTCCCCGCGACCGTCCCCGTGAGCGCGTACACGCCCGTCCCGATGATGTCGCCGACGACGAACAACAGCAGCAACCCGGGCCCGATGACCCGTTTCAGCTCCGGTTGTCCCTCATCGCCCGCCGTCTGTGCCATGGTCGCGGGCCCCCGCGTCTGATCCGCCATGGTCGTGAAGTGTGCAGGGGTCGGCCGCGAGAAACAATCCAACCTGATCAAGCCCTCGTCACCCACCCCCAGCCGGGCGGCGGGATCAGCACCAGACCTGTCCCGCGGCGGTCCAGAACACAGTCGCCGACCGTGCTCCGCCTTAGCACGCTGAATCGTCGTCAGCCCCCCGGAGCAGGCGCGAAATCAGCCCGCCAGCCGGTACCGCCAGAACGACGGCACCGCGGCCACCGCCGCGATGGTCAGCACCACCACCAGCACTCCGCCCACGGTCGTGGCCATCGCCGTGCCGAAGGCCGCGCCGCCCCAGCCGTGCAGGACGTCGGCGAGGCGGGGACCGCCCGCGACGACCACGGTGAACACGCCCTGCATCCGCCCGCGCATCTCGTCGGTCGCCTCGGTTTGCAGCATCGAACTGCGGTGCACCGCGCTGATCAGGTCGGCGCCGCCGCCGAGGGCGAGGAAAAGCACCGCCAGCCACAGCGAGTTCGACAGGCCGAACCCCACGACCGCGAGGCCCCACGCGCACACCGCAACCGTGATCGCCGCGCCCTGCCTGGTGATCCGGGCGAACGCGCCGGAGAACAGCCCGAACAGCGCCGACCCGATCGGGATCGCCGCGAACAGCCAGCCCAGGGCGATGCCGCCGCCGGGCGGGTCGCCGAAGGTGCGCTCGGCCATCTCCGGGAACAGCGCGCGCGGCATTCCGGCGATCATGGCGATGATGTCGACCAGAAACGAGACCAGCAGCAGCTTGCGCACGGCGAGGTAGCGGAATCCGTCAGCGATGTCGCTGATCCCCGCGCGCCGCGACGCGCCCTCCCCCGGCCGGATCGCGGGCAGCAGCCACACCAGCGCCAGCGCGCCGAACAGCGCCACCGTGTCCATCAAGTACAAAGTGGACAGTCCGAGCACCGGGATGAGCGCGCCAGCCATGAGCGGACCGAACACCATTCCGAACGTGAACGTCGTGAAGTTCAGCGCCACCGCGGGCGGCAGCAACGCGGCAGGCACCAGCCGGGCCACGGCCGCGCTGCGGGTGGGCATGTTCACCGCGACGAATGCCTGCCCCACACCGAGCAGCACCAAGATCACGGCCACCGAGTCCAAGTGGACGAACGCCTGCAACCAGAGCAAACCGGCCGCCACCGCGACCCCAAGGTTGCTGACCAGCAACACCTTCCGCCGGTCGAACGCGTCGGCGATCGCGCCGCCCCAGAGCCCGAAGACGAGCAGCGGCACCAGCCCTACCGCACCGGTCAGCCCGACGTAACCGGACGAACCGGTCAGGTCGTAAATCTGCTTGGGCACGGCGACCGCGGTGAGCTGGCTGCCCACGGCGGTGACCGCGGTCGACAGCCACAGGCGGCGGAAATCCCGAATCCGCAACGGACGGGTGTCGATGACCGCCTTGCCGAGCAGCCTGCGGGCTCGACCGCGCCGCTCCCGGAAATCCGCGTCGGTGCTCACGACACCCGAGCTTAGGGCGGCTAACGAACTGTCCGCCCGGGGTTTCCCGCCTGCCGAGACGGCCTCACGGGCCGAGGCGCTCGACCTTCCAGCCGTCGCGGGAGAGCTTGAAGCGCAACCGGTCGTGCATCCGGTCGCGGCGGCCCTGCCAGAACTCCACCAGCTCCGGCTGAATGCGCCAGCCGCCCCAGTGCGGCGGCACTGGAACCGTCTCCGCGTCGGCGAAGCGGCGCTCCACATTGGCCAACGCGGACTCCAGCGCGCCCCGCCCACTGACCACGATGGACTGCGGCGAGGCCCACGCGCCAAGCTGCGAGCCGCGCGGGCGCTTGGCCCAGTATTCCGCGGTTTCCGCGCTGCGGACCTTCTCCACGGTGCCGCGCACCGTCGCCTGCCGGTGCAGGCCGTACCAGGGGAACGTCGCCGAGGCGTAGCGCGTGGCCATCAAATCGTGGCTCTTGGCCGAGGTGTAGTTGGTGAAGAACACCAGCCCGCGCGCGTCGAGTCCCTTGGCCAGAACCGTGCGTGAGGAGGGGAACCCGTCGGCGCCCGCGGTGGCGAGGACCATGGCGTTGGGCTCGGGCAGGCCCGCCTGCGTGGCCTCGTCCAGCCAGCGCTGCAACTGCTCGTGCCAGGTGTCGGCGAGGTCGTACTCCGACAGCGCGCCTTGCTCGTAGGCGACCCGCATGGTCGGAAGGTCAAGAGCGATTTCGCCGTCAGCCATGCCGCATCTCCTCAGACCGCGCGGGTGTGTGGTGGGGGCCTCACCGCTTGACGGTACGGGGAATCCAGGTGAACGGGAACCGCTCGGACGGTGACAGGTGCCACCCAAGCGAGGAAATGTCGTGTTCGTTTGTGACGCAATGGCGCGTCCGCACAATCTGGATCGTTTCACTGGATCGTGACCGAAGACACCACTGTGAACGATTGCTAACGTGGAAAACAAGGAGCATGGTGACGCCAGCCGTGCAGTGGAGCCCGGCGCGGGCGACCTGTCTTGACGCCGCTGCCGCTGTGCGTGAACCGTCGGGGACATGGCGTGAAAGGCGAAGCAATGCGCAACGCGGTGCAGGACATCGACCAGGCTCCACCCTCGGTGGCCTCGGCCGACGAGCCGGACGACGGTTTCCGTCCCGGGCTGGAAGGCGTGGTGGCCTTCCGCACGGAGATCGCCGAACCGGACCGGGACGGCGGCGCGCTGCGCTACCGCGGCGTCAACATCGAAGACCTCGTGGGCAAGGTCACATTCGGCAACGTGTGGGCACTGCTTGTCGACGGCCGCTTCGGCCCCGGCCTGCCGCCCGCTGAGCCGTTCCCGCTGCCCGTGCACTCCGGCGACGTCCGGGTGGACGTGCAGGCCGGTCTCGCCATGCTCGCCCCGATCTGGGGTTACCGCCCACTGCTCGACATCTCCGACGACGAGGCCCGCGAGCAGCTGGCCCGCGCGTCGGTCATGGCCCTGTCCTATGTGGCGCAGTCCGCCCGAGGCATCCACCAGCCCGCGGTCCCGCAGAACCGCATCGATGAGTGCACCACGATCACCGAGCGCTTCATGACCCGCTGGCGCGGCGAGCCCGACCCGGCCCACGTCAAGGCGGTAGACGCCTACTGGGTATCCGGCGCGGAACACGGCCTCAACGCGTCGACCTTCACCGCCCGCGTGATCGCCTCCACCGGCGCGGACGTCGCCGCGTCCCTCTCCGGCGCCATCGGAGCCATGTCCGGCCCCCTGCACGGCGGCGCCCCCGCCCGCGTCCTGCCGATGATCGCCGAAGTCGAGAAAACCGGCGACGCCCGCAAGTACGTCAAGGACCTGCTGGACCGCAAAGAACGCCTCATGGGCTTCGGCCACCGCGTCTACCGCGCCGAAGACCCCCGCGCCCGCGTCCTGCGCCGCACCTGCCAAGAACTGGGCGCGGAACGCTACGAGGTCGCCGCCGCCCTGGAACAAGCGGCCCTGACCGAACTCCGCGAACGCCGCCCCGACCGAGCCATCGAAACCAACGTCGAGTTCTGGGCGGCGGTCATCCTGGACTTCGCCCAGGTGCCCCCGCACATGATGCCCGCCATGTTCACCTGCGCCCGCACAGCGGGCTGGTGCGCGCACATCATGGAACAGAAGCGCACCGGCAGGCTGGTCCGCCCCGCCGCCAAGTACGTCGGCCCCGCCCCCCGAACCCCAGAAGAAGTAGAAGGCTGGGACGCCATCTCCGGCGCCTGACCCTTCGACCTGACGACAAGCCCCGCACCGAGCGCTCCACCCGTGTGCGGGGCTTGCCCCTTTCCACACCCTGAACTCACAGCCCCGCACCGCCGCCCTGCAACCAGCCCGCGTACGCGGGGAAGACCTCGCGACGTTGCTGCACGCCGCCGCTCACGGCGGAACAGCTCCGCGTGCGCGGGGAAGACTTCACGCAGTCCGACCCGAATGTCGGCAGCGTGGGAACAGCCCCGCGTGCGCGGGGAAGACTTACAGCGCCACAACTCATGCCGACGCTCGGCCGGAACAGCCCCGCGTGCGTGGGGAAGACGTCTCTTCCGGTCCCATCGGCGCGTGCCGCAGGGGAACAGCCCCGCGTGCGCGGGGAAGACCGCATGATCCGTATCGAGCCTGCCCTGCCGGACGGAACAGCCCCGCGTGCGCGGGGAAGACTAGCTCGCGCTTGGCGTCGGCGCGCAGCTCGGCGGAACAGCCCCGCGTGCGCGGGGAAGACCGTCGCAGGAGTGCGGACACTCACCCCTTGGGCGGAACAGCCCCGCGTGCGCGGGGAAGACACTTGTTGACCTGCGGGTTCACGAATCAGAACAGTGTTTTACATTCACTTCCAGTCGGGCTCGGAGCTTCTGGACCACTCGACCAATGCCTCCCAGCAGCAAGATCCGCAGCCCTCACGCGCAACGGCAAACCCCACCCTACCCGGGGGGCCGCCCCGCTCCAGTCTATCGGCTCCGGGGCCGAAGGGAAGGCCCGCGCGAAACCTGTGGATAACTTCGGCGATTGTGGATAACTCGGGGCCTTCCGGGCGGGGGGCGTCGGGCGATGGCCGACAATTGGAAGCATGTTGCAGACCACTGAGTTCGCGTTGCTCCGCCGGATCGCGGCTGAGCAGGCCGAGAACCGGGCGCCGTCGTTGGTGGCGGGGGTTGTTCGGGGGGATCGGCTTGTCTGGGCCGGGGCGCGGGGGAAGGTCGACGGGGCCGTGCCGACGACCGACACCCAGTATCGGATCGGGTCGATCACCAAGACGTTCGTGGCCGTCCTGGTGATGCGGTTGCGCGATGAGGGCAAGCTTGATCTCAACGACGCGTTGGACAAGCACGTGCCGGGCACGTCGTTCGGGGCGGTCACCATCGCGCAGTTGCTCGCGCATACCGGCGGGCTCACCTCCGAGTCGCCGGGTCAGTGGTGGGAGCGGGCCGAGGGGGCGGATTGGCCCGCGCTGGAGACGAGCCTGGCCGAGGGAGCGTTGCGGCACCGTTCGGGCGCGCGGTTCCACTACACCAATGTCGGCTACGGCGTTCTCGGCGAGTTGGTCGCCCGGCTGCGGGGCACCACGTGGCTCGACGCGCTCAACACCGAGATCCTGGCCCCGCTCGGCATGACGCGCACGACCCCGCATCCTCGGCCGCCCGCCGCGACCGGGTGGGCGGTGCACCCGTACGCCGACGTCCTGCTCAGGGAGCCCGCCCCCGACGCCGGGGCAATGGCGCCCGCGGGGCAGCTGTGGTCCACGGTGTCCGACCTGGCCCGGTGGACGCGGTTCGTCGGCGGCGACACCGGGGACGTGCTGCATCCCGACACGGTGGCCGAGATGCGTGAGCCCGCGCACGTCGAAGACGACGCCACGTGGACTTCCGGCTACGGCCTCGGCCTGCAAACCATGCGTATCAATGGCAGGCGTCTGGCCGGGCACGGCGGTTCGATGCCCGGGTTCCTGGCCATGGTCCTCAGCGACCAGAACAGCGGCACGGGCGCGCTGGTCATGGCGAACACGACCTCCGGGGTCGCGGTCGGCGCGGTCGCCAACGATCTGATCGAACTGGTCGACCAGCACGAGCCAACGCTGCCCGCGGAGTGGGAGCCGATGACCGAGGCCAACCCGGAGCTGCTCGCGCTCACCGGCCAGTGGCACTGGGGGCCGACCCCGTACGTGCTGCGGCTGCTGCCCGGCGGCTGGCTCAACCTCGCGCCGGTGTCCACTCGGGGTCGCCAGTCGCGGTTCCGTCCCGACGGCCGGGACACCTGGACCGGTCTCGACGGCTACTACGCGGGCGAGACCCTGGCCCTGCGCCGCGATGCCGCGGGCACGGTCACCCACCTTGACCTGGCGACTTTCGTGTTCACGCGGGAGCCGTACGGGACGCCGGAGGCCATCCCGGGCGGGGTGGACGAACAGGGCTGGCGGACCCGGGAGGGCTGACGAGTGCGAGACTGGACAGGCCGCTCCGCCGAGTCAGGCGGGGCCACGTCGACACCGCGAAAGGCGCCGAGATGACCCAGACCGCCGACCCGAGCACGCTGGAGATCCCCGCGGAGCTCAAGCCCTCCGACGGCCGATTCGGCTGCGGACCGTCGAAGGTCCGGCCGGAGCAGGTTGCCGCGCTGGCGTCCGAGGGGGCCGCGCTGCTGGGCACCTCGCACCGCCAGAAGCCGGTGAAGTCGCTGGTTGGCCGGGTCCGCGCTGGCCTGCGCGAGCTGTTCTCCCTTCCCGACGGCTACGAGGTCGTCCTGGGCAACGGCGGCGCCACCGCGTTCTGGGACGCCGCCGCGTTCGGGCTGGTCCGGGAGCGTTCGCAGCACTTCACCTACGGCGAGTTCTCGGCCAAGTTCGCGTCGGTGACCAAGGGCGCGCCGTTCCTGGCCGACCCGGTCGTGGTCAAGGCCGATCCGGGCAACGCGCCGGAGTTCGCCTACGCCGAGGGGACCGACCTGGTGGCCTGGGCGCAGAACGAGACCTCCACGGGCGTGGCCGTCCCGGTGCTGCGGCCCGCCGGTTCCGAGGGCGCGCTGGTCGCCATCGACGCGACGTCGGGCGCGGGCGGCCTGCCGGTCAAGGCCGAGGACTTCGACGTCTACTACTTCGCGCCGCAGAAGTCGTTCGCCTCCGACGGCGGGCTGTGGCTGGCGCTGATGAGCCCCGCGGCGCTGGAGCGGGTCGCCGAGATCGGCGCGTCCGACCGCTGGGTGCCGGAGTTCCTGTCGCTGACCACCGCGCTGGACAACTCGGTGAAGGACCAGACCTACAACACCCCGTCGGTGGCCACGCTGTTCCTGCTGGCCGAGCAGATCGACTGGATGCTGGCCAACGGCGGTCTGGACTGGACGGTGTCGCGCACAAAGGACTCTTCGCAGCGGCTCTACACCTGGGCGGAGAAGACCGAGTACACCACGCCGTTCGTGGCCGACCCGGCGCTGCGCTCACAGGTCGTCGGCACGATCGACTTCGCCGACTCGGTTGACGCTGCCGCGGTGGCCAAGGCGCTGCGGGCGAACGGCATCGTCGACGTCGAGCCGTACCGCAAGCTGGGCCGCAACCAGTTGCGGGTGGCGATGTTCCCGGCCATCGAGCCGGACGACGTGACCACGCTCACCAACGCGATCGACTGGGTGGTCGACCGACTGGCCTAAGCACGCGAACCAGATGGACGACGGAGGGCCGCCGGGAACCTGGCGGTCTCCGTCGTGTCCCACGCGACACGCCCGGGCGAACGGGTGAACCAGGGCTGAACCCGGATGCGGGAGGGCCAATGAGTACGGCAAGATCACAAACGGATGTCACGGGGATCGCGGCGCGCCTAGCGCGTCAAGGCAACTCGCCGATCTACCGTGGGAAGCTGGCGAGTGAAGTCTGCTCATGTCGCAGGGAGGTTCGCGATGCGCGCGCTGCGGGTCGTCGGGCTCTCGGATGACGGCAAGACCGTCATCTGTGAGGACCCGGCACGTGGCGAGCGTTTCACCCTCCCCGCCGACGAGCGGTTGCGTGCTGCCGCACGAGGAGACGTCACCCGACTCGGCCAGATCGAGATCGAGCTGGAGAGCCAGATGCGTCCTCGTGAGATCCAGACCCGCATCCGCGCGGGTGAGTCCGTAGAGCAGGTCGCCGAGGCCGCGGGCATCCCCGCCCACAAGGTGGAGCGGTTCGCCTACCCGGTCCTGCTGGAGCGTTCCCGCACCGCCGACCTCGCCCAGCGCGCCCACCCGATCCGCGAGGACGGCCCGGACCTGCAGACCCTGGGCGAGGTCGTCCAACACGCGTTCACCCTGCGCGGCCAGGACTACACGGCCGCCACCTGGGACTCCTGGCGCGGCGAGGACGGCAAGTGGGTCGTGCAGCTGTGCTGGAACGCGGGCCGGTCGCTCAACAGCGCCCACTGGTCCTTCCACCCCGGCGCCCACGGCGGCACCGTCACCCCCCTGGACGACCACGCCCACGACCTGCTGGACCCGCAGCCGAACAAACCCCTGCGCACGGTCCGCCCGGTCACCGAACTCGCCCAAGCCGCCCTCAACCTCGACCACCACCTCCCGGTCGCCGCGCCGGAACCGGACCCCGAGATCGAGGCCGTGTTCGCCCCGCCGGTGGCCCCCGTGCCGACCCCGGTCGCGGTGGAACCGGCACGCCGGGACCCGGAGCCGAGGACGGAGGAACAGGACTTCGTCGAGGACTTCGAGCTCATCCCCGAGCCGGAGCCCGCCACCGCCCCCGAGGAGCCCGCCATCCTGGCAGCCGACCACCCAGAAGAAGACCCCCGCCCCCGCGAGGACCATCAGGACGCCCTGATGGAGGAGCCCGCACGCAAGCCCGAGCCCCCCAGGCGCGGCAAGGCGAAAAAGGCCCGCCCCATCGTCCCGTCCTGGGAGGACGTCCTCCTGGGTACCCGCTCCAACCGGGGCTGACCCCCCTGCCCCTGCCCCCGCCTCGAAGCGGGGGCAGGGCGAAACCGGCCTGCCCACCAGCGGCAACTCGCCCACCTGCCAGCCGCGCCCAAAGCCGGCAGGTGGGCGACGGAACCAACCAGCGATCCCGCCCCTCCTGCCCAACCGCACCCGCCCCTGCCAGGTCCCCGGCGCGGCAAATAGAGAACCCACGCTCCCACCAACCGGCACCAGCCCCACCAGCTCCCCGGTCGGCCAAACAGAAAACCCACGCTCCCACCAACCGGCACCCAACCCCACCAGCTCCCCGGTCGGCCAAACAGAAAACCCACGCTCCCACCAACCGGCACCCAACCCCACCAGCTCCCCGGTCGGCCAAACAGAAAACCCA
>NZ_JBVJIN010000074.1:23425-23495 GCF_055586285.1 Actinokineospora sp. NPDC051303
CACGCTCCCACCAACCGGCACCCAACCCCACCAGGTCCCCGGTCGGCCAAACAGAAAACCCACGCTCCCA
>NZ_JBVJIN010000075.1:0-22843 GCF_055586285.1 Actinokineospora sp. NPDC051303
CTCGATGGGGTGGAGTGGTTTCTTTGGGGCCCCTACGAAGGAAGATCCCGTCGTGGGAAAGACGGGTGGGGAGCCTTCGGCCCCACGACCACAGCAAGTTTAGGGATCTTCCTTCACCCCCAAAGAAACCACTCCACCCCATCGAGCACTGGGCGAGCGTCGGTTCGGCCTGGTTGGGGGCGGGTTCGCTGCTCTACCCCATCGAGCACCTGGCAGGGTTCGTGCGGCTTCGTTGGGGGCGGGTGACAGGAACGCAGGGCTTGGCAAGAAGGCTGGGCTGGCAACAGAGCGACCTGGCAGGAACGCGGGGCTGGCAGGAAGGCCGGGCTGACCCCACACAAAGGCCACTCAACCGCCCCAGCCACGACCGCGACAAACCTTGATTTGCCGCCCCACAGCCCCACAACAAAGCCCCACCCACCCTGGGGGCTGACCCCGCTCCAGTCTATCAAGCCAGGCCGACAAACCAGGTGAGAACGATCTTGCCTGTGGATAACTCGCGATCATGGAACGCGGCGGGGGCGGCGGCTGCCCTCGTGGGCTGCGGGGTGATCTTTGGGGAGGTCAGAGGGTGGCTCGTAGGCGGTCGGCGATGCCGCCTATGCGCCCCAGGACGCCGTTGACGAATCGGGGGGAGTCGTCGGTGGAGAGGGACTTGGCTAGTTGGACTGCCTCGTCTATCGCTACCGCGTCGGGGACGTCTTGGGCCCACAGGAGTTCGTAGAGGCCCAAGCGGAGGACTGCCAGGTCTACGGCGGGCATGCGCTTGAGCGACCAACCCTCGGCGTGTTCGGTCAGCAGTTCGTCTATCCGGGTCCGGTGTGCGGTCACGCCTTCCACCAGGGTGATGGTGTAGTCGTTGACCGGTGGGACGTCCGGGGACCCGACCCGGTCGGCCAGGAGGGTGACCGGGTCGGCGCCGCGGACGGCGGCCTCGAAGAGGAGGTCCACCGCGCGCTTGCGGGCCTTGCTGCGAGCACCCACGTCAGCTGCTGACCCGGCCGAGGTAGCGCCCGTCGCGGGTGTCGACCTTGACCTTTTCGCCGGTGGTGACGAACAGGGGGACCTGGATCTCGGCGCCGGTCTCCAGCTTCGCGGGCTTGGTGCCGCCGGTGGAGCGGTCGCCCTGCAGGCCGGGGTCGGTGTGCTCGATGACCAGCTCGACCGAGGTGGGCAGCTCGATGAACAGCGGCACGCCCTCGTGCGAGGACACGATCGCGGTGCCGTTCTCCAGCAGGAACCGCGACTGCTCGCCGACGACCTCGGCGGTGATCGAGATCTGCTCGAAGGTGTCGCCGTCCATGAAGACGTACTCGGAGCCGTCGTTGTAGAGGTAGGTCATCTCGCGGCGGTCCACGGTGGCCGTGTCGACCTTGACGCCCGCGTTGAACGTCTTGTCCACGACCTTGCCCGTCATCACGTGCTTGAGCTTGGTCCGCACGAAGGCCGGGCCCTTGCCGGGCTTGACGTGCTGGAACTCGGTGACGGTCCAGAGCTGGCCTTCGAGGTTGAGCACCAGGCCGTTCTTCAGGTCGTTGGTCGAGGCCACTGGCTGGATCTCCTGTTTATCGCGCGCATGGGTGATCGTCTCAGACGACCATGAGCTGCTTGGTGGTCAGCGTGAGGAGTTCGGGACCATCGTCCCGCACGACAAGCGTGTCCTCGATGCGGACTCCGCCCCTGCCGGACAGGTACACACCCGGCTCGACGGTGACCGCCATTCCGGCCGAAAGTGTACCTTCGCCGGTTTTCGCGAGGCTGGGTGCCTCGTGGATCTCCAGGCCGACGCCGTGGCCGAGGCCGTGGGAGAACTCGGCTCCCCGCCCCGCCCGCTCGATCACGTCGCGGGCGGCCGCGTCCACGTCGCGGACCGCGGCTCCCGGGCGCAGCGCGGCCCGGCCAGCGGCCTGCGCGGCGGCGACGAGGTCGTAGACCTCGCGCTGCCAGCCGGCTGGCTCGCCGAGGACCACGGTGCGGGTCATGTCCGAGTGGTAGCCGTCGACCAGGGCGCCGAAGTCGAGCTTCACGAAGTCGCCGACGCCCAGCACGGCGTCGGTGGGACGGTGGTGCGGGATGGCCGAGTTGGCGCCCGCGGCGACGATCGACTCGAACGCGCGGCCAGTCGCGCCGTGGTCGAGCATCCGGCTCTCCAGCTCCCGGGCGACCTCGCGCTCGGTGCGGCCGGGGCGCAGGCCGCCGTGCTCGATGAGGTTCGCCAGCGCGCGGTCGGCCGCGGCGCACGCCATGCGCAGCGCCTCGACCTCGGCGTCGTCCTTGACCAGCCGCAGCCGCTCGACCAGGTTCGGCGCGCGGGTCAGCTCGACGGACCCGGCGGCGTCGGCGAGGGCGTCGAGGCCGTCCACGGTGACGTGCTGGCTCTCGAACCCGACCCGCCCCAGCCCGTCCTTGGCGGCGCGGGCGGCGAGCGCGAGGGCGCTGGCCCGTTCGATGACGCGCTCCAGCTCGGGCACCTGGGTCGCGGACTGCTGGAGGTAGCGGCCGTCGGTGCAGAAGACGCTGTGCTCGTCGTCGGCGGCGTGGACGAGCAGCGCGCCGTTGGAGCCGGTGAACCCGGTCAGGTAGCGCACGTTGAGCAGGTCCACGACGAGCAGCGCGTCGAGTCCCGCGTCCCGGAGGCTGGTGCGCAGCGCCGTGCGGCGGCGCAGGTGCGAGTCGGGCATATCCGCGAGCTTACGACCGGCCGCGCTCGCCGCGCCGCACCCGCCGGAACTACGCTGCGGCAATGCGAACGTGGCTGCTACGCGGCGCCGTCTTGGCGGTGGTGCACGCCGCTGTGGCCGTGGCGGTGGCGGCGCTCAAGGCGAGTGACCCGACCGGGCGAACCACGATCGAGGGACTGGCCCTGGGGGTGCTGGTCGGCGTGGCCGCGGTCTGGGCCGCGGTCGACGGCTGGCTCGACGTGCCGGACCGGGGACGGGCCTGGGTGCTCGCGGCGCTCGTCGCGGGTTGGGGCGCGGCGGTGCTGGGCGTGGTCGGGCGGGCGGCCTTGGTGGACCAGACCGGTGTGAGCGCGCTGGGGCAGGCGCTGACCGGCGGGGCGGCGTTCACCGCGCTGCTGGTGCTGGTCCCCGCCGGGCTGGGCCTGCTGGTCGGCCCCCGATTGGGCGGCACGCGCCGCGCGGAGGACGGGGACGAGACCGCCGCCCGCTGAGCCCGGCGGCTTCGGAGCTGTCCGTGGTTCGGGGTCGGGTTCAGGCTGCGGGGAATCGTTCGGACCACGACGATTGCGAGCCTGTGCTGGGCTCGACGCCGTCAGCGCGGCCGCGAGACCGGGGCGCGATTCACGGTCGAATCGGTGAGTCCGGATGCCGACGAATCGGGCCGACACAACGACATCAGGGCCACCGAAGGGTGCGCGGCTCCTGCCCGCGGGGCCTGGGCGCTGTCAGCGGGCGGCCAAGTCGGGGCCGCGGCGGTAGGAGTCGAACTCGTTCGGGGGCACCGGGGTTATCGGGGACGAGTTGAGGGCGGCGACGGCCGGATCGGTGATCGGCCACAGTCTGCCGTCGTCCAGGACGAAGCCGACGCGGGAGTCGGCTCGGACCACGGGGGCCGACGCGGTCAGGCGGGCGGCGACCGGGACGCGGTCCAGCGCGGGGACGCGGTGGTCGAGGACGCGGACCGCCAGTTTCTCGGCCACCGAGCGGCGCTCGACGCGGACCAGGGCACCGTCGCGGACCAGGTCGATGGTGCGCTGCGGCGACGGCATCGCGAAGCCCTCCAGGGCCTTGAGCGCGCGGGCGGGCTCGGCGCACGCTCCGCTGCCGGTGACGTCGGCGCCGAACATCATCAGGTCGGTCGGCGCCGCGCCGAAGCGGGTGGCGCGCACCAGGTCGATCGGCACCCGGTCGCAGGGGGCGTCCACCGACAGCGGGGCGTGGCCCTCGGGGCCGCGGACGAGGCCGGGACCTTCCTGCCAGGGGCCGGGGATCAGCACCGGCTTGTAGGGCGCGCGGCGGAAGTCGCGGTCCCAGAACGTGATCGTCGTGCCGTCCTGGGTCTCGTGGGCGATGGCGAACGCGTCGAGGGCGGCGACCCACATGAAGTCGACGCTAAACGCGTCGACCACCGAGCGGAGCCTGCCCGCGGTGCTGGACGCCTTGCGGAACCCGCCCGGGCTCAGGATCTCCACGCCGCTGGCGAACGTGGGGTCCTTGGAGCGCAGCACGAACTGGCCCGCGCCGTTCCAGCCCGCGTC
The DNA here is from genome assembly GCF_055586285.1 of Actinokineospora sp. NPDC051303. NCBI lineage: Bacteria > Bacillati > Actinomycetota > Actinomycetes > Pseudonocardiales > Pseudonocardiaceae > Actinokineospora > Actinokineospora sp. NPDC051303. The sequence goes on from NZ_JBVJIN010000075.1 coordinate 4,220, forward strand.
GCGGCCGGTGGTGTCGGTGAACATCAGGTGGAACCAGCCGTCGAGGTAGACGGCGGCGGGCTGGCCGGTGCCGTAGACGTTGTCGCGGGCGACGTCGTGGGAAGCGGTCACGATCGGTTTGCCGCCGTTGGCCCGGGTCCACGTGCGGCCGTCGCGGCTGGTGGCGAGGCCGATGGCGTTGCCGTGGGCGTGGTCGCCCGCCGCGCCGGTGTAGTACAGGTAGTAGGTGCCGCCGACGCGGATCACCGAGGGGTCGCAGGTGTGCATGGCGTCGAACCCGCCGCCGCCGCTGAACACCGCCAGCGCGGGCGAGCCGTCCGGGCCGGTGTAGGGGCCACCGGACGTGGGGGCCTCGGCGAGCAGGATGTCGTCGCCCGGCGGAACTGCTGCGCCGAGCTGGCTGCACCACCACATGCGGTACTTGCCGTTCTCGACCATGAGCGTCGGCCCGTAGTTGTAGACCGAGTCGACGCCACCGGCGGCGACCACGCCCGGGCTCTGCCGGGGCCGGTCGGTGCCCAGGGTCACCTGGTCGGGGGTCGGCTCCTGGCTCGGCGCGGCGGCTGGCACGGGCGAGGCCTGCGCCGGGCGCGGCATCTCCCCCTCGGCGACCGTGGTGCAAGCCGAGGCGCCGAGCCCGACGAGGGTCGCGAACACCGCGGCGACGCGGTGGAATCGCCATGGCCGGGTGGGCATGCTGGGTGGGGACCTCCGTGCCGGTAACGAGGGTGGTTCAGTGTAAAGATCACCCAACCGGGGGTACCCAGGGTCGGCGGAGGTGAGGCATGGACCACACTCCGCTCCGACGTCACCAGCGATAACTCACCCGACCGGGGGATGTCGGGGGCTTTTCAGCGGGCGTTGGCGGCGAGCCAGCGGAGCGCGAGCGCGTAGCCGTCGACGCCGAGGCCGACGATCACGCCCGCCGCGATCTCAGAGATGTAGCTCTTGTGCCGGAACTCCTCGCGCTTGTGCACGTTCGAGATGTGCACCTCCACCAGCGGGGCGGTGAGCTGGGCGGCGGCGTCGCGGACGGCGATGGAGTAGTGGGTCCACGCGCCCGCGTTGAGCACGACCGGGGTGTCGGTCTCGGCGGCCTCGTGCAGCCAGCCGAGCATCTCGCCCTCGTGATCGGTCTGCCGCACCTCGACGTCGAGTCCCAGCTCGCGGCCGGTGTCCACGCACAGCCGCACCAGGTCGGCGTGGGTGGTGCTGCCGTAGATCGCCGGTTCGCGGGTGCCGAGCCTGCCGAGGTTCGGGCCGTTGAGCACGAGCGTCCTCACAGCAGCACCCCGCCCTTGCCGGTGGGCTCGGCCGCCACGGCCGAGTAGGCGGCGGCGAGCAGCGCCGGGTCCGGGCCCTCCAGCCGGGCGGGCTTGGCGAGACCGTCGAGGACGACGAAGCGCAGCACGCCGGACTTGGTCTTCTTGTCGGTGAGCATTCCCTCGATGAGCTGGGGCAGCGCGTCGGCGTCGTAGCTAACCGGCAGGCCGATCGAGGTGAGGATCGAACGGTGGCGGTCGGCGGTGGCGTCATCGAGCCTGCCCGCGAGGCGGGCGAGTTCGGCGGCGAAGACCAAGCCGACGCTCACGGCCGCGCCGTGGCGCCAGCGGTAGCGCTCGCGGCGCTCGATGGCGTGGGCAAGGGTGTGGCCGTAGTTCAGGATCTCGCGCAGGCTGGACTCGCGCAGGTCGGAGGCGACGACGTCGGCCTTGACCTGGATCTTGCGGCGGATCAGCTCGGCGATGACCTCGCCCTCGGGGTCGAGGGCGGCGGCTGGGTCGGCCTCGATCAGGTCGAGGATCACCGGGTCGGCGATGAACCCGCCCTTGATCACCTCGGCCATGCCGGAGATCAGCTCGTTGCGCGGCAGGGTGGTCAGGGTGGCCAGGTCGACCAGGACAGCGGCGGGCTCGTGGAAGACGCCGACGAGGTTCTTGCCCGCGTCGGTGTTGATGCCGGTCTTGCCGCCGACGGCGGCGTCGACCATGCCCAGCAGCGTGGTCGGCACGTTGACCAGCCGCACGCCGCGCATCCAGGTGGCGGCGACGAACCCGGCGAGGTCGGTGACCGCGCCGCCGCCGAGCGCGACGACCGTGCCGTCGCGGTCGAGGCCGATGCGGCCGAGGACCTCCCAGCAGAACGCGGCAACCGAGAGCGCCTTGCCGTCCTCGGCGTCGGGGATCTCGACGCGGTGCGCGTCGATCCCGGCGGCGGCCAGCTCGTCGCGGGTGGCTTCCGCGGTCGCGGCGAGGGTCGGCTGGTGGATGATGGCGACCTTGGACGAGTCGCGGACGGCCTCGATCAGCTCATCGAGCAGGCCCGTGCCGATGACGACGTCGTAGGGCTTGCCGGTGGCGACCCGGATGCGCGCGGGTTGCACGATCACACTCTCCTCAGCGGCCGTTGGGCGGCCTCTCGGGGCGTCGGTTGCCGCTATGGGCGCAGCTCGCCGACCAGTCGGGTGACGATCTCATCGGGCGGCGATGAGTCGGTGGACACTTCGACGGTGGCGACCTCCCGGTAGAGCGGGAGGCGCGCGTCGAGGAGTTCCTTGAACTTGGCGCGCGGGTTGACCCCGGCGAGCAGGGGCCGCGCGGTGGACAGCCCGGTGCGGCGGACCCCTTCGGCGAGGCTGACGTTGAGGAAGACCACGGTGTGGCCCGCCAGCGACGCCCGGGTGGCCGGGGACAGGATCGCGCCGCCGCCGAGGGAGAGGACGCCGGGGTGCTCGGCCAGCGCGGCAGCCACGGCGTGTTCCTCGGCGGCGCGGAAAGCCGGTTCGCCGTCCTGGGTGAAGATGTCGCTGATCGGCTTGCCCACGGCGGCGACGATGTCGTCGTCGGTGTCGCGGAACGCCACCCCCAGCGCGGCGGCCAGCGCCTCGCCGATGGTGGTCTTGCCCGCCCCCGGCGGCCCCACGACGACCGCGACGGGCTTCACCAGCGGTCGCGCAGCGCGTCGAGGTAGCCCTCGACGTTGCGCTTGGTCTCGGCCAGCGAGTCGCCGCCGAACTTCTCCAACGCGGCCTCGGCCAGCACCAGCGCGACCACCGACTCCAGCACCACGCCCGCGCGCGGCACCGCGCACACGTCGGACCGCTGGTGGATCGCGACGGCGGGCTCGCCGGTGACGACGTCAACGGTGGACAGCGCGCGCGGCACGGTGGAGATCGGCTTCATCGCCACCCGGGCGCGCAGCGGCTCGCCGTTGGTGATGCCGCCTTCGAGCCCACCCGCCCGGTTCGACCGCCTGCTGACCCCGGTGACGGAGCCCTGGTCGCGGTCAATTTCGTCGTGCGCCTGGCTGCCCCACCGGCGCGCGGTGGTGAAGCCGTCGCCGATCTCGACGCCCTTCATGGCCTGCACGCCCATGAGCGCCCCCGCCAGCCGCGCGTCGAGGCGGCGGTCCCAGTGCACGTGGGACCCCAGGCCCGGCGGCAGGCCGTAGGCGATGACCTCGATGACCCCGCCAACGGTGTCGCCAGCCTTCTTGACGGCCTCGACCTCGGCGACCATCGCGTCGGTGGCCTCCTGGCTGAACGCGCGCACCGGGCTCTCGTCAATGGCGGCGAGGTCGCCCGGCCCCGGGGTGGGGCCTTCGGGTGCGACGGCTCCGCCGATGGACACGACGTGGCTGACCACTTCGACACCGAGCAACTGCCGCAGGAACGCGCGGGCCACGGTCCCGAGCGCGGTGCGGCCCGCAGTTTCCCGGGCACTGGCGCGTTCGAGGACGGGCCGGGCCTCATCGAAGCCGTACTTCTGCATGCCGGGCAGGTCGGCGTGCCCGGGCCGCGGCCGGGTCAGCGGCTCGTTGCGGCCCAACTCGGCGAGTTCGGCCGGGTCCACCGGGTCGGCGGACATGACCTTCTCCCACTTGGGCCACTCGGCGTTGTCGATGTGCACCGCGATCGGCCCGCCCTGGGTCAGCCCATGCCGGACACCGCCGAGAAACTCCACCTTGTCGGTCTCGAAGCCCATCCGGGGACTGCGCCCGAACCCGAGCCTGCGGCGGGCCAACTGCTCGCCAAGATCGGTGGTGGTGACCTCGACACCGGCGACCATGCCCTCCAGCACGGCGACCAGCGCGGGTCCGTGTGACTCTCCAGCGGTAATCCAACGCAGCACGGCACAGATCCTGTCATGTCGACCCCACTCCCCCGCGCCCGGCCGCGACCACGAACCTGCAGGTGAGACGGGACGCACTCGCTCTTGTCCGACCCCCGGACGTAGTTCGCCGAACGGCGAACAGCTTTAGGGGCGACAACATCAGGGTCGGGGTAATTCAGTCGGCTCCGGCCAGGCCACACTTGAGTCCTGCCCAGTCGGCAGGAACTGCGCTCGAGGGGGCAAAGGTCTCCTCAGGGTAGGAACGCTGGTTAAGCGACGGAAACTGGTCAAACGTCGGGACAAATATCCTCGAAGCCAAGCAGCCACATACCCATAATTTCGACCGTATTTGACATCTTCCAAAGGCGCAAGATCTCCTTGATATGAAAGGTCGACAGAATGGCAGAATCCGATGAGCATCGGTTTGTCACCAGCTGCTTTCTCGACATTGTCGATAAGTTGTCGAAGTCGAAACTGTATGGGTACCGCGAAGCCGAGAGAGGCGGCTTTGACTTCGCCTGCACGCTTCTCCGCGATCGCAGTCGAGCACTCGTCGGCCAGACACTAACCCGTCATGCCGAAGGAATTGAGAAGGACCTCAATTGGCTCCTATTCTCAGACGATGCGGAACTTCCCATTTACCTCTTCGCCGGCTCGACACGAAACGAAGCCCGAATTAATGAAGTTCTTCATCGCGCGCAACGCAAACTCCCGAACCGCACTGCACTTCTTCGATTGTTCAGGTATCCAGCAGATTTCGACGCAGACAAAGATGACCACAGGTCCGCAGTGGAGAACATCCTTCGCGTTCAAATACTGGACGATCTGCTACTGAACGTGCTCTTCGGCAACTTGTCAAGCATTGATATCCGATTTTTCTTGCAAATCACCGGCATTCCTGGTCTAACCTTGGCTACGCTCGAACAAGTAGCAAGTCAAGGATTTTTCAATGTGCCCCACTTGGCCAAACCGCTGCAAACAAATCCCTCCACGCTCAGACCGAGGCTCCAAGGGCTCGTTACTGCTGGCATGTTTGAAATGATGGACGGCGCATCCTTCTACAGGGCTACGACACGCGCCCGCGTATTTCTCAAAGTCTGCAATATGCTTGCCACCGAGAAAACTGTCAACCAAGAACTCGCCTTCGTCTTAAATCGCCTGCACTTGGCACCACACGGCTTCACGGAAGTTGGCGTGGCGACACCGGAAGAATTTCTTCAACTTGGCAGCGACCCAATGGGCACACTCCGCCGTCTTGCATTCGAGGTTCACCATGCGCGAACTCAATTTGGAGCATTAATATCTGGCGGGCCGTACTACCCGAAAGAGTTGAACGTCCCTGGCGATAGAAGATGGATAGGACGATAAGGGAGATTTAGTTCGCAGTCACCACCGGAAGCAACTCTTTCGTCGAACCCGGGCGGGTTGATCTTTTCGGATACTAGAAATGGACAGGAAACATCGCCAGGAGGCAGGTGGCGGCGAGTAAGCCTGGGCCGTGCGGCACTCCGGTGCGCCATTGCGGGCGGCGGCAGGACACGTGCAGGAGCAGGGTGGTCGCGGAGGCAAGCAGTGGGGCCAGGATCAGGGCCTCGGGGCCTAGCGCGCCCAGGACTGCGCCGAGGCTTGGGGCGAGTTTGACGTCGCCTGCGCCGAGGGCCGTGGGGCGCCAGAGGTGGACGACGGCGTGGAAGGCCGCGAAGACCAGGCTGCCTATGAGCGCGGCGTGGATGAGGGCGGCGCCGGGGCCGGTGAAGGCGGCGACGCCTAGGACCGCCAGGGCGATGGGGATCGCGGGGATGGTTAGGGCGTCAGGTAGGCGTCGGTGGCGTAGGTCTACGACGGCGAGCGCGACGGCGAACCAAGTCAGCAGGGCGAGGGTCGGCAGCCACCACGCGGGCACAGCTCCTGCCTGCCAACGGGCGGCCGCGCACGACCACAGGGCGGCAGTGGGTAGCTCGCAGGAGCCCGGTGGGGCGGTGGCGCCTCTGGCGAGTCGCTTGAGCAGGAAACGGGCGCTTGCTCCTGCCAAGAGTCCGCCGACAGCGCCGATGCCGATGACGGTGAGATGACCGGGAAAGAAAAGAAGAGTGGCAATGGTGAGGACTGCGGCGAAAGTCAGGGGAACCGCGTAAGAGGTCACCGGGTAAGAGAGCACAGAGAGTCGAGCGACGTTTCTCAGCGGGATGGAAATCCTCGGCTGGGCTGGAGTCGCGGGCCACCGAGCACGGTTTCCGGAACGTGCGTCGAGCAGGGAAGGGGTGTGAGGTTCGTGCGCGATGCGAGACTCACCCGTCCCGGGAGGTCGGCGAACCACAGGAGGTTCACAAGGCGCGGAAGACTCGGAGGCGGTGTGAGGTCTGCGAACCGCGGGAGATCCCGGGGCGGGGCAGGGATCGCGGAAGCCTTGGATTCCGGGGCCACTGCGGATTTTGGGCGCGGTAGGGCCGGGAAGGGGCTTGAAGGACGGAGTTGGGACGACGGAACGAGTGGTGTGGGTCATGGCTGCTCCTTTGTTCGCTTTCCACGTTAGCGAACTGGTGTTCGAGGGGCAGTCGCACGATCGGGTGGGGATGGTTGTTTGACGAGTGGGGTGAAATGTGCTTTAGAGAGGGAGCGGGAGGATTCCGCCGGTTTTCTCGTGGAGGGCGGCGCGCATGGCCTCGCGGGGGGCGGGGTGGCCGGTGAACTGCTCTACCTGGCCGAAGGCCTGGTGCAGGAGCATGTCCAGGCCGGTGGCGAGGTGGCCGCCGGTGGTGGCGACGGCTTCCGCGAGGGGAGTCGGCCAGGGGTGGTAGATGACGTCGAGGATGAAGGGGGCTTGGGCCAGGGCTTGGGCGATGGGAGCGGTGGCCGTGGTGGGGGCGGTGTTGATCAGCACGTCGGTGGACTTGGCCAGGGTGGCGAAGTCGGTGTCCGACCAGCGTTCAACGCGTAGGGGAAGACCTAGGCGGGCGGCGCACTCGATGGCCTCGGTGGCGCGGCTTGGGTCGCGGACCACGACTGTGGCGGAGTGCAGGCCCAGGTCCGCGAAGGCGGCTAGGGCCGCGCAAGCGGTGCCGCCAGCGCCCAGGATCACGCCGGAATCTCCGGTGGGGAAGCCGGAGGCTCGGAGAGCGCCGGTCACGCCGTCGATGTCAGTGCAGTCCGCGTGCCAGCCGTCCGGGTGGTGGACCAGGGTGTTCGCGGCGCCTACCGCGGTGGCTCTTGGGGTTACTACCGTGGCCGCGGATAGGGCGGCGCGTTTGCCGGGCATGGTCACTGAGAGACCTGCCCATTCCGGGCCTAGGTCCGCCACCAAGCCGGGGAGGCGTTTCTCGTCGCACTCTATGCGGTCGTAAGTCCACGGGAGGTCCAACGCCTGGTAGGCGGCGTTGTGCAGGACGGGTGAGAGGGAGTGGGCTACCGGTGAGCCCAAGACGCCCGCGCGGCGGATCTCAGTAGGCATCGTTGTCTTGGGCCAGCTTCACGTTGGCGTTGTGCTGGGGCAGCGTGTCGGCGAAGCACGACGTGCCGTCCTTCTGGCAGCGGACGAAGAACAACCAGGTGCCAGGGGCTGGATTGGCCGCCGCCTCCAGCGCCTCGCGGCTGACGGCGGCGATGGGGGTCGGGGGGAGGCCGGTGACCTTGTAGGTGTTGTAGGGGCCCACCTTGTCGCGGTCTTCGGACTTCGTGGTGATGGTGGGGCGGTCCAGGACGTAGTTGACCGTGGAGTCGTACTCCAACTGCATGCCCTGGGCCAGGCGGTTATAGGTAACCCGGGCGACCTTGCCGAAGTCGGGGGCGATGGCCTCGCGTTGCACCAGGGAACCCATGATCAGGACCTGGTAGGGGGTGAAGCCGCTGGTGGCGGCCAGGTTGGGCATGCCGAAGCTCTGCAACCGGGCCGACGAGTCAGCGATGATCTTCTTCCACAGCTCCTCCGCCGTGGAGCCGGGGCGGACCTCGTAGACGTCGGGCATGATCAGGCCCTCAAGCCTGCGCTTGGGCTCGGGGGCCCGGGAAGCGTCCGGCACCGCCCAGTCCGGGACGCCCAGCGCGGCCAGGTCCGCTGTCTCGGAGACCTTGCGCAGCTCTTCGACCGGCACGCAGGTGCTCTTGCCGTTCAACTGCGCGCAAGACGCCTTGGAGAGCAGAGACAAGATCCCGGGGGTGACGTTGTTGCCGTTGGTGATGTCATCGAACTGGGTGCCCGCGCGGATCTGCAGGTTCCCGACCCGCGACGCCGGGTCGACGATCTTGGCCACGGCGTCCTGGCCGGAGACCTTGGTGCGCATGACGTAGTAGCCGGGCTGCACCGAGCGGATCTTCGACTCGGACTCCGCCGCCGCGATGAACGCCTTGGGGCTGGCGACGACGCCGTCGTCGGAGAGTCGGTTGGCGATGGTGGCGGTGCTGTCGCCGCCCTTGACCTCGACCACGATGTCGGTCTCGCCCGGGCCGGTGAAGTCGTCGTAGCCGCCGATGTCGGCGAGCTGTCGCAGCCCGTACCAGACGCCGCCCGCGATGAGCAGGACGAAGACCAGGCCGAACACGGCCAGCTTCACCCGCTTGCGGTCGGGCTTGCTGTCCTGCGATCCCTTGCCGCGGCGTTCCTGCTCCTCGAACAGGCCGAGATCGTCGCTCATGAGTCCGCCTCCGCAGATCGGGCGAGCGCCGCCGACCGGGCGTCGAGCCACGCTTGAAGGATCTCCACGGCCGCGGCCTGGTCCACGACGGCGCGTTGCCGCTTGCCGCGGACCCCGCGCTGGCTGAGCATCCGGGAGGCCGAGACCGTGGTCAGCCGCTCGTCGGCGAGCCGCACGGGGACGGGAGCCACCCGCTTGGCGAGTTCGGTGGCGTAGGCGTGCGCGCCCTGGGCCGCGACACCGTGGCGCGCGGCGAGGGTCCTGGGCAATCCGACCACCACTTCGACCACCTCGTGCTCGGCGACGAGTTCGGCGAGCTGGTCGAGGTCGCGGCCCGACCGCTCGTCGCGATCCAGCGTAACGAGGGGAGTCGCGAGGATGGGAGCCGGATCGCTCAGGGCGACCCCGACGCGCACGGAGCCGACGTCCACGGCGAGCCTGCGGCCACGCCCTGGGTCGTCGGCTCCGGGCCGGTCCAGCTTCGGGTTCACGAGCCGTCCAACGCCCTGCGCAGGGCGTTCACCGCCTCACCGATGCCGCCTGCGTTCGCACCGCCGCCCTGGGCCAGGTCGGGCTTGCCGCCGCCGCGGGCCTCGATGGCGGCGGCGAAGGACGGGACGAGCTTGCCCGCGGCGATGCCGTTGTCCCGGGCGGTCGAGGTGGTGGCGACGACGAAGGCGACCTTGTCGCCGTCGGCGGAGAACAGGGCGACCACGCCGGGGCGCGCGCCGAGGCGGTTGCGCACCTCGACGGCCAGGGAGCGCAGGTCGCCGCCGCCCACGCCATCGGGCACCTGCAACGCCACAAGGGAGGTGCCGTTGACGTCCTCGGCCTTGTCGGCCAAGGTGCCCGCGGACGACAGGAGCTGTCCGGCGCGGAGCTTCTCCAGCTCCTTCTCGGCGGTGCGCAGCCGCTCGATCAGGGCCTCGACCCGGCCGGGCACCTCGACGTCGGGCACCTTGAGCATGGCGGCGAGGTTCTGCACAAGAGCGCGTTCCTTGGCCAGGTAGCGCATGGCGTCCATGCCTACGTAAGCCTCTAGGCGGCGGCTACCGGAGCCCACAGAGGACTCACCGAGCAGGGTGATGGGGCCGATTTGCGAAGAGTGCTCGACGTGCGTGCCACCACACAGCTCGCGCGACCAGGGGCCGCCGATCTCCACGACGCGGACCGTCTCGTCGTAGGTCTCGCCGAAGAGGGCGACCGCGCCGAGTTCCTGGGCGCCGCCCATGTCGGTGTAGACGACCCGGACGGGCAGGTCCTTGCGCACGGCGAGGTTGGAGACCTCTTCGATCTCGCTGCGGGTCTCCGGCGACAGGGCGCTGGACCAGGCGAAGTCGAGCCGCAGGTAGCCCGGCTTGTTGTAAGAGCCGCTCTGCAGCGCTGTCGGGCCGAGCACCTCGCGGAGGGCGGCGTGGACGACGTGGGTGCCGGAGTGGCCCTGGCGGGCGCCGACGCGCCACTCGGGGTCGACGTTGGCCTCGACGTGCTGGCCCTCGGTGATCTCGCCGCTGCGGACGCGCACCTGGTGCACCCACAGCTTGCGGGCGACCTTCTGCACGTCGAGGACTTCCAGTTCGACGCCAAGGCCGGTGATGGTGCCCGCGTCGCTTTCCTGGCCGCCGGACTCGGCGTAGAGGGGCGTGCGGTCGAGGACGACCTCCACGATGTCGCCCTCGGCGGCCCCGGAGATCCGCTGTCCGTCGCGGATGAGGCCGCGCACGGTGGCCTCGGCGGACAGCGACTCGTAGCCGACGAACTCAGTGGCTCCCTGGGCAAGAAGCTCGCGGTAAACCGACTGGTCGCCGTGACCGGTCTTGCGGGAGGCGGCGTCGGCCTTGGCGCGGGCGCGCTGCTCGGCCATGAGGGCGCGGAAGCCGTCCTCGTCCACCGAGAGGCCCTTCTCGGCGGCCATCTCCAGCGTCAGGTCGATCGGGAAGCCGTAGGTGTCGTGGAGCTGGAAAGCCTTGTCGCCGGGCAGGAGAGCGCGGCCATCGGCTTTGATCTGCTCGGCGGCGAGGTCGAAGATCTTGGACCCGCTGGCCAGGGTGGCGAGGAAGGTCTCCTCTTCCTTGCGCATCACGGACTCGATGCGCGGGAAGTCGGTGGCCAGTTCCGGGTAAGAGGGGGACATAGTGTCGCGCACGACAGCGGCGAACTCGCCCAAGACCGGCTCGGTGACGCCAAGGAGGCGGACAGAGCGGACGATGCGGCGCAAGAGGCGGCGCAACACGTAACCGCGAGCCTCGTTGCCGGGGGTGACGCCATCGGCGATGAGCATCATGCCGCTGCGGGCGTGGTCGGCGATGACCCGGAAGCGGACGTCGTCCACGTGGTTGCCGCTGCCGTAGCGGCGGCCGGACATCTCCTCGGCCTTGCCGATGACCGGGCGGACCAAGTCGGTCTCGTAGACGTTCTCGACGCCCTGGAGCAGGGTGGCGACCCGCTCGATGCCCATGCCGGTGTCGATGCTCTTGGCGGGAAGCTCACCGAGGATCGGGAAGTCGGTCTTACCGTGGCCCTCACCGCGCAGGTGCTGCATGAAGACCAGGTTCCAGATCTCCAGGTAGCGGCTCTCGTCGGCGACTGGGCCGCCTTCGGCTCCGTGCTCCGGGCCCCGGTCGAAGTAGATCTCCGAGCACGGGCCGGACGGGCCGGGCACGCCCATCGACCAGTAGTTGTCGACCATGTCGCGGCGCTGGATGCGCTCGGCGGGCAGCCCGGCGATCTCCTGCCACAGGGCCAGGGCCTCGTCGTCGTCCTCGTAGACGGTGGCCCAGAGGCGGTCGGGGTCGAGGCCGTAGCCGCCATCGGCCTGGCTGGTGGTGATCAGCGTCCAGGCGTGCTTGATGGCGTCGGCCTTGAAGTAGTCGCCGAAGGAGAAGTTGCCCGCCATCTGGAAGAACGTGTTGTGCCGGGTCGTCTTGCCGACCTCGTCGATGTCGCCGGTGCGCACGCACTTCTGCACGCTGGTGGCGCGCGGGTACGGCGGCGGGACGTCACCGAGGAAGTACGGCTTGAACTGCACCATGCCCGCGTTCACAAACAGCAGGTTGGGGTCTTCCAGAATCAGGGAAGCGCTGGCGACCTGGGTGTGGCCGGTGCTCTTGAAGTAATTCAGGAAGCGATTGGAAATCTCGTGGGTCTGCACGGTCTCGGGTCCTCAACTGATCAGGGTTCGACGGGCTGCGGCACGGCGAACGGCGAAGGCTGGCTCAGCCGTTCGCCCGGCGCGCTCGCGCGTCGGCGGAGCGGCGAGGCCGGTCCGCGCCGAGGGCGTGGCGGGCCCCGGGGGTGACGCCGGAGCGGCGCTCGACCGCGTCGGTGAGTTCCTCTTCCCGTTCCAGCATGCCCGCGCGCACGTCGGCGCCAAACGCGCCGACCGCTCCGGCGAGTTCGCGCACAGCGTCGCCGAGGTTGCCCGCGATGCCCGCCGGGGTCACGGCGTGGGCGGTGTCGCGGGCCTTGCGGGACAGAGCGATGCCGGTGGCGACGCCGACGCCGAGCCAGAACATGCGCTTCACGACCGGGCTCCGCGTCGCTTGCCGCCCCGCTTGACGGGCCGGGAGTGCTTGCCCTCGATCTCGCCCTTGGCCTTCTTGCGGCGCGCGCGCAGAGCCTTGCTCACGCCGTAAGACAGCGCGGCGGCCTTGACCAGCGGGCCGCCAAGCGTGGCGGTGAACACCGAGGTAAGCGCGGAGACGTTGCCGGTGACGGCCTGGGCGTTGGACGTGATGCCGTCGACCCGCTCAAGCTGGGTGTTGACGTGCGTCAGCGTGGTGTTGGCCCCGGTGAACAGCGGGTCGCTGTTCTGGTGGGCCTTGCGGATCGCGATGGTGGCCTCGTCAAGGGTGCGGCCGAGCTTGAACAGCATGATGCCCAGCAGCACGACCAGCAGGACGAAAGCGCCCGCGGCCACCAGCGCGGCGATCTGGCCTGCTGTCACTAGCCCTCCTCATCGCTGACGCCGCCGGACGGCGGCGTGTGATCGGCGACAGGTTACCGCGCCGTATCGGAGCGGGCTTTCCGGACCTTGCGTTAGAAAGCATGCCCCTCGGTCGCGCGGGCGCGCGACCGGTTTGCGGCGCGCATATCAGCCGCCGCGGATGAGCCTGCGGAGCTTGGGGACGCGTTCGGCGAGGTGGCGTTCCGCGCCGCGCTGGGTGGGCTCGTAGTAGTCGCGGCCGCGCAGCTCATCGGGCGGGTACTGCTGGGCGAGGACGCCTTCTGGAACGTCGTGCGGGTAGCGGTAGCCGGTGGCGTTGCCGAGCTTCTTCGCGCCCGCGTAGTGGCCGTCGCGCAGGTGGGCGGGGACCAGGCCCGCCGCGCCCGCGCGGACGTCGGCCATGGCGCTGTCGATGGCGGTGATGACGGCGTTGGACTTGGGCGCGGTGGCCAGGTGGACGGTCGCCTGGGCCAGGGCGAGCCTGCCCTCGGGCATCCCGATGAGCTGCACGGCCTGGGCGGCGGCGACGGCGGTCTGCAGGGCGGTGGGGTCGGCCATGCCGACGTCCTCGCTGGCGTGCACGACGAGACGGCGGGCGATGAAGCGCGGGTCCTCCCCCGCCTCGATCATGCGGGCCAGGTAGTGCAGCGCCGCGTCGACGTCGGAGCCGCGGATGGACTTGATGAAGGCGCTGATCACGTCGTAGTGCTGGTCGCCGGAGCGGTCGTAGCGGACGGCGGCCTTGTCCACGGTGGCCTCGACGGTGGCCAGGTCGATCTCGCCGCCGCGGGTGGCGAGGGCGGAGTCTGCGGCGGCTTCGAGGGCGGTGAGGGCGCGGCGGGCGTCGCCGCCGGCGAGCCGGACGATGTGCGCCTCGGCGTCGGCGTCGAGGGTGACCGAGCCCGCGAGGCCGCGTTCGTCGGCGACGGCGCGGCGGACGAGGGCCTGGATGTCGGTGTCGGTCAGCGGGTGCAGCTGGAGCACCAGCGAGCGGGACAGCAGCGGGGAGACCACGGAGAAGAACGGGTTTTCCGTGGTGGCGGCGACGAGCAGGACTATTCGGTCTTCGACAGCGCCGAGCAGGGCGTCTTGCTGGGTGCGGGAGAAGCGGTGGACCTCGTCAATGAAGAGGACGGTGGACTCACCGGAGTGCGTGCGGCGCTTGCGGGCCTCTTCGATGACGGCGCGGACCTCTTTGACGCCTGCCGAGAGGGCGGAAAGCGCGACAAAGCGTCTGCCGATAGCGGAAGAGACCAGGGTGGCGAGAGTGGTCTTACCGGTTCCCGGTGGGCCGTAGAGCAGGATCGACGCGGGGGCGGCTCCCTCGACCAGGCGGCGCAGGGGCGCGCCGGGGCCGAGGAGGTGGTCCTGGCCGAGGACCTCGTCCAGGGTGGCTGGGCGCATCCGCACGGGGAGCGGCGCGCTCGGGGCCGCCCGGTTGCCGGTGGGCGTGTCGAAAAGGTCGAACTCCTGTTCCACGGGGTTCGACGCTACTCGCTCACACCGACAGGTCGAACCGGCCGCTCTTGGCGTCGGTGAGGAACGCGGACCAAGAGCCGGTGGCGAGGTTCAGGGCGCCACCCGCGCGGTTCTTGGTGTCGCGGACGCCTGTCGCGGCGGCGGTAAGCCGCACCTCGACGCAAGCCTCCTCGGCCGCACCGCTACGGCTGCTCTTGAACCAACCAGTGTCCCGGTTCATGACAGATCGAACCGACCGCTCTTGGTGTCGGACAGGAACGCGCCCCAGGAACCGGTGGCCAGGTCAAGAGCGCCACCGACACGGTTCTTGGTGTCCCGGACACCAACGGCCGAAGGGGTAAGCCGCACCTCCACGCACGTCTCGTCGGCCGCAGCGCTACGGCTGCTCTTGAACCAACCGGTGTCCCGTGCGTGGTCGCCCATTGACGCCTACTCCTTCGCAATCTGCTGGATCAAACGGCGAGAGTCCTTGCGGCTCAACGCCAACTCCCATGTCCGGTAGAACGCTCGAAGCATACTCTCAACCTCGGCCTCACCGTCGTAGTACATCGACGGTCCCGGGATCGCCGACGAGTACCCGACTGGCGTTCCGCGCTCACCGAAACCCAGGAGCCACAAACCGCGCCCGCGAGCGGGATTACCGTAGGTATCGTTGCGCAGCACGCGGATGTTCAGGTCGGGCAACTTGTCCAGTAGACCGAGCATGTGGATCAACTGCTCGCGCATAACCTCCGGGCTTCCCATGTTGGCACGCAAAGCGTCCTCGGTCATGACGAAGCGCATGATCCTGCGGTCTCCGACGTCGAGCATCCGCGCTTGCCTGTCCATGCGGAAGAACCATCGGTCCTCGCTCTGGACGTCGTTGGGCTGCCACCAAATGTCTTCGGCTTCGGCGAGCAGGGCCTGTACGTAACCCGGCGACTGGAGCAGGCCGGGGATGATGCCGGTCTCGAAGCAGTTGATCTCCGAGGCGGAGGCTTCCAGGTCCGCGAACCGGCGGTAGGCATCGGGGAGGTGGTCGATGTGCACCCGCCGCTTTTGGGTTCGGCGCGCGACCGCGCCTAGTTCCGTGACCGTGTCGCGTTCGGGGCCGGTGACCTCGTAGCAATCCAGTAGCTTCGCCAGGTCCTCTGGGCCGATAGTTGCCCTTCCGTCCTCCAGTTCCACGATGCGTGAGCGGACCTTGCCCACGGCGTCGGCGCCCGCCTGCTGCGTCTTCCCCGACTTCTCCCGCAACCGGCGCAGGACCAGACCCAGTTGCCTGCGTTCAAGTGTCGGCCGTGCGTGCCCCATGTCCGCCCCTTCTGTTCACTCCATCGGGACTTGCCGTAAGCCCGACTGTCGACCTAACATTACACTCCGACAGTCGGACTCCCAAGTCCGAGTGATAGGCAACTATAGGACACCAAAGGCGGAATCATGGCACTGATCACCCATCCAGGTGTGTCGATCGACATGTGGGTCGACATGACCGGGGACGTTCCCATGTGGTTCGACGCGACCAAGGTCGCCGACCACGCCACCCTCCACTTCGGACAGGTGAACGAATACGTCCTCACCATGAGCCGGGACGGCCTCGCCCGTCTCGTGGAACTCGCCAACCAGGCGATAGCCGAACTCGACACCCAGCCCGAGAGCACAGACGACTGACAAGGCTCCCGATTTCGGCGGGGGCGCCACAGCAAAAGTCTTCCCACCGTCTGGACGTACCCGATCAGCCGTTGACCCTGCGCGGCGGCGGGTGTTCCGATGGTGCGGTGTCCACGGTGAAGCCGGTCTTGCGCCTTACGAGGCGTCGGCATGTCGATTACGCCCGCGTGTGCGGGCAGGGTTGTCGACGCTGAGGTTTGTCCTCGGCCGGTTCATCGAGCAGGTTTCCCCTCGCGGGTCTGCTGACACTTCGGAGTCTTTCGCATGTCCCCTCAAGAACCTCTAGAGCCGTTGAAGTTCGCCTACTGGGTGCCCAACGTGAGCGGCGGGCTGGTCGTCAGCGGCATCGAGCAGCGCACCGACTGGTCTTACGAGTACAACAAGAAACTCGCTGTCCTCGCCGAGGACAACGGGTTCGAGTACGCGTTGAGCCAGGTGCGGTACATGGCCAGCTACGGCGCGGCCTACCAACAGGAGTCGACCAGTTTCAGCCTGGCGCTGCTGCTGGCCACCCAGCGGTTGAAGGTGATCGCCGCCGTGCACCCGGGACTGTGGCACCCGGGTGTGCTGGCGAAACTCGTCGCCACGGCCGACCACCTGTCCGGCGGGCGGGCGGCGGTGAACGTGGTGTCCGGGTGGTTCAAGGGCGAGTTCACCGCATTGGGTGAACCGTGGTTGGAGCACGACGAGCGTTACCGACGCTCGGAAGAGTTCATCCGGGTGCTCCGTGCCAGTTGGACGGAGGACGACGCCCAGTTCGCCGGGGACTTTTACCGGTTGCGTGGTTACGACCTCAAGCCCAAGCCGTTGTCGGCGCCGGGCAGGCCGCATCCGGAGATTTTCCAGGGCGGCAACTCCACAGCGGCGCGGGCGATGGCCGGGCGGGTGTCGGACTGGTATTTCAGCAACGGCAAGGACTTCGACGGGGTCACCGAGCAGATCACCGAAGTGAACGAGTCGACTCGGCGGCATGGGCGGACAGTTCGGTTCGGGCTCAACGGGTTCCTCATCGCCCGGGACACCGAGGCCGAAGCCAAGGAGACCCTGCGGGAGATCGTCGCGAAGGCCGATCCCGAGGCTGTGCGCGGATTCCGCGACGCCGTTCAGCAGGCGGGCAGTTCCACCGGCGACGGCAAGGGAATGTGGGCGGACTCGTCGTTCGAGGACCTCGTCCAGTACAACGACGGCTTCCGCTCGAAGCTCATCGGCACGCCGGAGCAGATCGCTTACCGGCTGGTCGAGTACCGCAAGCTCGGGGTGAACCTCGCCCTGCTCGGATTCCTGCACTACCACGAGGAAGTCGAGTACTTCGGCAAGAACGTGCTGCCGATCGTGCGCGCCCTGGAGGCCGACGCCGACCGCAGTGCCGCCACTGCCGAGCCGTTGGGCGTCTGACGCCCCTCTCTCTCCATCTCAGCGCTGGGGTTCTCAGCGCTCGTCGTCTGACGCCCGCTTACTTCAGAAAGGCACTGCTGTGACCACGACTGAGACCTGGTCGGAAACCGTCCCCACTACCGCCGCCGAGTGGCTGGAGCGCGCCGCGGAGGTGTCCGCGCTGCTTGCCGTGGACGCGGTAAGCCGGGACCGGGAGGCCAAGACCCCGTACGCGGAAGTCCAACTGCTCAAGGATTCCGGGCTGGTGACGCTGCTCGGGCCCGCCGAGCACGGTGGCGGTGGGCAGGAATGGCCTACCGCGTACCAGGTAGTGCGGGAGATCGCGAAGGCGGACGGCTCTATCGGGCAGCTCTTGGGCTACCACTATCTGTGGTTCTGGGCGGCGCGTCTGGTCGGCACGCCCGAGCAGATCGCGGCGGTGGAGGAACTGGCTACCGCTAACCGGTTGTTCTTCGGTGGAGCGGTGAACCCGCGCGACTCCGACGTGGTGATCACCGACGAGGGCGACACGATCGTCTACAACGGACGGAAGTCGTTCTCCACCGGCAGCAAGGTGTCCGACCTGACCGTGCTCGAAGGCGTGCTTGCGGGCACGGACAAGCACATCTTCGCGATCGTGCCGTCGAACATCGACGGGCTGACCTTCCACGACGACTGGGACAACATCGGGCAGCGGCTGACCGAGTCCGGCAGCGTGACCATCGACAACGTGCGGGTCGACTGGGCTTCCGCGGCGGGGTACGTGGACAAGGAGTTCACGCCGAAGGTCTACAACACGCTCAACGTGCCGACGATCCAACTCGTGTTCGTCAACTTCTATTTGGGCATCGCGCGCGGCGCGCTGGAGACCGCGCGGACCTACACCCGGGAGAAGGCCCGTTCCTGGCTGCACGGCGGGTACGAACGCGCGGTGGACGAGCCGTACGTACTCGACGTCTACGGCGATCTCACGTCGAAGCTGTGGGCTGTGGAGGCGTTGGCGGACCGGGTGGCCCAAGAGGGCCTAGTGATCCACCGGGACCCGGACGCGGTGACCGAGCGGGAGCGCGGGGAGCATGAGGTGCGGGTGGCGGCGGTGAAGGCTCGCGCGACTGAGGTGGCGTTGGAGATCACCAGCACGGTGTTTGAGGTGACTGGGGCGCGGTCGACGGCTTCTGGGGAGGGGCTGGACCGGTTCTGGCGCAACGTGCGCACGCATACGCTGCATGATCCGGTGGCTTACAAGCGGCGGGAGGTGGGGGTGTTCGTGCTGCGTGACGAGATTCCTGAGCCGACCTGGTATTCCTGACGGCTTCTGGGTTCCGTTGGGGCTGGGGTTCGTGGGGTTGCTCGATGGGGTGGAGTGGTTTCTTCGGGGCCCCTACGAAGGAAGATCGCCGTGTGAAAGACGGGTGGGATGCCTTCGGCCTCACAC
>NZ_JBVJIN010000076.1:0-22639 GCF_055586285.1 Actinokineospora sp. NPDC051303
CCCACCGAAAAACTCAACGAACTCCTGATCAACCACGGTGTCGCACCCACCACCTGAGACCAAGGCCCCGAAGAAACCACTCCACCCCATCGAGCCCACCACAAACGACGGAGGCCGCCCGAAGGCGGCCTCCGCAACCAACTCACGCGCGGGACAACCCCCGCTGCAACAGCACCGCGAACACGATCCCGATCCCCGCCCACAGCACCGCTGAAGTGCCCAGAGAAGCGATCCGAAACTCCCAAAGAACATTCCCAGGGAACCCGGCAGGCACCTCCTGAAACGTGGGCAGCACCTTGGCCACACCGGTCACCACGACCAGATACCCAAGCCCAGCCACCACAGTCGCGCCCCAACCGCCCATGCGCACAACAAGCGCCCGAGCGGCGAAGATCGCACCGACCACAGCGACCAGCGAAATCCCAATCATGCCAAAGAACAACGCGGTCCGGTCACCAATGGTCTCTCCATTGCCTACCGCAGGCGGGTTAGCCGGGTAGGCAAGGAACGGAACCAAAACCACCGCGACGTACCCAAGCCCAGCCAACGCCACGGCGGTAGCCCGTGGCGTCAGCGGACCGATACGCCCGTAGGCGAACGCGAACGCCAGGCTGAACAGCCCGCCCAGGCCGAGACCATAGGCGACCGTGCCGATTCCGAGACCGCCAGTCGACTGGAACGCCCGACTGACTACCTCCTCCTCGGCGGGCTCGTGCGCCGCGCCATGATCATGCCCGGAATCCGAATGCGATGCGCCTGCTTCCTCGATCGAGATGGCCGCGTCCACCGACGGCTCGCCGAACACGTACGCGAAGCCGAAAGCGAGCACGCCGCCGACAAGTCCCGCGAGCAACCCCCACACCAACAGCGACCGAACGGTCAAGGTGGCTGGGGCTGTCGCGTTCTCGGTCAGTGGCACGGGAAACCCAGCAGGTGCCGGGCGTCGTGGACCAGTTCGTGCACGTAGGTGCCCTCGAAGATCGCGAGGGCGCCCTGCTCCGCGCCGACGAAGTACAGCGCCAGCAGGGAGATGATCCCGGCGAAGATCGCGTACGGCAGGATCTGCCGGACGGGGATGCTCACGGGGACGGGGGTGGGGAGTGCGACGGCATGCGTCATGGAACTGCCTCCTCGGGCTTCACGCGGCCCAGTCGGTGGAGCGGACGACGGTGAAGGGTCTGACTTCGGCCCCGGGGTCCCGGGGCCGATCACAGTGGCGCGGCCGTGCCGGAGTCACACCGGCTTCCTTCTACCATCAGGGTCGACTAGGAAACGTATGGGAGTTCGCGTGGCACTGTCAACGCGGCCGTTCGGACGGTGGGATTGCCCGGTGGGCAGGTCAGGGGTGGTCTCGGTGAGCGAGCTTGCGAGCGGACAATCAACACGGTGCGTGAGCGCGCGAGGCTGCCGATCTTGTGCGGTGGCCGGATGAGCGCGCGGCTGATTCTGGTCTGTCACGGGGCGACCGCGGCCACGCGCGCGGCGGCGTTCCCGGCTGACGAGCCGCTTGACGACAACGCCGCCGCTGCCGCGGCCGCCGGACCCGCATTGGGCCAAGTGGACGAAGCGCTGCGCGGCCCGGCGCTCCGGTGCGCGCAGACGGCGGCCGCGCTGGGGCTGTCCGCCGAGCCGGACGAGGGGCTGCGCGACGCCGACTTCGGGCGCTGGCGGGGTCACGCGCTCGACGAGCTGGCCGTGGCCGAGCCGGACGAGTTGACCAAGTGGCTGACCGACCCCAAAGCCGCGCCGCATGGCGGCGAGTCCGTTGTGGACTTGGTGGCCAGGGTCGGCGGCTGGCTGGACGACCGGCCGACCGAATCGCCGCGCACGGTCGCGGTGACCCATCCGGCGGTGGTGAAAGCGGCGCTCATTCACGCTCTCGGCGCCGATCCGTCGGCGTTCTGGCGCATTGACGTCGCACCGCTTTCCCGCACGATTCTGCGTGGCGGACCGGGACGGTGGACTTTGCGGTGGATTGTGTCCGGAATCGCGTGACGCAATTGCGGTAGAGGCCATTCCGGACCGCTTCCCGGCGAGCCGCTCACCAACTAGGCCACCAGAAGGGGACCCGCCCACATCGCGGCATTGCGGTGAGATCCCGCGCACGACCTTGCGCTCGGCGCGGAACGCGAGGACGCTCGACGCACCGATCGGGGCAGGGAAGAGGAAAACCCGCGCGAGCCAGGACACCGGGCGAACACGTGCCGCGGGACTCGACCGAGAAAGCGGTGGACGCCGTGCTGGAGACGGGTGCGGACCAACCGGGCGGCCAGGACGGCAGGCCCGCGGGCGACCCACACGCTCTGCGTCGGAACAATCTGTTCCGCGGCTTGGTCGACCGCGCCGCCGCGGCCGAGGTCTCCCAGGAGCGGATGCGCCACCTGCTCGACGCCGTGGTGTCGGTGGCCAGCGACCTGTCACTGCCCGACGTGCTGCGCCGCATCGTCGCCGCGGGCTGCGAGCTGGCGGGCGCCCGCTACGGCGCGCTCGACACCTTCGGCCAGGACGGCGACCTCGTGGAGTGCGCCCGCGCGGGCGGCACGCTGCCCGCGGCCACGGCGGTGCTGGGCCTGGTGACCGACCGCCCGCTGCGGCTGTCCGCCGACAGCGACCCCGCCGCCCTCGCCGGGCTCACCCAGCCCACCGGCGCCGCCGCGGCCGAGCCGGGGCAAGCAGGCCCGGGGCACGTCGAGCCAGGGCGGATCGGACCGGAGCGGCTCGCGGGGGTGAGCTCGTTTCTCGGCGTGCCGATCCGGGCGCGCGGCGAGGTGTTCGGCAACCTCTACCTGGCCGAGAAGATCGGCGGGCGCGCGTTCACCCAGGAGGACGAGGACGTGGTGGTCGCGCTGGCCGCCGCGGCGGGCATGGCGATCGAGAACGCCCGGCACTACGACCTCAGCCGCAGGCGGGAGCGGTGGCTGCGGGCGACCACCGAGGTCACCGCGGCGTTGCGGACGACCGCGTGCGAGACCGAGGGCCTTGACCTGCTGGTGCGCCGGGCCCGGGAGGCGCCCGCCGCGGTGCTGGCGTTCGTCGCCGGGCCGTCCGGGCCGGGGCACATGCTCGTGCGCGGCGTCGACGGCGTGCTGCGCGACGAGTTGTCCGGCCTGCGGCTGCCGATCGTCGACAGCATCACCGGCGACGTGTTCAGCACCGGCAGGCCCCGGGTGCTCACCGAGGTCGCCAAGGCCAGCCTGATCCGGTCGCTGGCGAACTTCCACCGTCTGCCCCGGGGCATCGACGCGCTCGGGCCCGCCATGTTCGTCCCGATGACCGCGGGCCAGCACACCACCGGCGTGCTGATGGTCGCCCGCGAGCACGGCGCGGCCCGGTTCGATGACGACGACCTGCGGATGATCACCGACTTCGCCACGCACGCCGCCCTCGCCATCGAGTTCGCCGAGGCCCAGCAGGACCGGCAGCGGCTCGCGCTCTACGAGGAACGCGACCGGATCGCCCGCGACCTGCACGACCTGGTGATCCAGCGGCTGTTCGCGATCGGCCTGGGGCTGCACGGCCTCAAGCGCGCGACCGGGCCGGACGCCGCCGAGCGGCTGGCCGGGTTCACCGACGAGATCGATCAGACGATCCGCGAGGTGCGGCGCAGCATCTTCTCCCTCCAGCAGCCCGCGAACGGCCCCTACAGCCTGCGCGGCGAGATCCTGCGCGCGATCTCCGACGCGACGGTCTCGCTGGGGTTCGAGCCGACCGTGCGGCTGGAGGGCCCGCTGGACTCGGTCGTGCCAGCGGACGTGGCGCTCGACCTGATCGCCACGCTGCGCGAGGCGCTGTCGAACGTGGTGCGGCACGCGGGCGCGGGCGGCGTCGCGGTCACCGTGTCGGTCGACCGAGGGGCGACCCGGCTGGGGCTGCTCGTGCGCGACGACGGCCGGGGACTGCCGCCGGGCATCCGACACCGCAGCGGGCTGGCGAACATGGTCCAGCGGGCGCGCCGCTGGCGGGGAGACTGCGAGATCGACTCGCCCGAGCCGGGCGGGACCAGGGTCGACTGGGCGGTGCCGCTGCCCTCGGCCGGGGTGCGAGGCCAGGAGGCGTGTGAATGAGTATTTCCGTGTTCGTGCTCGACGACCATGAGGTTGTGCGCCGCGGGTTGCGCCAGCTTCTTGAGGTCGAGCCGGACATCGACGTGGTGGGCGAGGCGGCCACGGCCGGGCAGGCGCTGGCGCGCATTCCCGCGGTGCGGCCCCAGGTGGCGATCCTCGACGTGCGGCTGCCCGACGGGGAGGGGGTGAGCGTGTGCCGGGAGGTGCGGTCGGTGGTCGAGCCGCCGCCCGCGTGCCTGATGCTCACCTCGTTCTCCGACGACGAGGCCCTGTTCGGGGCGATCATGGCGGGCGCGGCGGGGTACATGCTCAAGCAGGTCAGCGGCGGCGAGTTGGTCTCTGCGGTGCGGACGCTGGCTGGCGGCGGGTCGCTGCTCGACGCCGGGGTCACCGCGACCGTGCTGGAGCGGCTGCGCGCCGGGCGCGTCGAGGACCCGCGCTACAGCAGCCTGAGCCAGCAGGAGCGCAAGATCCTGGACCTGATCGCCGAGGGCATGACCAACCGGCAGATCGCGGGCGCGCTGTACCTGGCCGAGAAGACGGTCAAGAACTACGTCTCCACGCTGCTGCACAAGCTCGGCTTCGACCGGCGCACCGAGGCGGCGGTCTACGCGACCCGATTGCAGAACACCCACCGCGGCAACCCCTGACCGGGTGGCGTGATCGCGCGCGGTCACCCGGGCGCTTATCGGTTTCGGCGTGTCGAAATGTGCGCTGATTCCGCCGGGAGTAACGTCGCGGGAGTCTCGCGCTATACCGCAGTGGACGAGGGAAACCGGGGCCGCGAATCGCTCGCTCCGGTGTCGCGGAGGGGGTGTGGCCGTGCCGAACACCTTGGTCCCCCTGCCCGCCCCGCTCCCGTCCGGTCGCGCGCCCGAGGTCTGTCTCGTCGCCGGGGACGCCGCCGCCGCCGTCAAGCTCGCTCCGCTGGCCACCGCGATGCGCGCCCGGCGGCAGGTGTGGCCGGTCGTGCTCGCCTGCGGCGACGACGCGCCCGCCGCCACCGCGGCGCTGTCCGCTTTCGGTCTGGCCGCGGACATCCTGGTGGAGCTGTCCCGCGACGGCCAGGAGACCCCGCGCGCCGCGGCGCAGTTGCTCGCCGGGCTCGACCACGCCTTCACCGACCGGCGGCCGGACGCGGTGGTGGTGCAGGGCGACTCTGCGACCGCGTTCAGCGCGACCATGGCCGCGTTCTGGCGGCAGATCCCGGTGGTGCACCTCGACGCTGGCGTGCGGTCCTACGACCTCACCGCCCCGTTTCCGCAGGAGGGCCACCGCAAGCTGATCGCCCAGGTGTGCTCGCTGCACCTCGCGGCCACCCCGGACACCGCGGCCAACCTCGCCGACGAGCGCCACACCGGGCCGAAGGTGGTGACGGTGGGCAGCACGGCCGTCGACGCCGGGTTCGAGGCCCTCGACCGGCATGTGCGCCACGCCGACGACCGGGTGCAACTGGTGGAGGACACCGTCGTCGCGGGCCACTGCAGGCTGGTGCTGGTCGTGCTCGACGCGACCCGCTGGCGGCCGGAGACGGCGACGCACGTGCTGCACGGGGTCGCCGACCTGGTGCTGGCGAACCCGGACCTGGAGGTGGTGCTGCCCGTCCCCCGCGACAGCGCGCTGCGCCACCGCGCCTACGACATGCTCGGGCGGCTGGTCCGGGTCACGATCACCGACCCGCTCCCCCAGCCCGAACTGGTCTGCCTGCTGTCGGTGGCCGCGGCGGCGGTGACCGACTCCGACATCCTCGCCGAGCAGGCCCCCAGCTTCGGCGTCCCCACCCTCGTGGTTGGCGGCGAGGTGACCGCCTGGGCCGAGCCGCCGCGCCCCGGCTACCCGTGGACGGCGGGCGCCGACCGCGCGGTCATCGCCCGGATCACCGAGAAGCTGCTGCTCAGCGGCATGGAACTGCGCGCTGCCCCGCCCTCGGACAATCCCTTCGGCGACGGTTTCGCCGCGGCCCGCTGCGAACAGGCCGTGCAGTGGCTGCTTGGCCTGCGCGACCGGCCGCGCGAGTTCGCCCCCGGATCTCCGTAGCCTGTCGACAGGAGGACCCCCACGATGCCGTTCCCGCCGGAGTTCCTGTGGGGTGCGGCGTCGGCCGCCTACCAGGTCGAGGGGGCGGTCACCGAGGGCGGGCGCGGGGTGTCGGTGTGGGACACGTTCTGCGCGGAACCCGGTCGAATCCGGGACGGCGAGTCGGGCGCCGTGGCCGCCGACCACTACCACCGCTACCGGGAAGACGTGGCGCTGCTGCGTGATCTGGGCGTCGGCGCGTACCGGTTCTCGGTGGCGTGGCCGCGGGTCGTGCCGGACGGCACGGTGAACCCCGAGGGGTTGGACTTCTACGACCGGCTCGTGGACGAGTTGTGCGCGGCCGGGATCGCGCCCGCGGTCACCCTGTTCCACTGGGACACTCCGCAACACTTGGAGGACAGCGGGGGCTGGCTCACCCGGGACACCGCTTACCGGTTCGCCGACTACGCATCCGTTGTGGGGCAACGGCTCGGCGACCGGGTGCGGATGTGGATGCCGCTCAACGAGCCGGTCGTGGTGACGATGTTCGGCTACGCGCTGGGCAACCACGCGCCGGGGCGGGAACTCGGGCTGGCCGCGCTGCCGACGGTGCACCACCAGTTGCTCGGCCACGGGCTCGCCGTCGGCGCGCTGCGCGCGGCGGGCTGCTCGAACATCGGCGTGGCCAACCACCACGGCGCGGTGTGGGCCGCTTCGGAGTCCGAAAAGGACACGGCGGCGGCGCGGTCATACGCGACGCTGGTGAACTGGCTGTTCGCCGATCCGGTGCTGCTCGGCCGTTATCCGGCCCCGGAACTCGCCGCGGCGATGCCCGGCCCGGTCGTGGAAGACCTCAAGGTGATCTCGACGCCGCTGGACTGGTACGGGATCAACTATTATCAGCCGACCCTGGTCGGCGCGCCATCGAAGAACGGGGCCAGCCCCGCGGTGGCCGGGCTGCTGCCGCCCAACCTGCCGTTCGAGCCGCGGCCGCTGCACGGGTATCCGACGACCGATTTCGGCTGGCCGGTGGTCCCCGAGGGGCTGCGGGAGACCGTGGCGATGTTCGCCGACCGCTACGGCGACGCGATGGTTCCGTTGTACATCACCGAAAGCGGCTGCTCGTACCATGACCCCGACCCGGTGGACGGGCGCGTGCCCGACCCGGCGCGGATCGCCTACCACGAGGCCCATCTGCGCGCCCTGGAGCAGGCCATCGCGGGCGGCGCGGACGTGCGCGGCTACTTCGTGTGGTCGGCGACCGACAACTTCGAGTGGGCGGCGGGATACCGGGAGCGCTTCGGCCTCGTCCACATCGACTACGCCACGCAGAAACGCACCCCGAAGGACTCCTATCACTGGTACCGGGACTTCATCCGCGACACTGTCCACTGAGGACTTCGGACGACTGTCGGCTCTCCGGCATCCGCACCACCTGGGCCGCGTACGACAGGCCCGCGCCAAAGCCCACCAGCAGCGCCAGCCCGCCCGGCTCCGCGCCCTCGGCGAGCAGCCGGTCCATCGCCATCGGGATCGACGCGGCCGAGGTGTTGCCCGAGGTGACCACATCCCGGGCCACGACCGCGTTCGGCGCGTCGATCTTGCGGGCCAGCGCCTCGACAATGCGGAGGTTGGCCTGGTGCGGCACGATCGCGGCCAGGTCCTTCGGGTCGACGCCCGCGCGCTCGCAGGCCAGCAGGGCGACCGGGTAGATCTCGGTGGTGGCCCACCGGAACACCGCCTGGCCCTGCATCCGCATCAGCCCGCCGTCCGAGATGTGGATCAGCGCGGCGGCGTCGGCCGAGCCGTCGCTGCCCCACACGATCGGGCCGATGCCGGGCTCGTCGGCGGCCTCGATAACCGCCGCCCCGGCCCCGTCGGCGAAGATGATCGACGTGCCCAGGTCGGCCGGGTCGACCCAGACGGACAGCTTCTCCGTCCCCACCACCACCGCCCGCCGCGCCGATCCGGCCCGCACCGCGTCGGCGGCGACCGCGAGGGCGTAGCAGAACCCGGCGCACGCGGCGTTGAGGTCGAAGGCCGCCGCGTCCCACGCCCCCAGCGCCGCGGCGACTCTGGCGGCGTACAGCGGCAGCGGCCCCTTCCCGCTGCACGTCGCCACGACCACCAGGTCGACCCCCGCGGCGTCCCGCCCGGCCTGCGCCAGCGCCTTCTCAGCAGCTAGGACCGCCATCTCCGCCATCGTCTCGTCGGTCGCGAAGCGTCGGGACACAATGCCCGTGCGCTCCTGAACCCAGTCCCCGGTCCGCCCGAAGCAGGCCGCGATCTCCGCGCTCCCGACCATGGCGGGCGGCCGGTAGGACCCGAGGCCGACCAGTCGGGCGCCCGCGACGCCCGCGTCCTGACGCAGTTCCATGACCTTCATTGGGCAATCGTGATGAACTTTGCTAAAGAAACTGTAGTCGGATGATTAATTCGTCATCGAGGGTTGCCAAACCACCACTACCCACGAGGCCCACCCGCGCGCGCTGGAGCAGGCCATCGCGGGCGGCGCGGCTACTTCGAGTGGGTGGCGGGCTCCTGGCACCGGGATCTCATCCGCGGCCCGGCCCGTCAGCCTGCCACGGTGTCGATCCAGTTCCGGAGTTCCGCGACATTGGCGTAAACACCGGGGTGATCCGGGCGGGCGCAGCCGTATCCCCAGGAAACGATCCCCGCCAGACGGCCATTGACGACCAGCGGGCCGCCGGAGTCGCCCTGGCAGGTGTCGCGGCCGGGGAGGGCGGCGCAGACCATCCTGCGCGTGATGGCCGACCCATAGGCCGACTCGCAGTCGGCCCTGCCGACGATGGCGAGGTCGATGGCGTGGAGGTGGGCAGGGACGTGGGCACCTCAGCCGCGCCCGGCAGCAGCGCCCGGCCGAAACCGACCTCGATCCTCGCCGACAGGCACATTTCCGCCCGAGGGCTCGCCTGGGCCGAGGGCGCGGGCGCCTGGGCGAGCACAACACCGGCGACCAGACACAGAACCCGCGTCCCACGCGCCATCCTGACCGAAGCCCCGCGCCACACCATCGCGACCTCCAACACCCCGGCACCGGCCACGTGGAAAGACGACCATCACGAAGCGATCGGACCGATCCGACGCTATCAGCGGCAAATCCGACGCCGACCGAGGTTCACCCGATAAAGTCGGCGCCGAGTACGGCAGCCACTACGTCGCGAGGTGCGCCCAGCCATGCGGGAACTCGTGCGCCACGGCCACTTCGCCTTCGAGTCCGGCCACCACGGCGACACCTGGCTTGACCTCGACCGCCTGATCAGCGACCCGGCCCGCGTCCGCGCCGCGGCCGACGCGTTGGCGGCCCGCCTCGTTCGGTTCGGCGCGGACCTGGTCGTCGGCCCGCTCGACGGCGGCGCGTTCCTCGCGCAGTGGGTCGCCGCCGCGCTCGGCGTCCGGTTCGCCTACACCACCCGCACCGTCGACGCGACCGGCCCGCGCTACGCCGTGCCCGCCGGGCTCGACGTCGAGGGCGCCCGTGCCGTCGTGGTGGACGACGCGATCAACCTCGGGTCGGCGACCGAGGCCACCGTCCGCGCGCTGGCCGACCGGGGCGCGGCGACCGTCGCGCTCGCCAGCGTCTTCGTGTGCGCGCCCACGGGACCGCAGGTCGGTCCCCGGCTGGGCTTGGACCAGATATGGCTCACCGAACTGGAAACCGACGTCTGGCCTTCGTCTGACTGTCCACTGTGTCTCAGCGGCGAGCCGCTGTCGGCCTAAAGGGCGCGCGCGAACCGCGAGCGCGGTGCGACGATGGGGTGTGCTGATTCGACGTGAGAGAAGCGGTGACGAGCGCGCGGTCGCGCACGTGCATGCCGACGCCTTCGCCGCGCTTTACCCTGACAGCCAGCCGGTTGAGCCCGCGCTGGTGGACAGCCTTCGGGCGAGCGATGCCTGGCTGGCACCGCTGTGCCTGGTCGCGGAGGTCGACGGGCTCATCGTCGGTCAGGTGACCGCCTCGCGCGGTTTTCTCCTGCCGAGTGGGCACAGCGCGGTCGCGTTGGGGCCGCTCGGTGTGCGGGAAGAGTATCAGCGCCACGGGGTCGGGAGTGCGCTGATGCACGCTGTGCTCGGCGCGGCCGACGCGCTGGACGAAGCACTGGTCGTCCTTTTGGGACACCCGGAGTACTACCCGCGGTTCGGGTTCCGGCCCGCCGCCGAGTTCGGCATCGAGCCGGAGGTCCCGGACTGGGCGCCCGCGTTCCAAGTCCGCCCACTGACCGCCTACCGGCCCGAGATGCGCGGGACGTTCCGCTACCCGCGGCCGTTCGCCGACCTGGCCTGACGGCCGAGGGGGGGGGGGGGGGGGGGGGGGGGGGGGGGGGGGGGGGGGGGGGGGGGGGGGGGGGGGCTCGGGGAGGGGGGGGTTTTTCCTCCCCCTTCGTCCTTCCCCCACCTCGTCCGCCCCCCCCCCCCCCCCCCTCCCCCCCCCCCCCCCCCCCCCGGCTCCGGTCAGACGTTGCGCCGGTACTGGCCGCCCACCTCGAAAAACGCCTCGGTGATCTGGCCCAGGGTGCAGACCCGGGCGGCGTCCATCAGGACCTCGAACACGTTGCCGTCCGTCGCGGCCACCTCGCGCAGCCGGGCCAGCGCGGCCTCCGCCTCCGCGCGGTGCCGCCGCTGGTACTCCCGGGTCCGCTCGACCTGGGAGCGCTTCTCGTCCTCGGTGGCGCGGGCCAACTCGATCTCGAACACCTCGTCCTCCTCACCCTTGGGCGGCAGGAAGGTGTTGACGCCGATCAAGGGCAGCGAGCCGTCGTGCTTGCGGTGCTCGTAGAGCATCGACTCGTCCTGGATGCGGCCGCGCTGGTAGCCGGTCTCCATCGCGCCCAGCACGCCGCCGCGGTCGGAGATTCGGTCGAACTCGGTGAGCACGGCCTCCTCGACCAGATCGGTCAGCTCGTCGATGACGAACGACCCCTGCAACGGGTTCTCGTTCGCCGACAGGCCCCATTCCTTGTTGATGATGAGCTGGATCGCCATCGCGCGCCGCACCGACGACTCGGTCGGGGTGGTGATCGCCTCGTCGTAAGCGTTGGTGTGCAACGAGTTCGCGTTGTCGTACAGCGCGCACAGGGCCTGCAACGTGGTGCGGATGTCGTTGAAGTTCATCTCCTGCGCGTGCAGCGAGCGGCCCGAGGTCTGCACGTGGTACTTGAGCTTCTGCGACCGCTCGGCCGCGCCGTAGCGCTCCTTCATGGCCACCGCCCAGATCCGGCGGGCGACCCGGCCGATCACCGAGTACTCGGCGTCCATGCCGTTGGAGAAGAAGAACGACAGGTTCGGCGCGAAGTCATCGATGTCCATGCCGCGCGCCAGGTACGACTCCACGTAGGTGAAGCCGTTGGCGAGGGTGAAGGCGAGCTGGCTGATCGGGTTCGCCCCGGCCTCGGCGATGTGGTAGCCGGAAATCGACACCGAGTAGAAGTTGCGGACCTTGTTGCGGATGAACCACTCTTGAATGTCGGCCATCATCCGCAGGCTGAACTCCGTGGAGAAGATGCAGGTGTTCTGCCCTTGGTCTTCCTTGAGAATGTCTGCCTGCACGGTGCCGCGCACGTTGGCCAGCGCCCACGCCGCTAGCTCCGCGTGCTCCTCTGGCGTGGGCTGCCGGTTGTGCTCCACGACAAAGGCGTCGACGCGCTGGTCGATCGCGGTGTTGAGGAAGTACGCCAGGATCGTAGGCGCGGGGCCGTTGATGGTCATCGACACCGACGTGGTGGGCGCGGTCAGGTCGAAACCGTCGTAGAGCGCCTTCATGTCGTCCAGCGAGGCGATGGACACCCCGGACGTGCCGATCTTGCCGTAGACGTCCGGCGGGGTGTCCGGGTCGCGGCCGTAGAGGGTCACCGAGTCGAACGCGGTGGACAGCCGGGTCGCCGGGTTGCCCTCGGACAGCAGCTTGAACCGGCGGTTGGTGCGGAACGCGTCGCCCTCGCCCGCGAACATCCGGGCCGGGTCCTCGCCCTCGCGCTTGAACGGGAACACCCCGGCGGTGAACGGGAACCGGCCGGGCAGGTTTTCCTTGCGCAGGAATCGAAGCAGCGTGGCGTCGTCATCGAAGCGCGGCAGCGCGACGCGGGGAACCCGGCTGCCGGACAGGGTGGCCCGCCAGAGCTGGGTGTGCAACTCCTTGTCCCGCACCTTCACCACGAGTTCGTCGGCGCGGTACTGCTCGGCCGTGGCGGGCCACTGGGCGAGCAGGTCGGCGGTGTCGCGCTCCACCCGGCGCTCGGCTTCCGCGACCAGCCGCTCAATGTCCTCTGTGGACGATCCGGCGGCGCTCAGCGCGTCCCGGGCGGTGGCCAGCGCCGCCCGCTCGCGCACGGCCGCGACCTGCTCGTCGGTCTCGCGGTGGTACGCGCGCACGGTCTCGGCGATCTCGGACAGGTAGCGGACCCGCTGCGGCGGCACGACCGTCGCGGCCGAAGTGGACACTCGCCCCTCGACGCGCGGCAGCACGCCCTCGGCGAACGGGACGCCCTTGTCCGCGAGCAGCCCGCGCAGCTCCTGGTAGAGCGCGGTGACGCCGTCGTCGTTGAACGTGGCCGCGCTGGTGCCGAAGACCGGCATGTCCTCCCAGGACTTCCCGAACGCCTCGCGGTTGCGGACAAGCTGGCGGGCGACGTCGCGGCGGGCGTCCTCGGCCCCGCGCCGCTCGAACTTGTTGATCGCCACCACATCGGCGAAGTCGAGCATGTCGATCTTCTCCAGCTGCGAGGCAGCGCCGAACTCCGGGGTCATCACATACAGCGAGGTGTCCACGAACGGCACGATCGCCGCGTCGCCCTGGCCGATGCCCGGGGTCTCCACGATCACCAGGTCGTTGCCCGCCGCCTTGCACGCCGCGATGACCTCGGCCAGCCCGTCGGGCACCTCCGAGCCCGCGCCCCGGGTGGCCAGCGAGCGGAAGAAGACCGCCTGCCCGTCGAGGGAGTTCATCCGAATCCGGTCGCCGAGCAGCGCGCCGCCGCCCCGGCGCCGGGTCGGGTCGACGGCGATGACCGCCACCCGCAGCTTGTCCTGCTGGTCCACGCGCAGCCTGCGCACCAGCTCGTCGGTCAGCGACGACTTGCCCGACCCGCCGGTGCCCGTGATGCCCAGCACGGGCACCACCCGGTCGACCCCGGCGATCGCGTCGCGGACCTCGTCGGACAGCGTGCCCGCCTCGATCTGGGTGATGGTCCGCGCCAGCGCGGCGTGGTCGCCCGCCAGCAGCGCGTCCCTGGCCGCGGGCGCGGCCTCGGCCGGGTCGATGTCGCACGCCTCGATCATCGAGTTGATCATCTTGGCGAGGCCGAGGGTCTGGCCGTCCTCCGGGGAGAAGATCCGCGCCACGCCGCGCGAGTGCAGCAGCTTGATCTCGTCGGGGACGATGACGCCGCCACCGCCGCCGAACACCTTGACGTGGCCCGCGCCGTGCTCGGCCAGCAGCTCCACCAGGTAGCTGAAGTACTCGACGTGCCCGCCCTGGTAGGCGCTGATCGCCACACCCTGCACGTCCTCCTGGATGGCGGCGGTGACGACCTCGCGGACCGAGCGGTTGTGCCCGAGGTGGATCACCTCCGCACCCTGGGATTGCAGGATGCGGCGCATGATGTTGATCGCCGCGTCATGTCCGTCGAACAGGCTGGCCGCGGTGACGAACCGGACCGGGTGCGCCGGTCGGTGCAACTCTGCGGACATCGGTGGCCTCCGTGGGGGCGCGGTCGGGCCGATCGGCTGCATCGGCGACAAGAAATAGTCTTACTTCCTACTATCGGATGTGCAAGCACCCGATGGTCGGCCAGTCCAGGCCACCCGCCTACGATGGCCGTGACGACCGTATCGAGGTGGGTCATGACCCCGGAACCCGTAGCCAGGATGATGACGGACGACACAGCGTCCTCGGCCCTGGGAATCGCGCTGGTCACGGCTGGGGTCGGACACGCCGAAGTGCGCATGACGGTCACCGAAACAATGGTCAACGGGCACGGCATCGGCCACGGCGGGTACGTGTTCCTGCTCGCCGACACCGCGTTCGCCTGCGCGTGCAACAGCCACGGCCCGGTCACCGTCGCCGCGGGCGCGGACATCACCTTCGTCGCCGCCGTCCACCTGGGCGACGTGCTGGTCGCCCGCGCCACCGAGCGCACCCGCTACGGCCGCAACGGCGTCTACGACGTGACGGTCTTCCGGGACGACCAGGTCGTCGCCGAGTTCCGCGGCCGCAGCCGCACGGTCGGCTGACCGGCTCCCGTCGCCGAGGCCCGTC
Source organism: Actinokineospora sp. NPDC051303 (assembly GCF_055586285.1). Classification (NCBI taxonomy): domain Bacteria; kingdom Bacillati; phylum Actinomycetota; class Actinomycetes; order Pseudonocardiales; family Pseudonocardiaceae; genus Actinokineospora; species Actinokineospora sp. NPDC051303. The sequence continues at coordinate 14,356 of NZ_JBVJIN010000076.1, forward strand.
TACCCGCTGACCAGCAGAAACACCGCGCCGCCGACCGCTGGGCCGAGCAGCACGCCCACCAGCACCTGCGCCGCGGTGTGGTCGCCCAGCACGACCCGCGACCAGCAGACCAGCGCCAGGGGCGCCAGCAGCGCCAGCGCCCACCAGCCGTAGAGCAGGGCCGTCATCGCCACCGCTCCCCCGGCCACCGCCGCGTGCAGCGACACCTTCCACGAGCGGGTCACCGCGATGCACACCACCAGCGTCGCGAACATCGACAGCGACAGCGCAAGCACAGCGCGCGGCGCCTCGCCGAGAACAAGGATCGCGATGCCTACCGCGGTGGAGGCGAGGCCGACAGTGAGCGGTAAGAGGCGGTGCTCGCGGTCGCGGACGTGGTGGGTGTCCCACCGGCCCTGGCGGGCGCCGCGCACGATGAACACCATCGGCAGGACGCTGGAGAACAGCGCGACCTCAAGCCCCCACAGCACGGTCATGCCCAGGTCGTGGCCGGTGGCCGACCAGGCCACGGCGAGCGGCAGGACCAGCACGACGACCGCAGGCGAGAACACCTCGCTCGCCACCCGCGCGAGGCGGCTCCCGGTCGTCGCCAGCACATCCACGCCGCCGATGATTCCACCTCGCGCCGCCCGGGAACCACCCTTTCGGCGAACCGGCCCCCCGACCGCCAGCGCTCCCCGAGCCTCTGGTGGGGTTTGTGCCTGATCGCGTGCCGGTTCCGCCCACCGACCGAGGGAGTGCCCTGATGAAGCCCGGAGACCTCGCGCCGAACTTCACCCTGCCGGACCAGACCGGGAAGGAGCGCGCCCTGCGGGAGTTCCTGGACACCGGCCCGGTCGTGCTGTTCTTCTACCCGGCCGCGATGACCCCGGGCTGCACCGCGGAAAGCTGCCACTTTCGCGACCTGGCCGCCGAGTTTGCCGAGGTCGGCGCGCACCGGGTCGGCATCAGCCCGGACCAGGTCGACAAGCAGGCCAAGTTCGCCACGGTCAACGCCTTCGACTACCCGCTGCTGTCCGACCCGGACGGCGCGGTCGCCACCGCGTTCGGCGTGCGCCGCCGGTTCGGGCCGCTGCTGACCAAGCGCAAGACCTTCGTCATCGACACCGACGGCGCCATCCTCGAAGCGATCAAGAGCGAGTTCCGCTTCACCGTGCACGCCGACAAGGCGCTGGAAGTCCTGCGCAACCGCGAGAATCCCGCGGCCTGACCGCGCGACGACGGGGCCGCCACCGTGCGTGGTGGCGGCCCCGTCGCGCGTGCCGTTAGGGGACGACTTCGACGACGTCGCCGGGGGTCAACCCGTCGAAGAACGCCCTGGCCGCTTCCGGCGAGAGGTGCACGCACCCGTGCGACTGCTCTTGCAGGCTGCCCTCGTGGAAGGCGATCCCGCTGGTGGTGAAGAACACCGAATACGGCATCGGCGCGTCGTACGCCTTGCTCCAGTGGTCGATGTCCTTGTACGTCACCGAAAACGTCCCGGGCGGCGTCTCGTAGCCCGGTTTGCCGGTGGTGATCGGCACGGCCCCGTAGGTCACCGCCCCGTTGTCCATCAACCAGGCCGCGTTGTCACTCAGGTCGATACAGGCGGCTGCCCGCGGCCCGCATGGCGCCGCTGCTTGCGCGCTCGCGGCCGGGGCCGCGAGGACCCCACCCGCTCCGATCATCGCCGCCACAGCGATGGCTCCCCTGGCGACGACTCCGGTGGCGATGCGCGGCGTGCCCATCGGTAAACCTCCCATCCGCCCGCCGAAGCGGGCTCGTGTTTGGTGCTCCTCTGGCACTGATGACCTACCCCAAGATCGCCAGGACGTAACGGACAGTTGATTCGACCTTCTCGAAAGTGCTGGTAGCACCCGAAAATCGGGCGACGTGCCACGCGACAAACTCGCTCAGTCATCAGCCAGGAGCCTGCGCCGGTCACGCCAGGCCAACCGCAGCAGCGTCACCGCGCTCGACGACAACCTCGGCTCCAACCGGTCGATCGCCTCGTCGGTGAACGGCACGTCCCGCCGACCGACAAACCGCCCCTCGTCGTTGGCCCCCACCCGGCGGGCGAAGATCCGGTCGAACACCGCGCCATCGAACACCGCGACCGTCAACTGGCCCACCCCCAGTTCGAGCGGTTCGATCACCAAGCCGTAGTGCCAGAGCCGCAACCGCCCCTGCTCCCGAGCCATGGTGAAGTCCCGGAACGGCTCATCGACGGCGTAGTCGATCGGTCGCGCCGCGCTGCCGTCGTGCTCGGGGTTGCCGAGGAACTCCTCCGAGAACTCCCGCATGATGTTGTGCCACAAAGAGAAATCGTGGGCCACGTGGGCAGGGTCCGCGGAGGACGGTTGAAACTCTCCCGCGGGCGCGACATGACACAGCCCGCCACCGTCCGCCACTTTCCCACCGTCACGCTCGTGCAGAACGAAAGTGTGCTCACCACGGCGATCGCGACGAATGGCAAGCGTGGAAATACCGGGCGACATGAGCAGCCGTTCGGGATCGAAGGGATCACCGATAGCCCGCCGCAACGGAAGGTCGCCCCAGTCAGGCAGGTCCCCGTCCGACCGCAGCCACGCCGCTTTCAACTCGTGGGCGATGGCCTGTTTCACGTCATACACCGCGAAGAATGTAGTAAGCCCGAAGGACAGTGTGAACCCACCAGCGCTGGTGACACCAGTCAGGCGAAAGCTCGGCCGGTTTTCCAGCAGGCGCGGACGCACGAGGTCGCGAACCGCCCTGCTGTAGCCAAGATAGCGCTCTCCCCGGTCGGTCAGCGGCAGCACGTGGTCAGTAGGCAAAGCGGGCGGCACCGGAGCCTCAGCCCAGCACAGGCGAACCGCGCCGAGATCGACCGGCTCGTCCAACAGCCACCCGGCGCCGGTCAGGACATGCCCGCCCGGAGCACGGAGGGAACGCGGGTAAAGCCACGCGGCCAGCTCACTCAGTTCCCGCCCGCGCACGCCCGGCGCTTTCCGCACGGTGAGCCAGTCCTGCTGACTCCGCCGCACATGATCGAGAATCCCATCGCCGGAATCGACGGACTCGATCTCCGGACGAACCGCGCCCATCGCCACGACTTCGCGTTGCGCTTGAGGGTTCTTGATAACCGTGGTCCCCTCAGCCAACAGGTTGAGGAGGTCGCGTCGGTTGACAGGCAGCAGTTTCCCCAATTTCGGCCACAGGAACGGCAACGGTTCCCCTTGGCCTGCCTCCCACCGGATAATGGTTGTGCGGTCGACATTCAGGGCCTCGGCGAGGCCCTCCTGGGTGTATCCCGCAGCCTTTCTTATTCGCGCCAACTGCGCTCGCTTGGCCATGCGTTCTCCGTCCCAGCGCCGTCACTGAAAGTGACGATAGCAAAGCCGAACGCCGCCCCCGGGCTGGGAGCGGCGTTCGGCGGCGGTCGAGAGCTAGGCCGGTGGGCCGACGATCACGTCGGCGGGGACCTCAGCGTCGGTGCGCAGGGCCTCGAACAGCCTCTTGGACTTCGCGGCGTCCCACAAGATCACCGAGCCGACGCCGCGGACGCTTTTGCTGCCGCCCATGGGAACCGTGGTGGTGGTGAGGCCGCCGTCGCCCGCCGCGCCCATCGCAAAAGCGAGGCTGGGCAGGTTGTGCAGGTGGTCGCCCTCGTCCACGGTGACCGCGTCCGGGGCGGCGGAGAGCAGCGGGAACAGGCGGAACGGGTTGAGCAGCGTGCCCGGGTTGGTGGCCTTGTCGGTCAGCGCGCCGATGAACTCGCGCTGGCGGATCACCCGGTCCAGGTCGGCGCGCGGGCCCACGCGGGTGCGGACGTAGCCCAGCGCCGCGGCGCCGTCGAGTTCCTGGCAGCCCGCGGGCAGGTTGATTCCCGCCAGCGGGTCATCGATCGGGTTGGGCAGGCACATGTCGACCCCGCCCACGGCGTCGACCACGTCGGCGAAGCCGCCGAAGCCGATCTCGACGTAGTGATCGAGCCGCAGGCCGGTGTTCAACTCCACGGTCTTGGCCAGCAGTTGCGCGCCGCCGAAGGCGTAGGCGGCGTTGAGCTTGTTTTTGCCCTTGCCCGGAATGTCCACATAGGAGTCACGCAGCAGCGAGACCAGCGTAGGCTTGGTCGCGTTGTCCGGGATGTGCATGAGCATGATGGTGTCGGTGCGCTGGCCCTTGGCGTCGCCGGTGGCCAGCCGCTCCTCGTCTTCCACGGACAGGTCCGCGCGGCTGTCGGAGCCGACGATGAGCCAGTTCGCGCCCGCACCCGCTGCGGGCCTGCCCTCGTAGTCGCCGAGCGCCGCGACCCGCTTGAGCGAGGACTCCAGGTAGATCCACAGCCCGGCGACCAGCGCCACGATGACAAGCAGCACGATGAGCGCGATCCGCCCGAACCGCTTTTTGCGGCGCGGCGGCCGCTGACCGAACCCCTGCGGCGGCGGGCCGCCGGGACCGCGCCCCGGCGGGGGCGGCGGGCGACGCTGGTCGTACTGCTGCTGCCGCTGGGGAACCTGGGGCCGCTCCATCCGACGGGTGGGGCGGTAGCCCGGCGATCCGGGATTGTGTCCGTAGCTCATCGGAGTCCACCAACTTCGCGCGTCACGAACACCGTTTTCCTCTCCCGTGGGATTCTCCCACTTCTCCTGTGAAGACGCGGGACGACGCCCTAGGTTGCCGCGTCCCGCGCACACGGTAGGGGGCGGGCCGGTCAGATGATCACTCGCCCCGGCCGCTGGCACCTCGTGGTCTTGTCCTCTATGGACAACCGCCATCCGCTAGAGCGGAACCCGTAACCCGTCCGGCGCGGGCCGCCCGAGAGCGTCGGTGATGACAGGATCGATCGGCCGGGTGTCGAGGACGCCGAGAACGAAACCGGTCACCAGCCGGGTCCACTTGTCGGCCTTGCGCAGCATCGCGTGGCGCTCGCCGGGCACGTCGAAGCGCGCCACCCGGTCGGTGACGGCCTTCGCGCGGCGGGCGAAGCCGTAGGACTGCTCGGGGTCGGTCGTCTGGTCGAGCAGGCCGTGCGCGATCAGGACGGTCCGGCCCGCGAGGTGCTCGACCGGATCGTGCGGCTTGGTCCACGGGGCCAGCGCGCACACCGCGACCACCGACTCGTCCCCGGCGACGCGCAGCGCGACCCGCCCGCCCATGGAGTGCCCGACCAGCACGACCGGCACGTCGCCGTGCGCGCGGCGGACTTCCGCCAGCGCCCACCGGGCGTCGGCCACCGCGTCGTGGTCGGGCCCGTTCCAGCCGCGGTAGCGGTTGCGCAGCAGCCACACCGCGATCCCCTGGCCTGCGCCTTTGCGCGCGATGTCCCAGGCGAACGGCACCATCCGCAGATAGGCGAGTTGACGGCGGGTCACCCGCTCCCGGCTGCGCTCACGGCCGCCGTGCAGCACGAGCACCACCGCCCGGACGTCCGCGCGCGGGCCGTAGACCCTGATCCCCGGCGTGGGCTCGGTCTGGTTCACGCCGCCATCCTCGCGCACCGCCAGGGCGCGGTCGGGTGTCGGTGGCCCTCGGTAGCCTGCCCGCGTGACCGACCACATCCAGATCACGACCGCCGCGGGCGTCTTCGACGCGCTCAGCGCGGGCTCCCCCGGCGACCCGCCGGTGCTGCTGCTGCACGGGTTCCCGCAGGCGGCGATCGCGTGGGAGCACCAGGTCGCGGTGCTCGGTCACGCCGGGCTGCACGCGGTCGCGGTCGACCAGCGCGGCTACTCCCCCGCCGTGCGCCCGACCGAGGTGGTCGACTACCAGGTGGACGAGCTGGTCGGCGACGTGCTGGCCGTCGCGGACGCGCTCGGCTGGGCGGAGTTCGACCTGGTCGGCCACGACTGGGGCGCGATCGTGGGCTGGCACACCGCCGCGGCGCACCCGGGGCGGCTGCGGACGCTCACGGCTGTGTCCGCCCCGCACCCCGCCGCGATGGCCGCCGCGCTCCGCGAGGACGAGGAGCAGCAACTGCGGTCGCAGCACCTCTCCCTGCTCAAGGAGCGCACCGCCGAGCGGCGACTGCTGGCCGACGACGCCGCGGCCCTGCGCCGGATCTTCGACTGGAAGATCCCGCCGTCGGCGGTGGCGGAGTACGTCGGCAGGCTCACCGAGCCCGGCGCGCTCACCGCGGCGCTCAACTGGTTCCGCGCGACCCGGTGGAACGTCCTGCCCGACCCGGTGCCGACGCCGACGATGCACGTGTGGGGCACCGAGGACCCCGCCATCGGCTCGACGGCGGCCCTGAGCTGCGGAAAGTGGGTGACCGGGCCGTACCGGTTCGAGATGGTCGAGGACGCGTCGCACTGGCTCCCCGAGGAAGCCCCCGACCTCGTGACGGGTCTGCTACTCGATCATCTGCGGTAGTCGCATCTAGGCTCTGTACATGGCGGCCTCCAGCGTGGCGGGCCTGCTCCTCGCCGCGGGCGGGGGCAGGCGGTTCGGCATGCCGAAGGCCCTGGCCCCGTATCGCGGCGGCCTGCTGGTCGAGCACGCCCTGGCGACACTCATCGAAGCGGGCTGCGCGCCGGTGGTCGTAGTGCTGGGCGCGGGCGCGCACGAGGCGCCCCCGCTGCCCGCGACAGTCGTGATCAACCCTGACTGGGCCTCCGGCATGGGTTCGTCGCTGCGGGTCGGCCTGGCCGCGCTGGGCGCGCCTAACGTGCCCGAATTGCCTACGACGGTGGTGGTCAAGTCCCCCGGCCTGGAGTCCCCGCTACAGGTCGATCCAGCGACGCCGGGCGTCCTGCCCGAATCACCCACGGCGACCAACCCCAACCGGACCTATGACACCGAACCCGCACCGCAGGACGGCACAGCCGCACCAGGTGCGAGCGACATACCCGAATCACCCAGCACAGCGACCAACCCCGACCGGGCCAACGGCACCGGGCCCGCACCACAGGTCGGCACGGCCGCACCAGGTGCGGGCGACATACCCGAATCACCCACCACGGCGACCGACCCCGACCGGGCCTATGGCACCGGGCCCGCACCGCGGGTCGGCACGGCCGCACCAGGTGCGAGCGACATACCCGAATCACCTAGCACAGCGACCGGCTCCGACTGGGTCTCTGGCATCGGAGCGTCGCGGCTGGGGGCGGCCGAGGCCGTCATCGTGCTGCCGGTGGACACCCCTGGTGTGACCGCGGCGGCCGTCCGCAGACTCGCCGCCCTGGCGACACCCGACGCGTTGGCGCGGGCCACCTACGCGGGTGTTCCCGGGCACCCTGTCCTCATCGGCCGCGCGCACTGGGCGGGCGTGGCCGCCGCCGCGCGCGGCGACACCGGCGCCCGGCCCTACCTGGCCCGCCACCCCGTGGCCGACGTCCCCTGCGACGACATCGCCGAGGGCGCCGACGCCGACCGACCGGAAGACCTGCGCTGACCCACCACACGCAAGGAGGCACCATGCCCGAAGACGCCTACGGCGACCAGGTCCTGGCCCATCTCGCCGAGGTGGGCGACCACAACGCCGACGCCCTCGACGACGTGTCCGACCTCATCCTGGCCTGCGTCCGGGCCGACGGCCTTGTGCTGACCGCGGGAGCCGGGCACTCACTGGCCGCGGTCGCGGAGACATTCTTCCGAGCCGGTGGCCTGGCGTGCGTGCGCCCCCTGTTCACCGAAGAACTCCAGGTCTTCGGCGGCGCACGACGGGCAACAGAAGCGGAACGGCGGCCGGGGCTGGCCCGGTCGGTGTTCAAGATGGTCCCGTTGTCGGGACATGAGGTGCTAGTGATCTTCTCCAACTCGGGGATCAATCACTATCCGGTGGAATTGGCGGTGACGGCACTGGAGTCCGGGTGCCCGGTGGTGGCGGTGACCTCCACTTCGGCTTCCGCGGAGGCTCCGGCGCGGGCTGGGACGAAGCTGGCGGTGAATGCGACGATCGTTCTGGACACGTTGACCGGACCTGGGGATGTGAGTTATCCGGCTGAGGAGCCGGTCACCTCGTCACTGTCCACTTTGAGCACTGTGTATCTGTGGAATCAGGTGTTGGCCCGGGTGTTCGACAAGGCCACGGCGGATGGGTATCCGCTTCCGTTGTGGCGTAGCTCCAATGTGGAGGGTGGGGACGCCGCTAACGCCGCTCTCCTGGAGAAGTATGGTGATCGGATTCCGCAGTTGGGGTGATGCTGGTTGCTTGCTGCCTGTGGGGTGGAGCGGGTTCCTGGGGTGGCTGACTCTGGTCTGCTCGATGGGGTGGAGTGGTTTCTTTGGGGCCTTGGTCTCAAGTGATCGGTGCGACACCGTGGTTGATCAGGAGTTCGTTGAGTTTTTCGGTGGGGGTGGCCCAGTCCAGGGTCATGCGGGGGCG
>NZ_JBVJIN010000077.1:0-22072 GCF_055586285.1 Actinokineospora sp. NPDC051303
GGTGGGATGCCTTCGGCCTCACACGTGCGGAGCCAGCTTAGCGATCTTCCTTCTCCCCCGAAGAAACCACTCCACCCCATCGAGCACCTGGCAGCTTCGGGTTCCTGCTGGCAGGGGGGTGCCCAACCCGATTTTCACAGTGTTCCAAGTGTTCCTGAGTGTGCATTGGAGCGGACCACCTCATTCACCCACCAGCCAAGCCAACCCGGCGGTCCGTTAGGCGCTCAGGCGGGGAGCGGAACAGTACACCCGGCCCTCGCCAACCAAACCCCACCCTGTCAACGTGGAAGTGGTGAACACCTGCCCCACCCCAGCCGAGCGCTCCACGTTCAGCCTGGCAGGTGTGTGTGGGTGCGCTCATGTGGTTTTCCTGGTGGGGAAAGAAAAAAGCCGCCCTTTGCGTGGGGACGCAAAGGGCGGCTTTGGTGATCAGCGCGTTTGAGTGATTAGCCGCGATCGGCGGTGTTGTGCCTGCGGTCGCCTTCTCGCCAGCCTCGGGGGGCTGCTGCGGCGCGGCGGGTGGCGCGGTTGCCGGTGTCGCGGGTGTGGTGGGTGTCGCGGCCGCGGGGGGCGCCGTCGCGGGTGGGTTCGCGGTGGGAGTCGCGGCGGTGGTCGTCGCGGGGGTGGGCCTCGCGGGCGGGGCGGCCCTCGGAGCTGTCGCGGCCGGTGCGGCGGCGGAAGTCGCCACCGCCGCGGCGCGGGGTGTGGCCGCCGCGGGGGCCGCCGCGCTGGGGGCGGACCGGTGGGGCCTTCTCGACCACCGGCTCGCCGCTGGGGATGCGGGCGCCGGTGATGCGGATCAGGTCCGCGTCACCCGGGCGGACGCGGGTGTGCTCCGGCTTGACGCCCGCCTTGTCGGTCAGGCGGACGACGCTGCGGCGCTGGTCGTGGGTGACGACCGTGACCACGGTGCCCGCCTCGCCCGCGCGCGCCGTGCGGCCAGCGCGGTGCAGGTAGTCCTTGGAGTCCGCGGGCGGGTCGACGTGCACGACCAGGCTCACGCCGTCGACGTGGATGCCGCGGGCCGCCACGTCAGTGGCCACGAGCACCGGCATGTCGCCGTCGCGGAACTGGCTCAGCACCCGGTTGCGGGCGCCCTGGGTCTTGCCGCCGTGCAGCGCCCCGGCCCGCACGCCCACCGACCGCAGCTTGTCGGTCAGGCGGTCGACGTGGTGCTTGGTGCGCACGAACATGATCGTGCGGCCCTCGCGGGCGGCCATCTCGGTGATGACGTCGGCCTTGTCCTGCTTGGACACCAGCAGCAGGTGGTGTTCCATTGTGGACACACTGGCGGTCGCGATGTCCACGGAGTGGGTGACCGGGTTGGTGAGGTAGCGCTTGACGAGTTGGTCGACGTCGCCGTCCAGGGTGGCCGAGAACAGCAGCACCTGGCCGGTCGGGTCGGTGAGGTCGAGGATTTCCCGCACCTGCGGCAGGAAGCCCATGTCGGCCATCTGGTCGGCCTCATCGATCGCGGTGAACCGCACGTCGTGCAGCACGCAGGTGCCCTGGCGGACGTGGTCCGACAGCCTGCCCGGGGTGGCGATCAGCAGGTCGACGCCGCGCTTGAGGGCCTCGGCCTGGCGGGGGAAGGACATGCCGCCGACCGCGGTGCGGCACCACAGGCCCAGCGACTTCGCCAGCGGGGTGAGCGCGTCGCTCACCTGCAGGGCCAGTTCCCGGGTGGGCACCAGAATCAGCCCGCGCGGCCGCAGCGAGCGCGCCTCGCCGCCGTCCAGACGCGACAGCAGCGCCAGTCCGAACGCGAGGGTCTTGCCGGAGCCGGTCTGCGCGCGGCCGAGGACGTCGCGGCCCGCGAGCGCGTCGGGCAGGGTGGCGGCCTGGATCGGGAACGGCGAGTTGATGCCCGCGGCGGCCAGCGCGGCCAGCAGCGGCTTGGGCAGGCCCAGGTCGGCGAAGGTGACGCCGTCGCCGGTGTCCGCGGCGGCCTTGGCGGCCTGGCGGTGCCGGGGCTTGCGCTCAGCGGTGTCGGCGGGCGCGGTGTCGGCCAGCGCGGTGTGGGCGGGCGCGGCGTCGATCAGCGCGGTCGCGCTCGGCGCGGTGTCGATCAGGGTGGTGGCGTCGTTCATGGGCAGGGCAGAGTTCTGCACGGGGTCCTCTCCGGACGTGGCACGTCTCGGGAGGCTCCGCCCTCTTCTCAGGAGGCCGGCAGGCATTCACACGGACGAGCCCGGCGCGTTTCGCACGCCGTTTGGTGGGTGTGGCACCGCAGCCATCCGATGTCCTTGGGCGACGCCGGCGGGGAACGGCTCACGCGCCGCTCACGATGCTTCTTAATCGTACCCGACCATTGCCAGGGACCTCGCATCGCGGGACCAGAATCACGTTCTGCCCTGGTGGGAGCGGTCGCGGGACCGCCCCCACCAGCGGTTCAGTCCACTCCGGCGGTGGTCAACAGGTGCGCGGTGAGCGCGCCCGGATCGGCCACCTCCTCGGGCAGGCCCCGGGCCCGGAACCAGCCCGCGATGTTGGCCACGTCGCGGGCCAGGAACTCGGGCCCGGCCGGATTGGCGATCAGGTCGACCACCTGCGGCAGGTCGATCAGCATCAGGTGGCCGTCGTGGACGAGGGTGTTGTAGGCGGACAGGTCGCCGTGGGTCAGGCCCTCGATGGCGAACAGCTCCAGCGCGGCGACCAACTGCTCCCACAGCTCCCGCAGCTCGTCGGGCTCCGGCCGGGTCTGGGCCAGCCGGGGCGCGCCGTGCCGCTCGGCGTCGCAGAGGAACTCCAGCAGCAGCTCCGTGCCGTCGCGCTGGACCGGGTACGGCACCGGGGCGCCGATCGACCACAGCCGTGACAGCGCGGCGAACTCCGCGACCGCCCACTGCTCGGCGATCAGGTTGCGGCCGAAGGAACTGCGGTTGGCGATCGCCCGCGTCTCCCGGGACCGGCGCATCCGCCTGCCCTCCAGGTAACCCGCGTCGCGGTGGAAGAGGCGGTGCTCGCCGCTGCGGTACCGCTTGGCGGCCAGCAGACAGCCCGCGCCGCCGGGCACGGCGCGCTCGATGACGAACACGTCGGCTTCCTTGCCGGTCTTGAGCACGCCCAGCTCGGTGTCGGCCGCGGCCAGGTCGGTGACCAGCCAGGACGGGCGCGGGTGCGGGCCCTGGTCGGCGTCGCCCCAGGTGGACCAGCGGTCGGCGCCCTCGGGCAGTTCCTGGGCGGCGGTGTAGGCGTCGTCGCGGACCCGGGCGAGGCGGACGCGCTCGGCCTCGGTGAGCCTGCCGGACCGCTGCGGCTGCGGGTCGTCGTCGGCCCGGCGGCGGCGCATCCGGCCACGCGGCGGGTCGTAGTCGGTTGGGTCGTAGTCGGTTGTGTCGTAGTCCGATGAGTCGTGATCGGACGTGGTGAGATCGAACTTGTGCTCGCGCACTGGGTGGGACTCCTTGAAGCGAGAAGGTGGCCCCACCGCGCGAGCTAGCGGAGTGGGGCGGGTGGACGGGTCGGCGCCACGGCCACAACGACAGTCATCACCACGGGGCACCTCCTCGGGTCCACCGGCACTCCCACCGGCACTCGGGCGTCAGCGTGCCCGGCTTTCCCGCCGGGCGCAAACGAATTAATCAGGGGGCAACGACCAGGTCCAGCGCGCGCTTGCCGGTGGGCTCCAGCCGCATCCCGTTGGCCTTCGCGACCGAGATCAGCGTGCGCACCGTCCCCGGCTCGCGCGGGGCGGTCGCCAGGGCGGCGGCGAGCCTGCCCTTGTGCGCCTTGTTGAAGTGGCTGACGGCTTTGCGGCGGCCCCCGGCGTCCTCGGTCACGACCCGGACGGTGACGGCGTCCGGGACCGCGGCGAGGCTGGCGTAGGCGCCGGACCGCAGGTCGACCACCAGGTCGTCCACAGTGGACAGCGTCTTCTCCAGGTTGGCCCGCCACAGGCCGCGCAGACCGCCGAGACCGGGCAGCACCGTGCCGCCGGAGAGTCGGTAAGCCGGGATCGGGTCGCCCGCGCGGACCACGCCGAACAGCGCGGAAGCCACCGCCAGCCGCTTGTCCGCGCGCGCCCGCTGCGCCCTGGTGAACCCGGCGACGCCGAGCGCGTCGAAGAGGACCCCGGTGTAGCGCTCGATCGCGGGCCGGGTGGGGGAGCGCCACAGCTCGGCGTTGCGCTCGACCTCCGCGGCCTGCCGCTCGGACAGGTCGAGCGCGGCCAGGCTCGCGGGCACGTCGGCGGCCAGGTCGACCAGCGCGGCGGCGATCCGCTCACGCACCGGGGTCAACTCGGGGAACGACAGCGCGGCCAGGTCGAGCGCGGCGCCCGCGCCGCCCTCGCTCTTGGTCTCCGACGGGGGAAGCAGCACGAGCACCCGCCGAGCGTAGAGAAAACCGGTCGAACCGCCCGCGCCGGGTGACTACCGTCAGGGGATGTGGATCTCCTGACTTGGCGCCCACTGGCGGCGGGTGACGCCGCGGCCTGGGTGGCACTCAAGACAGCGGCGGAGGCGGTGGACCGACTCGGCGATCACGCCGACGCCGACGAGTTCACCCGATTGATAGAAAGTCCCGGCTTCGACCCGGCCACCGGAAGCCTCGCCGCGTTCGACGGCGACGAGATGGTCGCCTACGGGCTGCTGTGGATCTGGCCCGGCGCGCTGTCGGTGAACCGGGTGCGCTTCCTCGCCTGCGTGGCGCCCGAGCATCGTGGGCGCGGTCTCGGCCGCGACCTGGTGGCCCGGATGACCGACCTCGCCCGCGCCCAGCACGCGGCCCGCTACCCCGGCCTCTCCCTCGAACTGCAATCGGTCGCGTACGAGGGCAACGTCGGCCACGCCGCCCTGCTGGCCAAGACCGGTTTCGTCGCGGCGCGCTGGTTCCACGACCTGCGCGTCGACCTCAGCGCGGCGCCGAGCGCGCCACCCCTGCCCGACGGCTTGGTCTACGAGCGCTACCGCCCCGAGTTCGACGAGCGGTGGCGGCTGCTGCGCAACCACAGCTTCGCCGACCACTGGGGCTCGACCGACGTCGACCCGGAGTTCTGGCGGGCGCACTTCACCGAAGCCCCCACCTTCAGCCCCGAGCACAGCGCCCACCTCCGCGACCCGGCGACCGGGGACCTGGCCGCGTTCGTCCTCGCCCACCGCTACCCGGCGAACCCCCACGACCTGTGGATAGGCGACGTCGGCACCCACCGCCACTGGCGCGGCAAGGGCGCGGCCGCCACCCTCCTGACCCGAGTCCTCCACGACGCCCGCGCGGCGAGCTTGACCACCTCCGGCCTCGCCGTCGACGCCGACAACCCCACGGGCGCTTACCGGGTCTACGAGCGCGCGGGCTATCGGATGGTCAAGAAGTGGACGGCTTATCTGCTGACAGTCGAGGAAACCGGGTGACACCGGGGCGCGCGCCGACCAGCCGGAACCCGCCAGCCTGCGTACGGCCACCGGTCGGTCTCGCACGGCGGTGAGACCTTCCGTTGAACACCCACCCGGTGTGGATGGGGCAGGCCCAGTGGCACAGTTGGCGTCCGGGACAAGCCGTGCCCGGGGATGGTCACCGGTCGCTGTCGCCTGGTGGCACGGTCTTCCCTTGACCTGGTCGCTCCCTGACCTGCGTGGGGCAGGCCCGGTGGCTGAGTCTGCATCCGGTACCGCCAAGCCAGCGGACGGCCACCGGTCGCTGTCGCGCGGCTGTCCGTTCACCCAGGTGCACCCCGATCTGGATGGGGTGGGCCCAGTGGCGGAGTTGGCGTCCGGGACAAGCCGCGTCCGGGGACGGTCACCGCTTGGTGTCGCACGGCGGCTCGACTTTTGTTGACCAGACACTTCCTGGCCTGGATGGCGTAGGCCAGGGACGAGCCTCGTCCGGGACCGCCAAGTCCGCGGATTATCACCGGCCGGTGGCGCGTGTGGGGGAGCGGGCCCTGGTGCGGTAGCCCGCTGGCCGGGCGTGCGATACGACGATCGGGAATAGGCCAGCGGGCTAAGTCGCTGGCAGTCGGCCCGATGTCGTCCAGTCGGGACAGGGCGGCACCCATAGCGCGGCCTCGGTCGCCGGACGAGTCCCCGCAGCTGTGCGGTTCAGTGAAGTTGTGGGTCAGTTGGTGGCTGGCTCCTGGTGGTGAGTAGGGCGTCAGTGGGCGGTGGGACGGGCAGGAGGGGTGGGACCGCCGCGGGTGGCGGCGGTCCCGGGAGCCGCGTCCGGGGAAGCGGGTCGCGGCTCAGCCGTTGGACGAGCCCACGCAGAACTCGTTGCCCTCCGGGTCGGCGAGGATGGTCCAGGTCAGGCCGGGGATCTTCTGCACGTCGAGTTCGGTCGCGCCCAGGGCGACTAGGCGGGCGACCTCGGCGGGGCGGTCCTCGGTGTGGAAGTCCAGGTGGACCCGGTTCTTGCCTAAGCGCTTCTCCGGCACGCGTTGCAGACCCACGTACAGGGAGTCGCCGAAGGTCATGCCGGGCAGGCCCAGGAACAGGAACTCGCCCTCGTAGTCGGAGACCACCTCGTAGCCGAGCGCCTTGGTCCAGAACTCCGCGAGCGCCTGCGGATTCTCGCAGTCAATGGTCACACCGCCGATGCCGATCGTCATGTCGGCGACGCTAGCCCCGCCCACCGACAATTTCGGCCAGGATGGGCGGGTGCGCACCATCGACTGGCGGGACGACCACGTCGTCATCATCGACCAGACCCGGCTTCCCGACGTCCTCGACTCCGTTTCCCTGCACACCGTCGACGATCTGGTCGACGCGATCCGGCGGCTGGCCGTGCGGGGCGCGCCCGCGCTCGGGGTGGCGGGGGCGCTCGGGGTCGCGCTGGCCGCTCTGTCCACATCGGACCCGGCCGAGGTGCGGACGCTCGCCGCCCGGGTTCGGGCCGCGCGGCCGACGGCGGTGAACCTCGCCTGGGGAGTCGACCGGGTGCTGGCCGTGCTCGACCGCGGGGTGGCGGCCGTCGTCGCGGAGGCGGTGACTGTGCTGGAGGACGACGTCCGGCTCAACCGCGCGCTCGGCCACCGCGGCGCCGACTGGCTGCAGGCCAGGGTGCCTGGCCTGATCAACGCGCACACTCACTGCAATGCGGGGGCGCTCGCGTGCGTCGAGTGGGGGACCGCGCTCGGCGTTCTCCGCGCGCTGCACGAACGCGACGCCCTCGGGCACGTCTACGCCGACGAGACTCGGCCGCTGCTGCAAGGCGCGCGGATCACCGCGTGGGAACTGGCCCGCCTCGGTGTGGCGCACACGCTGGTCGTGGACTCGGCTGGCCCCTCGGTGATCGCCAACGGGCTGGTGCACGTGGTCGTCGTCGGCGCCGACCGCATCGCGGCCAACGGCGACGTGGTCAACAAGATCGGCACGTATCCGCTGGCGTTGGCCGCCGCGCGCGCGGGCGTCCCGTTCGTGGTGGCCGCGCCCGAGTCGACCGTCGACCTGGCCACCCCGTCCGGCGCGGCGATCCCGATCGAGATCCGCGCCGACGACGAGGTCACCGGGTTCGGCGGCACGCGCACCGCGCCCGCGGGGACCGGCGCGCTGAACTACGCGTTCGACGTGACCCCGGCCGACCTGGTCACCGCCATCGTCACTGAGGCCCGCGTGGTCGAACCCGCCGCGGGCGGCGCCCTCTAACCCGGATGCGCAGGCGCGACGCTGGTCACTACCCTCTACGGGCACGTGGTTTTCAACCACCGCCCTGGTTCAAAACCAGCCATTCGCGAGGAGCAACACCGTGATCACCAGGATGTCGTCGCTGTTCCTGCGCACCCTGCGCGAGGACCCGGCGGACGCCGAGGTGCCCAGCCACAAGCTGCTGGTGCGCGCCGGGTACGTCCGCCGAGTCGCTCCGGGCGGCTACACCTGGCTCCCGCTCGGCCTGCGCGTGCTGCGCAAGATCGAGCAGGTCGTCCGCGAGGAGATGGACGCGATGGGCGGGCAGGAGATCCAGTTCCCCGCCCTGCTGCCCCGCGAGCCCTACGAGGCGACGAACCGGTGGACCGAGTACGGCCCCAACCTGTTCCGCCTCAAGGACCGCAAGGGCGCCGACTACCTGCTCGGCCCCACCCACGAGGAGCTGTTCACCCTGACGGTGAAGGGCGAGTACACCTCGTACAAGGACTACCCGGTCGTGCTCTACCAGGTCCAGACCAAGTACCGCGACGAGGCGCGTCCGCGCGCGGGCATCCTGCGCGGCCGCGAGTTCCTGATGAAGGACTCCTACTCGTTCGACCTTGACGACGAGGGCCTGTCCGAGAGCTACCGCAAGCACCGCGAGACCTACATCCGGATCTTCGACCGGCTGGGCCTCAAGTACGTGATCGTGGCCGCCACCTCGGGCGCGATGGGCGGCTCGGCGTCGGAGGAGTTCCTGGCCGAGGCGCCCACGGGCGAGGACACATTCGTGCGCAGCACCGCGTCGGACTACGCGGCCAACGTGGAGGCCGTGGTCACCCCGCCGCCGCCCGCGCGGGCGCTGGAGGGCCTGCCCGAGGCGCAGGTGCACCACACCCCGGACACGCCGACCATCGCCACCCTGGTCGACTTCCTCAACCGGGCGGACCTGGGCCGGGAGTTCACCGCGGCCGACACGCTCAAGAACGTGCTGCTCAAGATCCGGCAGCCGGGCGCGACGGAGTGGGAGCTGCTGGCGGTCGGCCTGCCCGGCGACCGCGAGGTCGACATGAAGCGGGTGGAGGCGTCGCTGGAGCCCGCCGAGGTCGCGATCCTGGACGAGGCCGACTTCGCGAAGAACCCGTTCCTGGTCAAGGGGTACATCGGCCCGCGCGCGCTGCTCGACAACGGCGTGCGCTACCTGGTCGACCCGCGGGTGGTCACCGGCACCGCCTGGGTCACCGGGGCAGACAAGGTCGACCACCACGTGGTGGACCTCGTCGCGGGCCGCGACTTCACCCCGGACGGCACGATCGAGGCCGCCGAGGTGCGCGAGGGCGACCCCGCCCCGGACGGCGAGGGCACCCTGGTCGCCGCGCGCGGCATCGAGATCGGGCACATCTTCCAACTCGGCCGCAAGTACGCCGACGCGTTCGCCCTCGACGCCCTTGGCCCGGACTCGAAGCCGGTCCGGATCACCATGGGCTCCTACGGCATCGGCGTGTCCCGCCTGGCCGCGGTCATCGTGGAGCAGAGCCACGACGAGCTGGGCATCGTCTGGCCGCGCGCGGTCGCGCCCGCCGACATCCACCTGGTCGTGGCGGGCAAGGACGACGCGCTGCGCGCGGGCGGCGAGAAGCTGGCCGCCGAGTTCGACGCGGCGGGCCTGTCGGTGCTGCTGGACGACCGCGCCGCGTCTCCCGGTGTGAAGTTCAAGGACGCCGAGCTGATCGGCGTCCCGACCATCGTCGTGGTCGGGCGCGGCCTGGCCAACGGCTTGGTCGAGGTCAAGGACCGCGCGACCGGCGAGCGCGCCGAGATCGCCGTGGACGAGGTCGTCGCGCACGTGACGGGACTCGTCCGCGGCTGAGGGCTGGGCGGTGGTCGCGCCCGCGGGCGCGACCACCGTGGCTCAGCTCTTGTGCGGCCGGATGCTCGACACGACCTGCGCCGCGATGTCGGCGGGCAGCGCGTCCGGTGTGCCCTGGTCCATGTACATCATGAACAGCACCGTGTTCGCGCCGTTCTTGAACGCGACAGTGGTGAACAGGACTGTCGGGGACGAACAGTCGCCTGGCTGGTTGACCGTCAGCGTCGCCGTGGCCGACACCGCGTCGATCTTGCCCTGGTCGACCTTGGCCGGGACCGGATCGGTGACCGTGACCGGGGCCTTCGAGCCGTCGGCGTTGAGCGCGGCCGCGTCGGCGAACAGCTTCGCGCCGTTGCGCGCCGCCAGTTCCGGCTCGGCCGTGCCCGCGCTGACGAAGCCGACGTGGCCGCGGTAGGACCCCTTCACGTTCGCGCACGCCTCGGGCTTGTAGGTCGACACGCCGTGCATGACCGCGGTCGGCTTGCCCTCGTTGTCGTCGAACCCGACGATCACGCCCGGGTCCTCGACTTCCCAGTCCTTGGGGACGTCGTAGGCCACGCCCTCCTTGGGGGACAGAACGCCCTGCCAGCCGGAGATCACCGGGGCGACCTTGATCTGGCTGACGTCGGTGGGGGTGGACGATGTCGAGGGCCGGGGACTGGACGTGGCGGGCTTGCGGTTCGCGGTGGGACGGTTCGCGGTCGTCTTCTCGGACGAGGTGGACGGTCCCGCGACCGGGGCGGGGTCGTCGCTGTCGCGGTTGACCAGCAGCAGGGTCGTGACCGCGCCGATTGCCACCACGACGACCACGACCAGCGTGACGATCAGCGGCGTCCGGTTCGGCTTGGGCGGTTCGGGTTGCTGCTGCGGGTACATACCGAAGCCCTGGTAACCGCTTCCCTGGTAGCCGCTCTGCTGCGGCTGCTGGGGCACCGGCTGCCCGGTGAGCGGGTCCACTTGGTACTGCGGGGGCTGTTCCTGCCAATAAGGACCACCGGGAGTGCTCATCGGACCACCTGTGGCACTGATTCGCGCGCGAGCTCGGTCATGCCCCAGACCGTAGTTGGTCCTGTTTGACCTTGTCGCTCGAACCCGCGCAGCCCAGGAGCGCGGCGAGCGCCGCCGCGGTGTCGGACAGGTCGGGCAGCACCACCGTGGCTCCGGACGCGGCCAGCTCCGCCATCGAGTGCCTGCCGGTGGCGACGCCGACGCCCGCCGCGCCGAGGTGCCGGGCGGCGGCGATGTCGTGCGGGGTGTCGCCGACGACCACGACCGACTCCGGCGGGAACCGGGCGCCGTGCTTGCGCTCGGCCGCGAGGGTCGCGGCGGCCACCAGCTCGTGCCGGTCGATGGAGAGCGAGCCGTAGCCGCCGGTTTCCAGGTCGAGGTGCCGGTCGAGGCCGAACGGGGCCAGTTTGCACTCCGCGACCTCCGGCAGGTTGCCGGTGACCACCGACTGCGCCACGTCCGGGCGGGCGGCGACCGCGGCCAAGATCTCCGCGGCGCCGGGCAGCACGCGGCCGAGAGTGGGCAGGTCCGGTCTGGCCGCGGTGGCGACCGCGACGAGTTCGGCGAAGATCCGCTCGACGTGGTCCTCGGTCCACTCGACCCCGTGCGCCTCCAGCATCTCCACCGCGATCGACCGCTCCGTGCGGCCCGGGAACACCGGCAGGTGGGCCAGTTCGATGCCCAGCACCCGCGACAGCGCCCGGCCGTACCAGGCGCGGCCGGTGCCGGTGTAGTCGACAAGGGTCAGGTCGATGTCCCAGAGCAGGAGGGTGGTCGGAGCCGTGTGGGTCATCCGGCCATGGTGGCACGGGACGCCGACACGCAGGCTCGGTTCTCACCCGGCTGGCCGCCCGCTATCCGGTCGGTCTTAGTCCCGCGGACGGACGCTGTCGGTCACCGCGCGCAACTGGTCGGCGGGGACGGTCGGGGCGGCGGAGTCCGCGCCCGGCTCGATGTCGGCGCCCAGCACGACGACGGCGACGCCCGACCCGTTCGCCAGCGCCACCACCGTGATCTCGCCCTTGGTGCTGGCGCACGGGTCGGCGATGTCGTCCGCGGTCGCCTCGGCTTCGGCGCGCACCAGGGCGCCTCGCGTGCCGTCGCGCACCAGCGGCGTGGCCCGCGACAGGGTGACCCGGGCGGTCTGGCTGCCGTCGCTGTACTGGTCGGCGGCGATCGACGCGGCGAGTTCGGCCGCGGCCTCGGCGGGGTCGCCCGCGTCGGGGAGGACGCCGCTGCCGCTGAACGCGCGGCCGTACTCCGCGCCCTGGC
The DNA here is from genome assembly GCF_055586285.1 of Actinokineospora sp. NPDC051303. Classification (NCBI taxonomy): domain Bacteria; kingdom Bacillati; phylum Actinomycetota; class Actinomycetes; order Pseudonocardiales; family Pseudonocardiaceae; genus Actinokineospora; species Actinokineospora sp. NPDC051303. The sequence continues at coordinate 11,710 of NZ_JBVJIN010000077.1, forward strand.
ACAGATAGACGCCGAAGTCGGCGAGGTGGCGCAACTCGACGCCGCTGGAGGACTCCAGCGACTCGGTGTCCGGGGCCAGCGTCCAGTCGGGCGGCACCTCGTAGCGCAGCCCGGCCGCCGGGTCGTCGATGACCTGCCAGCCGGGATTGCGCGGCGGCCGAGGGGACGCCGCGCGGGTGCTGGTCGGCGCCACGGCGGTCACGGTCGCCTCGCCCGACTCGTCGCCGCCCGGCCCGAGCAGCAGGAACCCGGCGATCACGGTGGCGGCGAGCGCGAGCGCGGCCGCGGTGACGGCAGCCAGCTGATTTCGCACAGTAGGCACGGTAGTGCAGTCGCCGTGACGGCCTGGTGACCGTGCGTGGATTAATTCAACGAGCGTTGACCTGGGGATCGGGGCGGCTTACGCTGGCCGCATTAATTCAACGTGTGATGAGTAAGGAGTTTGACATGTCCATCCAGGCTCCCCGCCGCCCAGCCGCCCTGGTGGTGGCGTTATCGGTCGCGGGCGCGGTGGTCGCGGCTGTCCTCGGCCTGCTGACCTTCGGCGTCCAGGCCAGCGCCCGCCCCGACGCCATCCCGCTGGCGGTCTCCGCTCCCGACCCCCTGCGGCCCGCGGCCGAGCGGATCGCGAGCCACGGCGGCGACGCGGTGGCCTGGCGGGTCGAAAGCCCCGAGTCGGCGCGGCGGGCGCTGGCCGACAAGGACGTCTACGGAATCCTCGAACTCGCCCCGACACCGGGCGGGCCGGGCGCCACCGTCGTGCTGTCCGGCGCGGTCAACCCGCAGGGCGGCCAGATCGCCCAGCCGATCCTGACCGCGGCGGCGCAGGCCGTCGGCGGCGAGGTCCGCACGGTCACACTGCACCCGGCCAGCGCGGCGGGCCGCGTCGCCCCGCTCGCCGCGACGGTCCTGCTCTGGGTCGGCGGCCTGGTCGCCGGTATGGGCCTGGTGCTGCTTGGCAAGCGGATCGGCGGGGTGCCGCGGCCCGCGCACCGGGTCGGCCTGGTCGCGGGGGTGAGCGTCGCGGGCGTCGCCGCGGTGGCGGGCCTGCTCGCCCTCTGGGACGCGGACCTGCCGCTGACCGCGCCGGTGCTCGGGTACCTGCTGCTCGTGGCGGTCGCGTTCAGCGCGCTCCAGGGCGCGCTGCTGCGACTGCTCGGCCTGCGCGCGATGGCGATCCTCGGCCCGCTCTACCTCATCGCCCCCGCCGTCGCGGGCCAGATCCCGGAGATGCTCGACCCGGTCTACCGGGCGCTGCTCTGGTCGTGGACCCCGTTCCGCTTCGCGGCGGAGGGCCTGCGCAGCCTGCTTCAAGGCGCCGATTCCGCCCCGGATGTCACCCTCGGGCTGGTCGTCCTCGGCGCGCTCGCGGTCGCGGGCCTCGCGGTCCTGCTCGTCGCGCCGCGGCAGGAGACCGGGCGGCTGGTTCGCGAACCGGAGTTGGCGGTCAGCCGGTGAGGTAGCTCAGCCGGACCCGGCGCACCGGGTTGTCGACATTGGTGTCGACCAGGCAGACCGACTGCCAGGTGCCCAGGGCCATGCTCCCGCCCAGCACCGGGACGCTGGCGTACGGCGGGACCAGCGCGGGCAGCACGTGGTCGCGGCCGTGGCCGGGACTGCCGTGCCGGTGCCGCCAGCGGAAGTCGGGCGGGAGCAGGTGCGCCAGGGCGGCCAGCAGGTCGTCGTCGCTGCCCGCGCCGGTCTCGATGATCGCGATGCCCGCCGTCGCGTGCGGCACCCAGAGGTGCAGCAGGCCGTCGACGGCCCCGGCGTCGGACAGGAACCGCCCGCAGCGGTCGGTCAGGTCGTGGACGACCTCGCGGTCGCCGGTGCGGATCTCGATCTCCACGCTGTGCACGGCTCCCACCGTAAGGTCGAGGCGTGCGCACCGCCTTCGGAGAGCAGTTCGACGTGCCGCCCGGCTACCTCAACACCGCGAGCATCGGCATCCCGCCCGCGCGGGTGGCCGACGCCGTCGCCGAGTCCGTCGTCCGGTGGCGCGCGGGCGCCGACAACGCGCCCGGGTTCGACGCGTCCGTCGCAGTGTCCCGGGCCGCGTGGGCCGACTTGGTCGGCGTCGCCCCGGACCGGGTCGCCATCGGCGCGAGCGTGTCGCAGCAGGTGGGCATGGTCGCCGCGGGCGTGCCGGACGGCACGCGGGTGGTGGTCGCGCGCGGCGAGTTCACCAGCGCCACGTTCCCGTTCGCGGCGCAGTCCAGTCGTGGCGTGACCGTCACCGAGGTCGACCACGCCGACCTGGCTGAGCGCGCCGGGGAGTTCGACCTGGCCGTGGTCAGCGTCGTGCAGTCGGCCGACGGCGCGATCGCCGATCTGGCGGCGCTGCGCGAGTGCGGCGCCCGGGTCCTGCTCGACGCCACCCAGGCCGTCGGCTGGCTGCCGCTGGACCTCGGGTGGGCGGACTGGGTGGTCGGCGCGGGCTACAAGTGGCTGCTGTCCCCGCGCGGCGCGGCCTGGCTGGCGATCCGCCCGGACGCCGCCGAGTGGACCCATCCGGTCGCCGCGAACTGGTACGCGGGCGAAGACCCGTGGGACACCGTCTACGACCTCCCACTGCGCCTCGCTGCGGACGCGCGCGCCTACGACCTGGCCCCCGTCTGGCTCGCGCACGTGGGCGCGGCGACGGCCCTGCCCTGGCTCGCCCGCCTCGACCGCGCGGCCGTCCACCGGCACTGCGTCGGCCTGGCCGACGATCTGCTCGCCCGCCTCGACCTGCCGCCCCGAGGCTCGGCCATCGTGTCCCTCGACCTGCCCGACGCCGCCGACCGCCTCGCCGCCGCGGGCATCCGCTGCGCTGTCCGCGCGGGCCGCGCCCGGCTCGCCTGCCACATCTACAACACCGCGGAAGACGTGGCCGTTGCGGTCCACGCCCTCACGGGTGATCGCCGCTGATTCGCCGCGCCGGAGTTATCCACAGGCGGGCCGCGTCCTCTTCCCCGCGCTGACCTGGGCCGATAGAATGGCTCAGGGATGGTCCCCCAGGGCGCGGGTGGGCTTTGGCTGTGGGGGCCGCGGGGTGGCGGAAATCGGGTTTTCGCGGGCATATCGCGGCGCGGCGCGGCCCGCGCAAGATCACAGGGCGACGAACCCGAACGGGTGGTCCGGGGTTTATCGTAACCGGCATGTCGTCCCCACATCATCCAGTGCAGCCGCCGAGACCAGGGCGTGAGAGCGACGCGGATGAAACGACCTGGATTCCGCGGGTCACCGGTGGGCCGCCGCGGCCGGAACCGCTCCCGTTCACCCATGGCGACGAGCAGCCGACGGCATCCGACCGGCGTCCCGGGCTGGTCTGGGCGCTGCGGATCGCCGGGCTGATCGCGGTCGGGGTGGTCGCCGGGCTGGTGTGGAACCAGATCCAGGACGACGGCGGCGACGTCGCCGGGCCCAGTCAGTCCGCTGGCCCGAAAACGAGCGCGTCGTCCGGCCGGTACCAGTTCACCCCGCACGAGGGCCTGCCCGGGCCGCGCACGGACACCGACTGCCTCGCGCACTCGTACAACCAGGTGCAGGCGTTCTTCCAGCAGACGCCCTGTGTGTCGCTGACCAGAGGGCTGTACAAGACGACCGTGGAGAACAAAGACATCCTGGTGTCCGTGGCCAGAGTCGACATGCGTTCCGCCGCGGACGCGCAGGCGTTGCGCGACCTGTCCGAGAGGTCGAACACCGGCAATGTCAACGACGTGGTCCGCAGCAAGCTCGTCGCTGTTCCCGGATTGACGTCGCTCAGTGCCAATGATGGCTATTTCGTGAAAAGTGAGGGAACAGCTGTCGTCATCGTGGAAGGCGATTTCCCCACGAACAGCAAGGCCTACAAGGGCGACCCGAACGCGGAAAAGCTGCTGGACGACGTGTGCGCGGACGCCATCAGACTCAGCGACGGCTTTGCCCGCTGAACTCAGGCCTGTCCCGGCATCGCCGGTGTCGCCGGACTGACACCAGCCGCTTTCCGCCACCGTGTCGCCCGTACCGCCGACTCGGTAAGCGCATCCGCCGCGTTCTTGCGGACATCCGCGTCGTCCGTGCGCTCCAAGACCGCGCGCCAGGCGACCGTGCCGTCCTGCTCCGCGCTCACCAGCAGCGCCAGCGCCGAAGCCTGGTCGGTCACCGGCTGCGGCGGCAGATACGCGGGCTCAGCAGGCTCGGGGACCGCGCCCGCCGCGCCCAGCAGCCGCGCCGTGGCGTCCCGGCGCGCGCGGTGCGCCGTCGCGCCCTCGCCGATCGGCTTGTCGAACGAGGCGGGCAGGAACGCGCTGACCAGCCCGTAGGCCCACACCGCCGCGTGCTCGGCGCCGAGCGCCTGCTGCACGGCGACCAGGGTGTCCTCCGGCAGCGGCGGACGCGAGGCCGCCACGCTCGTCGGCTGCGCCTGCTCAGTCGGTTCTTGACGGCTCACTGGACCACCTCACTCGTCCGGTCTCACGGTGGCCGCGCGCGCCCGCGCGCCGCGCCAAGGGTTCGCGTGCCGGTGACTCGTGCGCGGGCTGGCTCACGTCAGCACCTCCCGCAGGCTCGCGCAGGCCGCGGCGACCGAGCCGACCATGCCCGCCCGGTAGCGGGGCACGGTCGCCACCACGGCCGCGGCCTGCTGCTCCGCGGCCGCCAGGCCCTCGGTCAGCGCCTTCTTCGCCGCCGCGGCGTCCGCGGGCGGGGTGGGCGGCGGGGTGGTTGTCGCGCTGGGGGCCGCGCTGCTCGTGGGCGGGCGCTCCCGGTCGACCTCCCGCTGCAAGACCTCGGCGTGCTCGCCGCGCGCCTGGGCCACCTCGGTGGCCGCGGCGGCCAGCGCGGGCGTCGCGGCCGCGATCGCGGTGGCCAGCGCCGCGTCGGCGCGGGCGCGGGCGGCCAGCTCGACCAGCGGGTCCGGTGGCGGCGGGCCGTCGGGGCCCGTGGTGCAGGCGACCAGCGGCGCGGCGACCGCGACGGCCGCCGCGGCGCGGAACAGCGCGCGTCGGGTCAGCGGGGGTGTGCTCACGGTGCGTCATCCTGCCAGGCCGCGCGAACGGAGCACGGCAGCCCGCGGATGATCGCCTGCGGCGGCCTGGCGCGCGGCGGCGAGATACGCTAGGTGACCACGGTCGGCGTGGGTACCGCCGACCGGCAGACAATCGCACCATCGACCAGAACAGGGAGCGGCCAAGGTGGCCAACCAGGGACATCGCGACTCCGCGACGAACCCACCGCCCGGCGACCCCGTCGCCGCGGCGCTGGAGCCGATCGTGGCCGGGGCGATCGCGGAGACCGGGTTCGAGCTTGAGCAGCTCGACGTCGCCCAGGCCGGGCGCAGGCGGCTGGTGAAGGTCGTGGTCGACGGCGACGACGGGGTCGGCCTGGACGAGGTCGCCGTGGTCAGCCGGGCGGTGTCCGCGGTGCTCGACGAGCACGACGCGGTCCTCGGCGGGCCCTATACCCTTGAGGTCACCTCCCCGGGTGTCGACCGCCCGCTGACCCGCCCCCGCCACTGGCGGCGCGCGCGGCTGCGGCTGGTCAAAGTTCGCCCGATCGAGGGAACCGAGTTCACCGGGCGCGTCGGCTCGGCCGACCCGGACCCCGAGGGCGGGGTCGAGCTGCTTGTCGACGGCGCGCTGCGCCGGGTGCGCTACGCCGACGTCGCGCGGGCCGTGGTCGAAGTGGAGTTCAAGCAGCCGCCAGCGGCGGACATGGCGATGCTCGAAGGTCGTGCATCCGGTGACGAGGAGGACGCGCGATGAACGTTGACATCGCCGCGCTGCGGGCGATCGAGCGCGACAAGGACATTCCGTTCGAGACGGTCATCGAGGCGATCGAGACCGCTCTCCTGACCGCCTACAAGCACACCGAGGGGCACCAGCCGCACGCGCGCATCGACATCGACCGGCGCACCGGCCTGGTCCGGGTGCTGGCCTTCACCACCGGCCCCGACGGCCAGGTCGAGGACGAGTGGGACGACACCCCCGAGGGCTTCGGCCGGATCGCGGCGACCACCGCGCGCCAGGTCATCCTGCAGCGGCTGCGCGACGCCGAGCACGAGCGCACCTTCGGCGAGTTCTCCGCCAAGGAGGGCGAGATCGTCGCCGGGGTCGTCCAGCGCGACACCCGGGCCAACTCGCGCGGCATGGTCGTGGTGCAGGTCGGCGACACCGAGGGCGTGCTGCCCGCGGTCGAGCAGGTGCCCGGCGAGAGCTACGAGCACGGCACCCGGATCAAGTGCTACGTCGTCGGCGTCGCCCGGGGAACACGCGGGCCGCAAATCACGTTGTCCCGTACGCACCCCAATCTCGTGCGCAGGCTGTTCGCGCTTGAGGTCCCGGAGATCAACGACGGCACCGTCGAGATTCCGGCGGTGGCCCGCGAGGCGGGGCACCGCTCGAAGATCGCGGTCCGCACGACCGTCCCCGGGGTCAACGCCAAGGGTGCCTGCATCGGCCCGATGGGCGCCCGGGTGCGCAACGTGATGAGCGAGCTGGCCGGAGAGAAGATCGACATCATCGACTGGTCCGACGACCCGGCGACCTTCGTCGGCAACGCGCTCTCGCCCGCCAAGGTCGTCTCGGTCACGGTGGTCGACGAGCGTGCCAAGACCGCCCGGGTGGTGGTGCCCGACTTCCAGCTCTCGCTGGCGATCGGCAAGGAGGGGCAGAACGCCCGACTGGCCGCGCGGCTGACCGGCTGGCGCATCGATATCCGCAGCGACGCCGCGGCCGGAGCGCAGGCCGCGCCGGTATCCGGTTCTGCTGACTGAGCCTGACAAGATAGACTTCCGATGGTTCATCGCCAGATCGCGGCTCCCGCTCGCCCTCGTGGCTCCGGCCCCGTGCGGACGTGCGTGGGATGCCGCGTGCGGGCGGCGGACACGGAATTGCTGCGAGTGGTGTTCGCGGACGGGGACGCGGTCCCCGACCCGCGACGTCGGATGCCGGGCCGGGGCGCGTGGGTGCACCCCGACGCCGGGTGTCTGGCAAAGGCCGAGAAGCGGCGGGCGTTCTCCCGGGCCCTACGGGTCCAGGGGACGGTCGGCGTGGAGGGTCTGCGAGCGGAGATCGAACGGCTCGCAGGCAATGGTGGGGCGGGGAAATCCCGCTCCGAGGAAGACACAGGAAGCAGGTCGACCCGTCATGAGTCAGCCGTGAAGCTGAAGACATGAACGCGCGACGATAGGACGAGGTCGACGGGACTGCCGCCGGCCTCATCAGACGAGGAGAGCAGTGGCAGGCAAGGCCCGTGTGCACGAGCTGGCAAAGGAGCTCGGAGTCACCAGCAAGGATGTACTCGCCAAGTTGAAGGACATGGGCGAGTTCGTGAAATCTGCGTCCTCCACCGTGGAGGCGCCGGTAGCCCGCAGGTTGCGGGATGCCTATCCAGGCAAGGGAGAGTCGCGGTCCAACGGTCCGCGGCCGGGCCCGAAGCCCGCTCCGCGCCCGCCGATGCCGCGACCGGAGCAGTCCGCCCCGGCCGCCCCGGCAGGCGGCGGCGCCCCGACGCCAGCGCCCAGCGCGCCGACGCAGGCGCCGACCAGCGTGCCCAAGCCCGGCTTCCTGCCCGGCCCCAAGCCGGGTCCGAAGCCCGCGCCGCGCCCGGAGCCGGTGCGCGAGCAGCCCGCGGCCGCGGCCCCCGCTCCGGCGCCCGCGCCGCGGCAGGAGCAGCCCAAGCCCGCGACGCCGACCCCGGCTCCGCCCGCGCCCAAGCCCGCGCCCAAGCAGGAACGGCCCGCGGCGGCGCAGCAGGGCGGCTCGGTCGTCCCGCCGAGGACGCAGTCCCCGAAGCCCGGTCCGCGCGCGCCGCGGCCCGGCAACAACCCGTTCGGCGTCGGCGGCGGCGCGCCCGCCCCGCGTCCCGGCGGCGGGCCCCGGCCCGGCGGCCAGGGCGGTCCCTCGGGTGGCGGAGCCCCCGGCGGCGACCGTCCGGCCCGGCCCGGCGAGGGCCGTCCCGCGGGCGCGCCCCGCGGTGACCGCGCTCCCGGCGGTCCGCGTCCCTCCGGCGGCCCGAACCCGGGCAACATGCCGCCTCGGCCCAACCCCGGCATGATGCCGCCCCGTCCGGCTCGTCCGGCGGGCGGCGGTCGCGGTGGTCCCGGTGGCGGTCCCGGCGGCCCGCGTGGCGGCCCCGGCGGCGCGCCGCGCGGTGGTCCCGGCGGTGGTGGCGGCGGCGGTTTCCGCGGCGGCCCCGGCGGTGGTCCCGGTGGCGGCGGCGGTGGTTTCCGCGGTGGTCCCGGTGGCGGCGGCGCTGGCGGTGGCGGTGGCTTCCGTCCCGGCGGCGGTGGTGGCGGCGGTGCTCCGGCAGGCGGTGGCGGTGGCTTCCGTGGCGGCGGTGGCCGTCCCGGTGGCGGCGGCGGCCGTGGTGGCGCGGCGGGCGCGTTCGGCCGTCCCGGCGGCCCGTCCCGGCGTGGCCGCAAGTCGAAGCGGCAGAAGCGCCAAGAGTACATGGACAACATGCAGGCGCCCAGCGTCGGCGGCGTCCGCCTGCCCAAGGGCAACGGCGAGACGATCCGGCTGGCCCGTGGCGCCTCGCTGACCGACTTCGCCGACAAGATCAACGCCAACCCGGCCTCGCTGGTGCAGGTGCTGTTCCACCTCGGCGAGATGGTCACGGCCACCCAGTCGGTCACCGACGAGGTGCTGGAGCTGCTCGGCTCGGAGATGAACTACCAGGTCCAGGTGGTCAGCCCCGAGGAAGAAGACCGCGAGCTGCTGGACTCCTTCAAGATCAGCTACGGCGAGGACGCCGGTGACGAGACCGACCTGCAGGCCCGCCCGCCGGTCGTGACCGTCATGGGTCACGTCGACCACGGTAAGACCCGCCTCCTCGACACCATCCGCAAGACGACGGTGCACGAGGGCGAAGCGGGCGGCATCACCCAGCACATCGGCGCCTACCAGGTCGCCAGTGAGCTGGAGGGTGTCGAGCGCCTGATCACCTTCATCGACACCCCCGGTCACGAGGCGTTCACCGCCATGCGTGCCCGCGGCGCGCAGGCCACCGACATCGCGGTGATCGTGGTCGCCGCCGACGACGGCGTCATGCCGCAGACGGTGGAGGCGATCAACCACGCCCAGGCGGCGGACGTGCCGATCGTGGTCGCGGTCAACAAGATCGACAAGGAAGGCGCCAACCCGCAGAAGATCCGCCAGCAGCTCACCGAGTACGGGCTGGTGGCCGAGGAGTACGGCGGCGACACGATGTTCGTCGACATCTCCGCCAAGCAGGGCATCAACATCGACGGGCTGCTTGAGGCGATCCTGCTGACCGCGGACGCGGCGCTGGACCTGCGGGCCAACCCGGACATGGAGGCCCAGGGCGTGGCCATCGAGGCGCACCTCGACCGCGGTCGCGGTCCGGTCGCCACGGTGCTGGTGCAGCGCGGCACGCTGCGCGTCGGCGACTCGATCGTCGCTGGCGACGCCTACGGCCGCGTGCGCCGGATGGTGGACGAGTTCAACGAGGACATCACCGAGGCGACCCCGTCGCGGCCGGTGCAGGTCATCGGGTTCACCTCGGTGCCCGGCGCGGGCGACACGTTCCTCGTGGTCGAGGAGGACCGCACCGCCCGGCAGATCGCCGAGCGCCGGTCCGCCAGGACCCGGGCCGCGCAGAACGCGCAGAAGCGCAAGCGCATCAGCCTGGAGGACCTGGACGCGGCGCTCAAGGAGACCAGCCAGCTCAACCTGATCATCAAGGGCGACAACTCCGGTACCGTCGAGGCACTGGAGGACGCGCTCACGAAGATCGACGTCGGCGACGAGGTCGAGCTGCGGGTCATCCACCGCGGCGTCGGCGGCATCACCGAGGGCGACATCAACCTGGCGATCGCGGACAACATCATCGTGATCGGCTTCAACGTCCGCGCGGAGGGCAAGGCCACCGAGCTGGCCAACCGCGAGGGCATCGATGTCCGCTACTACTCGGTGATCTACCAGGCCATCGACGAGATCGAGGCGGCCCTCAAGGGCATGCTCAAGCCCATCTACGAGGAGGTGGAGCTCGGCCGCGCCGAGGTCCGCGAGGTGTTCCGCTCCTCCAAGGTCGGCACGATCGCCGGTTGCATGGTGGTCTCCGGTGAGATCCGCCGCAACACCAAGGCCCGCCTGATCCGCGACAACGTCGTGGTCCAGGAGGGTCTGCCGATCAGCTCGCTGCGCCGGTTCAAGGACGACGCCACCGAGGTCCGCGAGGGCTTCGAGTGCGGTCTTACCCTGGGCTCGTACAACGACCTGCGGGTCGGCGACATGATCGAGACCTACGAGATGCGCGAGAAGCCGCGCGGCTAACAGCACAGACCCGGGGGGGGGGGGGGGGGGGGGGGGGGGGGGGGGGGGGGGGGGGGGGGGGGGGGGGGGGGGGGGGGGGGGGGGGGGGGGGGGGGGGGGGGGGG
>NZ_JBVJIN010000078.1:0-21902 GCF_055586285.1 Actinokineospora sp. NPDC051303
GAGCCTTCGGCCCCACGACCACGGCAAGTTTAGGGATCTTCCTTCACCCCCAAAGAAACCACTCCACCCCATCGAGCACCTGGCAGGGTCGGGTGGGGCTTCGTGGGGGGCAGGTTCGCTTGTGCTGCTGCTCGTTCCGCACCATCGAGCACCTGGTGAGCCTCTGGCAGGGGTGGTTCGGCCTGGGCGCGGTTTGAAGGCGTGTGGTGTGGTGCCTAGCGGGGCTCGGTGGGGGTGGAGGTTATAGGTCCAGGAGGTTTTCCAGGCCTACTACCAAACCCTGGTGGTCGAGGATAGCTCGGACGCCGTGGAGGACGCCGGGCATGAAGGATTTTCGGTCTAGGGAGTCGTGGCGGATGGTGAGGGTTTCGCCTTCGCCGCCGAAGAGGACTTCTTGGTGGGCTACTAGGCCGCCTAGGCGGACTGAGTGGATTCGGATGTCGTCCACTTGGCCGCCTCGGGCTCCGGTGGGGTCGGAGGTGGTGGCGTCTGGGATTTCGCCCAGGTTTGCTTCTTCGCGGGCCTTGGCGATGAGGCGGGCGGTGTGGGCGGCGGTGCCGGAAGGGGCGTCGGCTTTGCGGTTGTGGTGGAGTTCGATGATTTCCACGGTGTCGTAGTACTTCGCGGCCAGTTGGGCGAAGCGCATGGACAGGACCGCGCCCAGGGCGAAGTTGGGGGCGATGAGGACGCCCAGTTCCGGTTTGGGCTCCAGCCACTGGGCGACGGTGGCCAGTTTGGTCTCATCGAAGCCGCTGGTGCCGACGACGCTGCGGATGTCCTGGTCGATGCAGAAACGCAGGTTGTCCATGACCACGTCGGGGTGGGTGAAGTCGACCACGACCTCGGCGCCCGCGTCGGCTATGTCGAACATCCAGTCGCCGGTGTCGACCATGGCGACTACCTCCATGTCGCCCGCGGCTTCCACCGCACGGCACACTTCGGCGCCCATCCGGCCGCGGGCGCCGAGGACGCCGACGCGGATGGGGTTTTGTTCCGACCTGGTGGTCACTTGCTCACCTCGTGGAGTTGAACCGGCACATCGTCGGTGTGAGCGTAGGGGCCGACCACGGCGGCGGCGAGCGGCCGGGTCAGCAGGTCCGCGGCGAGCGCGGCCACCTGCTCCGCGGTGACCGCCTCGATGCGCTCCAAGGTCTGCTCGACGGTCAGGTAGTCGGCGTAGGCCAGCTCGCCCTTCCCGATGCGCGACATGCGGGAGCTGGTGTCCTCCAAGCCCAGCACGAGCCCGCCGCGCAGCTGGCCCTTGCCGCGCGCGACCTCGGCGTCGGTGAAGCCGTCGCGGGCGACCTCGCGCAGGACCTCGCGCACCACGCCCGCCACCTCGCCGAGGCGGTCGGGCTGGCAGCCGGTGTAAATGGACAGGTGGCCGGTGTCGGCGTAGGCCGCGACCGACGAGTACACCTGGTACGCCAAGCCCCGGCGCTCGCGGACCTCTTGGAACAACCGGGAACTCATGCCGCCGCCGAGCGCGGCGTTGAGCACGTTCAGGGTGAACCGGCGGTCGTCGTGCCGGTCGAGGGCGCGCACGCCGAGCATCATGTGCGCCTGCTCGGTGTCGTCGCTGTGCAGCACCAGCCGAGGCGAGTTGCCGATCCTGGCGCGGCCCGTGCGCGGGGCGGCTGGCGCGCGGTCGCCGACGAGGCGGTCGCGCAAAGCCTTGCGCACCAGGGAAAGCACCTGCCGGTGGCTGACGTTGCCCGCGACCGACAGGACCATCTTGGGCATGGTGTAGCGGCGCCGGTAGAAGCCGTTGAGCGCGGTCCGGGTCATCGCGGTGATCGACTCCTCGGACCCCAGCACCGGCCTGCCCAGCGGGTGGTCGGCGAGCAGCGCGCTGCAGAACGCGTCGTGCAGCAGGTCTTCGGGGTCGTCGTCGCGCATGGCGATCTCTTCCAGGACGACGCCGCGCTCGGTCTCCACATCGGACTCCGCGCACAGCGCGTCGAAGACCACATCGGACACCAGGTCCATCGCCAGCGGCAGGTCCTCGTCGATGACGTGCGCGTAGTAGCAGGTGTGCTCTTTGGCGGTGAACGCGTTCAGCTCGCCGCCGACCGCGTCGATCTCCTCGGCGATGCGCGCCGCGGAGCGCTTCGCGGTCCCCTTGAACAGCAGGTGCTCAAGGTAGTGCGCGGCGCCCGCGACGGAGTTGGGCTCGTCGCGGGAACCGACCGCGACCCAGATCCCGACCGCGGCCGACCGCACGCCGGGAACATGCTCGGTGATCACGCGCAGGCCGCCGGGCAGCAGCGTGCGCTTGACCTCGGCCTCCCCGGACCGCTCCAGCACGACCGTGCTGCCGGGCTTCTGCAGGTGGCCTTTCACGGGGGGCGCGGAACGGCCGCGAGCGCCCGAGGCGCCCGCGGCCGTCACCGTGGAACTGAGTGTCACTGGGCGGGAGCCGCCTCGGCGGGCGCGTCCGCCGCGGGCGCGCTCTCCTCGTCGACCAGGACCAGGCTGATCTTGCCGCGCTGGTCGATGTCGGCGATCTCCACCCGGAGCTTGTCGCCGACCTTGACCACGTCCTCGACCTTGCTGATGCGCTTTCCGTTGCCCAGCTTGGAAATGTGCACCAGGCCGTCCTTGCCCGGCAGCAGGGACACGAACGCGCCGAAGGCGGCGGTCTTGACGACCGTGCCCAGGAAGCGCTCGCCGACCTTGGGCAGCTGCGGGTTGGCGATGGCGTTGATCAGGTCGATCGCCGCCTCGGCCGACGGGCCGTCCGCCGCGCCGACGTAGATCGTGCCGTCGTCCTCGATGGAGATGTCGGCGCCGGTCTGCTCGGTGATCGAGTTGATCATCTTGCCCTTCGGGCCGATGACCTCGCCGATCTTGTCGACCGGGATCTTCACGCTGGTGACGCGAGGCGAGTAGGGACTCATCTCGTCCGGGCCGTCGATGGCCTCGGCCATGACCTCCAGGATGGTGTACCGGGCGTCGCGCGCCTGGTCGAGCGCCTGGGCCAGCACGTCGGACGGGATGCCGTCGAGCTTGGTGTCCAGCTGCAGGGCGGTGACGAACTCGCGGGTGCCCGCGACCTTGAAGTCCATGTCGCCGAAGGCGTCCTCGGCGCCGAGGATGTCGGTCAGCGCGACGTAGCGCGTCTCACCATCGACCTCGTCGGACACCAGGCCCATCGCGATGCCCGACACCGGGGCCTTGAGCGGCACACCGGCGTTGAGCAGCGACATCGTGGACGCGCAGACCGAGCCCATCGAGGTGGAGCCGTTGGAGCTGAGCGCCTCGGAGACCTGGCGGATCGCGTAGGGGAACTCGTCGCGCTTGGGCAGCACCGGCACCAGGGCCCGCTCGGCGAGCGCGCCATGGCCGATCTCGCGCCGCTTCGGCGAGCCGACGCGGCCGGTCTCGCCGGTGGAGAACGGCGGGAAGTTGTAGTGGTGCATGTAGCGCTTGTGCGTCTCCGGGGACAGCGAGTCGATCTGCTGTTCCAGGCGGAGCATGTTCAGCGTGGTGACACCCAGGATCTGGGTCTCGCCGCGCTCGAACAGCGCCGAGCCGTGCGCGCGCGGGATGAGCGCGACCTCGGCGGACAGGCCGCGGATGTCGGTCAGGCCGCGGCCGTCGATGCGGACCTTGTCGCGCAGGATGCGCTGGCGGACCAGCTTCTTGTTCAGCGAGCGGAACGCCGCGCCGATCTCCTTCTCGCGGCCGTCGAACGCGCCCCCCACGACCGCGCCGACCTTCTCCAGGCACAGCGCCTTGACCTCGTCCAGGCGCGTCTCGCGCTCCTGCTTGTCGCCGATGGTCAGCGCCTGCGCCAGCTCCTCGGTGACGGCCTGCTCGACGGCCTCATAGGCGTCGGGCTGGTAGGCCGGGAAGGTCGGGTAGTCGCGGGTGGGCTTGGCGGCGTTGCCCGCCAGCTCCGCCTGCGCGTCGCAGAGGACCTTGATGAACGGCTTCGCGGCCTCCAGGCCGGAAGCGACGATCTCTTCGGTGGGCGCGGTGGCGCCAGCGGCGACGAGGTCGATGACATTCTCGGTCGCCTCGGCCTCGACCATCATGATCGCGACGTCGCTGCCGACGACCCGGCCCGCGACGACCATGTCGAACACGGCCTTCTCAAGCTGCTCGTGGGTCGGGAACGCGACCCACTGGCCCTCGATCAGCGCGACCCGGACGCCGCCGATGGGGCCCGAGAAGGGCAGCCCGGCGAGTTGGGTGGACGCCGAGGCGGCGTTGATGGCCACCACGTCGTAGAGGTCCTGCGGGTTGAGGCTCTGCACGGTGATGACGACCTGGATCTCGTTGCGCAGGCCGTCCACGAAGGACGGGCGCAGCGGGCGGTCGATCAGGCGGCAGGTCAGGACCGCGTCGGTGGACGGACGGCCCTCGCGGCGGAAGAACGCGCCGGGGATGCGGCCCACGGCGTACATGCGCTCCTCGACGTCCACTGTCAGCGGGAAGAAGTCGAAGTGCTCCTTGGGCTGCTTCGAGGCGGTGGTCGCCGAGAGAAGCATGGTGTCCTCGTCGAGGTAGGCCACGACACTTCCCGCGGCCTGCCGGGCGAGGCGCCCGGTCTCGAATCGGATGGTGCGCGTGCCGTACTTGCCGTTGTCGATGACGGCTGTCGACTCGTGCACGGTGTTGTCTGTCATGTAATCGGTACTCCTCGTCTTAGGGCGAGCGCGCAACCCGGGCACGGGGTCGCGGTTCGGACGAGGCCGGTCTTCGATCGAAGTCCCCGGGGCCACTCGACACCGTGTGTGTCGGTCGGCTGTGCCCGGGAACCACTACCGAGGACCGGCGAACTGGTCCCGTGTGCGCGGCGTGCTCGCCCTGTCGTCTTTGCTGTCTTCGTGCGTTATTCGGTTATGGACCTGGGGGGAGCGGCCGAGGCCGCTCCCCCCAGGGACACGCTATCGGCGCAGGCCGAGTCGCTGGATCAGCGACCGGTAGCGCTCGATGTCCACCTTGGTCAGGTAGTTGAGCAGCCGCCTGCGGCGGCCGACCAGCAGCAGCAGGCCACGACGCGAGTGGTGGTCGTGCTTGTGCTGCTTGAGGTGCTCGGTGAGGTCCTTGATGCGCTTGGTCAGCAGCGCGATCTGGGCCTCGGGGGATCCGGTGTCCGAGTCGTGCACGCCGTACTCGGTCAGGATCGACTTCTTCTGCTCGGTGGACAGCGCCACTCGTCATCTCCTCATATGTGCGTCCCGTGCGGCCCGGGGACTGTCTTGGCCCGGGTTAGTCGGTCACGGCCGCCACGGACTGCAGCCGGACCCAAACACCAAGGCTAGCAGGTCCGCGTGTCTCACCCGGTCGTGCGGAGCGTGACCTGGTCAACCGGCGTGTGCACCGGGCCCGCCGGGCCGAGTTCGCTGCGGAACAGGACCAGTTCCCCCGCCGTCCACTCCGGTCCCCGGTAGTCACGCAGCGCACGCGCCATGCCCTCGGCCAGGGGACTGCCTTGGGGGCACCGGGCGACGGTCAGGTGCGGGGTGTAGCGCGCGTGGCCGCCCGCGGCGGCGTCGGCGGCCACGGCGAGCGCGCTCAGCGCCGGACCGTCGGTGTCCACGCCCAGCCAGCAGACGCCGGAAAAGGTGCCCGAACCCGCCAGCGCGAGGCGCGGCGCGCGCAGATTTTTCACCCGTTCGTGGAGGCGGGCGGCCCGCTGGTCGGGGTCGTCCTCGCCGTAGAAGCCCACCGTGATGTGCCACCGCTCGCGCGGGACGAGGCGCAGCCCGCTCGGCGCGGCGGGCAGCCGGTCGGCCAGGTGATCGGCCAGGTGGTCAGCGGCGGCGTCCGGCAGCGGCAGCGCGCTGAACAGCCGGGTCACCGGCGCTTGCCCGCCCGGCGCAGCAGCTCGGCGAGTTCGGGGAAGCGCTGGTCGAGCAGCCCGGCCGCCTCGGTGAGGTCTTCCGGGGAGGCCAGCCGCCGCAGCGCCATGATCGCGCTGCGGCCCACGTCGACGGGCAGGTTGTCCCTGGTCACGGCGGGTTTGGAGGCGCGGACGTCGTCGAGGGCGTTCTGCAGGGCCTCGCGGCGGCCGGAGGCGACCTCGGGGGTTAGGATCTTGCGTTCCAGCATGATCAGCCGGGCCAGCACCGCCGGGTTGCCGATCTTGGCGCGTCTGCCGCTCATGACCTGGCTCAGCATCGGGGCGCTGATGCCCAGCACGTCGGCGAGGTTGGCCTGGGAGACGTCGAAGGCGACGACCAGCCTGCGGACCCGGTCCCCCAACGGCTCGCCGTACCACTCGCGTTGCAGCGCGATGTTCCGCTGGACGATTTTGTGGTCCTCCACCTTCGCCTCTCCCCTGATACGCCGTGTGACCTCCGCCGTATCTTGCCAGCCCGATCCCACCAGGGTGACCGAACGGCGAAGGTGGATCAACAGCGGGCGCGCGTCGGGTCAGGAGGCGGGGCCATCGATCAGCTCGCGGGTGCGGGCGACGTCGCGGTGCATCTGCTCGACCAGCGCCTCGCTGGAGGGGTACTTCTCCATGGCGCGCAGGCGCTCCACGAAGTCGAGCGCGACGCGCTGGCCGTAGAAGTCCTCGTCCACGTCGAGGACGAACGCCTCGACGCGGCGCTCGCGGCCAGAGAACGTCGGGTTGGTGCCGACAGAGACAGCGGCGGTCAGCGGCTCCCGGCCGTGCGCGGTGAGCAGCGTGAACCGGCAGGCGTAGACGCCGTCGGCGGGGACGGCGGCGAAGCGGGGGGTGGACAGGTTGGCGGTCGGGAAGCCGAGTTCGTGGCCGCGGCCGTCGCCGCGCACGACGATGCCCTCCAGCCGGTGCGGGCGGCCAAGCGCGGCGGCTGCGGCGCGCACGTCGCCCGCGTCGATGCAGGCGCGGATGTAGGTCGAGGAGAAGGTGATGTCGCCTGGCGAGTCCGCGGTGACCAGCTTCGCGCCCTCGGTGGCGAAGCCGAACCGGTGGCCCAGGGTGGTCAGCAGGTCGACGTTGCCCACGGCGCGGTTGCCGAAGGTGAAGTTCTCCCCCACCACGACCGCGGCCACGTGCAGCCGCTCGACCAGCACCTCGTGCACGAACTCGTCTGCGGGCACTTTGGACAGTTCCGGGGTGAACGGCAGCACGCAGAACACGTCCACGCCCAGGCTCTCGACCAGTTCGGCCTTGCGGCGCAACGTGGTCAGCTGCGCCGGGTGGCTGCCCGGGCGCACCACCTCGGCGGGGTGCGGGTCGAAGGTGAGCACCACGCTGGGCACGTCCCGCTCCCGCGCGAGCCGCACCGCGCGGGCGATCAGCTCCTGGTGTCCGCGGTGGACTCCGTCGAACACGCCGATGGTCGCCACACAGCGACCCCAGCCACCGGGTAGGTCCGCGAGACCGCGCCAACGCTGCACGGCTCGTAGCCTAGTTGGTGGATCTAGTCGGGACAGGGTGGGTCAGGACACGTTGAGCGCGACCAGCGCCCGCGCGGTCTTGCCCTCGTCCACGCCCAGCGCGACCGCCTTGCCTGCCGGGTCGAAGATGCCGTAGGTGCCCGCGATGCCCGCGGCGGGCAGCCGTTTGCCGTGCGCCAGCGCGATCGTCTCGACCCGGTCGAGGTCGCGGCGCGGGAACGCGGCGGCCACGGCGGCGTCGAGGTCCAGCGACAGGCCGGGCTCCTCCTCCAGCCGCTCCAGGGTCCGCGCGACGCGCAGGTCGAACGGGCCGACCGTGGTGCGGCGCAGGGCGGCGAGGTGGCCGCCGACGCCGAGGTCGGCGCCGAGGTCGCGGGCGAGCGCGCGGACGTAGGTGCCCGACGAGCAGTCGACCATGACGTCGAGGTCGATCGCGGTCTCGGCGCGGGTTGCGGCGAGCAGGTCGAAGCGGTGGACGGTGACCGGGCGGGCGGGGATCTGGACGTCCTCACCGGCGCGGACGCGCGCGTAGGCCCGCTTGCCCTCGATCTTGACCGCGCTGACCGAACTCGGGACCTGCTCGATCGGGCCGGTCAGCGCGGCGATGCCCGCGGCGATGGCCTCGTCGGTGACCGCGGCGAGCGCGGCGGGGTCGGGCGCGCCCAGGAACTCGCCCTCGGCGTCGTCGGTGGTGGTGGCCGCGCCGAGCCGGATGGTGGCGAGGTAGACCTTGCGGTCGAGGGCGAGGTGTCCCAGCAGCTTGGTGGCCCGCTCGACGCCGAGCACCAGCACGCCGGTGGCCATCGGGTCGAGGGTGCCCGCGTGGCCGACCTTGCGGGTGCCGATGATCCGGCGGACCCGGGCGACGACATCGTGCGAGGTCATGCCGGGCGCCTTGTCGACGACGACGAGGCCGGGTGGGACGGTGGGGCGGGACTGGGGTCGGGACACGAGCGGCAATCTTAGGCTCAGACGGTTTCGGTTCGCGTTCGCGCCGGGATGTCCCAGGTCCGGCGCCGGATCTGGACCGGGACGGCCTCGCCTCGGGCGTCGGCGGCGAACACCGCCGCCCGCGCCCGCCGCCACCACACCAGGGTGCGCCACGACCCGAGCAGCAGCACGGCGGCCACGGCGAGGAACGCGACCCGGAACGCGTCCGCGTCCGCGCTGGCCGCGTCGCCGCCGAGCAGCACGCCGATGCCGAACGCGGTGATGGTGACCGCGGTGAACCCGCCGACGTTGACCAGCCCGGTCGCGGTGCCGACGCGGCGGATCGGGTTGTAGTCGCGGGCCAGCGCGAACGCGACCCCGGACAGCGGGGCAC
This sequence comes from Actinokineospora sp. NPDC051303, assembly GCF_055586285.1. Taxonomy (NCBI): domain Bacteria; kingdom Bacillati; phylum Actinomycetota; class Actinomycetes; order Pseudonocardiales; family Pseudonocardiaceae; genus Actinokineospora; species Actinokineospora sp. NPDC051303. The sequence goes on from NZ_JBVJIN010000078.1 coordinate 8,669, forward strand.
CGACGGAGAACACGCCGAAGGCGACCACGACCAGCGGCGCGGGCGCGACCCCGCCCGGCCAGCCGAGCAGCAGCCCCCACAGGACCATGGCCACGCCGAGGTAGGCCGCGACCATCGGGACGCGCGCCTGCGGCCTGCGGCCCATGAACTCGCCGATGAACGGCCCGGTGACCATGCCGACGACCACCAGCAGGCTCAGCACCGCGCCCGCCGCGGCCGCGGACATGCCCTGCGCCTGCACCAGGTACGGGAAGCCCCAGAGCAGGCCGAGCACGGCCGGGGCGAACATGGTTGAGAAGTGCACCCAGAAGCCGAGCCGGGTGCCCGCCACCCGCCACGCCTGCCGGATCTGGTCGGCGACCTCGCGCGCGCCGACCGCCTCGGAGCGGTGCACGGGCTCGCCTTCGGGGGTGTCGCGCACGCGCCACGCGACGACGGCGGCGTAGCAGGCGGTGGCCGCACCCGCGACGGCGAAGGTGGCCGTCCAGCCCGCGTCGGCGAGCAGGAGGGTCAGCGGCAGCGTCGCGGCCAGGTTTCCCACGCCGCCCAGCGCCGCGGTGATCGCGGCGAACGTGGCGTAGCGGCGCGGTGGATAGTAGGCGGCGATGAGGCGAAGAACGCTGACGAAGGTCATCGCGTCGCCGAGGCCGAGCACGCCGCGGGCGACCAGCGCGAGCGGATACGTTGTGGCGACGGCGAAAAGAACCTGCCCCAGTCCCATGAGGACGGCCGCCGCGGTGAGCATCCGGCGCGGGCCGAAGCGGTCGACGAGCAGGCCGGTCGGGATCTGCATGAGCGCGTACACGCCGATCTGCAGCACTGTGAAGGCGCCGAGCGCGGCGGCGTTGAGGTGGAATCGGTCGGCAGCCTGCAATCCGGCGACGCCCAGGGACGAGCGGTGGAATACCGCGATCAGGTAGACAGCGGCTGCGGTAGCCCAGATCACCAGCGCTCGGCGCTTGGCGGCAGGCACTGACGTTCTCCCGTCTTCGGTGAAGGTCCCGTCCATTACAGCGCGCGCGGCCGCTTGATCGTTAGCGTTGCTAAGCGTGTGATCGATCACAGTCCACTATGGACGGTCAGGCGCGCACGGCGCCGACAACCGCCCAGCGCCCCGAACGCGCGCGCCACACCAGGCCCGCCAGGCGCAGCACCATGAACAACGCGAGGCCGAGCCAGATGCCGACCAGCCCCCAGCCGAACGCCAACGACAGCCACACCAGCGGGAGGAACCCGACGACGGCGGCCAGCAGCGTCGCCGTGCGCAGGAACTTCGCGTCCCCCGCGCCGAGCAGCACCCCGTCGAGGGCGAACACGATCCCGCCGATCGGCTGGAGCGCCACGAAGAACCACCAGGCGTGCGGGATCTCGGCCAGCACAACGGGATCGTCGGTGAACACCTGCGGCAGCACCCCCGAGAGGGCGGCGAACCCGAAGGCGAAGACGACGCCCAGCGCGAAGCCGTAGCCGGAGAGCTGACGGGCGAGCCCGGTGGCGCGCCGGTCGTTCCCCGCCCCCAGTGCCGCCCCGACCAGCGACTGGGCGGCGATGGCCAGCGAGTCGAGCACCAGAGCCTGGAAAGTCCACAGTTGCAGCACGACCTGGTGCGCGCCCACCGCGCCGACCGAGGTGCGGGCGGCGACCGCGGTCGCGGAGACGAAACACGCCTGGAAGGCGAGGCTGCGCAGCACCAGATCGCGGCCGAGGACCAGCTGGGCGCGCATCACCTCGACCCTCGGCCGCAGCGGCGCGCGCTCGGACTTGATGGCGCGCAGGAAAAGCGCGCCCGCGACCACCTGCCCGGCGACGTTGGCGACCGCGGAGCCCTCGAACCCCCAGCCGCCGACCAGCAGCGGGCAGAGCACGGCGGACACGCCGTTGCCCGCCAGGACATAGCGCAGCGGGCGCCGGGTGTCCTGGACGCCGCGCATCCACCCGTTGCCCGCGAGGGTCACCAGGATCAGCGGGACGCCGAGCAGGGCGATCCGCAGCCAGCCCACGGCGGCCTCGGCCACCGCGCCTGGCCCGGCCAGCGCCTCGGCGACCGGGCGGGCGAGCAACTGACCGAGGGCGACGAGCAGGACCCCGACGCCGAGCGCGAGCCAGGTGGCCTGCACCCCTTCGGCCACGGCCTGGTCGCGGCGGCCCGCGCCGTGCAGCCGGGCGGCGCGGGCGGTGGTCCCGTAAGAGAGGAACGTGAGCTGCGTGGAGAGCTGCGCGAGCACGATCGCGCCGACCCCGAGCGCCCCCAGCTCCGTCCCGCCGAGATGCCCGACGACGGCGGTGTCGACCAGCAGGTACAGCGGCTCGGCCGCGAGGACCGGCAACGCGGGCAGCGCCAGCCCCGCCACCTGCCGCAATGGCACGCGCTCCATCCGCCCTCCCAGTAAGGTGCTCTTACTGCTTACGCCCCTGACACGCTAGCCGTAAGGACCGGACTTGGACAACGGTGATTACCTGGACGTCGCACTCCGCCTGGTGAACACGGACCTCGCCGACGTCCCCGCCCTCCGGGCCGCCCTGCACGACGAGCCCTGGTGGGCTTCCCGGGCGACCGAGGAAGACCTCGTCGTCCTGCGGTCAGTCGCGTCCGACGCCCGCACGGTCCTCGACGCCGCCGTCGCGGGCGACCCCGACCAGGTGCTGGCCGGGGTCAACGCCCTGCTGGCCGCCCACCCGCCCCGCCCCCGCCTCTCCGGCCACACCGGCACCTGGCACATCCACGTCGCCGACGCCGACGCCCCACCCGCGACGGAGGTCGCCGCGGCGTCAGCGTGGGGCCTGGCCCAAGCGGTCGTCCGGCACGGCTTGGACCGCTGGGGCCAGTGCGCGGCCGAAGACTGCGGCAACTACTACCTCGACAGCTCCACCAACCGAGCCAAGCGCTTCTGCTCCCCCCGCTGCGCCAACCGCGTCCACGTGGCCGCCTTCCGCTCCCGCAATCGGGATTAGCCACAAGTCAGGGGCAGGGCGCGGCATTTGGGGGAGCCCATTGGCACCCCCAATGTCACCTGTTACGCATCGGCCACTTCGAACGACTCCCTGTGACACCGCCACAACGTCGTGAGGAGGATTCGGTGGAGAACATCGCTCCCGCTTGGCCGGACACTGAGGCCGAAGCAGTTCCGGCGCAGGCTCCGACTGCCGCTCCCCCGGTTGTCCGCGAACCGGCCAAGCGTTCAGCGCCCAAATGGGAGACCGCTGCCCGCGATCGAGTGCGCACGGCTGTCCGACGATTCGCCAAACCGTTGCAAGACCTCATCGAGCGCGACGCGAACGAGGGTGACACGCGACTGCTGGTGACCGACTTCCTGTGCGAGGGGCTCGGTTTCGACAAGTACGACGACCTGACCACCGAATACCAGGTCAAGGGCGAGTTCGCCGACTACGGCGTGCGCATCGACAAGCAGTTGGTCGCGTTCATCGAGGTGAAGCGGTGCGCGCAGAAACTCGGCGCGCGGCATCTGCGACAGGTGCAGTCCTATGCGGTCAACGAGGGCGTCGAATGGATGATCCTGACCAACGGACAGGTATGGCAAGTGTGGCACCTGACCGGCGGCCTGCCGGTCGTCATGGACCTGGCTTTGGAGGTCGACCTCCTAGGCGACAAGCCCCTGGCCCACAAGGCCGACGAACTGTTCTACATCAGCAAAGAAGCCATCAAGCGCAGACTCCTGGACGAGTTGTGGCGGGCGAAGGCGGCCACGTCGCCACGTTCACTGGCCGCCGTCGTGCTCTCCGAGACCATTGTCGAGGCAGTGCGCAAGGAGTTGCGGCGCCAGACCGGGCACAACGGCGACCTCGCCGACATCCGGCGGGTTCTCTCCCAGGACGTCGTGCGAACCGAGTTGGTCTGAGCCGACCGAGCGCTGCGGGCGTCCACAGGAACTCTCAGTCGGGCAGGCGGTCGCCGGTTTCGGCGTCGAACAGGTGGACCGCGCCAGGGTGCGGGGCGAGGCCGAGTTTGTCGCCGCGGCGCCAGGGGGACATTCCGGGCGCTCGCACGGCGATGGGCTGCGGGTCCGTGCCGTCCGGAGTGAGGTGCGGGGCGTCCGCTGAGCAGTAGAGGTACTGGTCGCTGCCCAGTTCTTCGACTACCTCGACCGTCGCGGCGATGCCCTCGCCCGCGGGGAGCGTTCGCCAGCCTTCGGGGCGGATGCCGACGACGACGTTCTCGGTGCTCAGGGCGGCGCGGGCGGCCGGGGACAGGGGGATTTGGGTGCCGCCGACGTTCGCGGACTCGCCGGAGACCCGGGTGGGGATCAGATTCATGGCGGGCGAGCCGATGAAGCCCGCGACGAACAGGTTGGCGGGGCGGCCGAACAGGCCGATCGGGGTGTCGCACTGCTGCAAGACCCCGTTGGAGAGCACCGCGACCCGGTCGCCCATGGTCATCGCCTCGACCTGGTCGTGGGTCACGTAGATCGTGGTCACGCCGAGACGCCGTTGCAGGGACGCGATCTGGGTGCGGGTCTGGACGCGCAGCTTGGCATCCAAATTGGACAGTGGCTCGTCCATGCAGAACACCTGGGGGCGGCGGACGATCGCCCGGCCCATGGCCACCCGCTGCCGCTGGCCGCCGGACAGCTTGGCGGGCTTGCGGTCCAAATAGGACTCCAGGTCCAGCAGCGCGGCGGCTTCGCGGACCCGGGCCACTCGCTCCGCCTTGGGCATTTTCGCGATCTTGAGGTGGAAGCCGATATTGTCCGCGACGGTCATGTGCGGGTAGAGCGCGTAGTTCTGGAACACCATGGCGATGTCGCGGTCCTTGGGCGGCAAGTCGGTGACGTCGCGCTCGCCGATGCGGATCGCGCCGTCGTCCACGCCCTCCAGGCCCGCGAGCATCCGCAGGGTGGTGGACTTGCCGCAGCCGGACGGGCCGACCAGGACCAGGAACTCGCCGTCGGCGACCGCGAGGTCCAGCCCGTCCACCGCCGGGACCGGGCTTCCCGCGTAGTAGCGGGTGGCGCCGTCGAAGGTGACCGTTGCCATGATTGTCCTTTCCAGACGCTCACTTGCCCGCGCCGAGGGTCAGGCCGGTGATGATCCGGCGCGCGAGCAAGAGGTAGAGCACGAGCATCGGCAGCACCACGATCGCGACGCCCGCGATCAGGCCGCCGTACTCCGACTGGTAGCTCGCGGCGCTGTTGAACGCGAACAGCGCGCGGGCGAGGGTGAAGTTGGCGTTCTCGTTGAGGAACACGATCGCGAGCAGGGTCTCGTTCCACAGCCCGATCGCGTTGAGGATCAGCGCGGTGACCAGGCCGCCGCGGGCGAGCGGCAGCATGATCGTGCGGAAGGTGCGCAGCGGGGAGGCGCCGTCGAGCGCGGCGGCCTCCTCCAACTCGTCGGGCAGCGACTTGAAGAAGCCGGTCAGCAGGAACACCGTGAACGGCAGGGAAAGCGCCACGTAGACCAGGAACATGCCGAACAGGTCGTTCGTCAGGTTCACCTCGGCCATCCCGATGAACAGCGGGATCACGACCGTCTGGAACGGGACGCCCATGCCGATCGCGACGAAGCTCGTCATGCCGTCCGCGCCGCGCACGCCCAGCCGGGTCAGCGCGTACGCGGCGGGCGCGGACACCAGCACGATGACCACCGACGACACCGCGACCAAGACCACGGTGACCAGGAACGCGCGGCCGAATCCCGCGTTGTCCCAAGCGTAGGCGAAGTTGCGGAACGGGTCGCCGCGCTCGAACCAGTGCGCGGGCAGGGCGAACGGCTTGGTGAAAATCTCAATGGGCGTCTTGAACGCCGCCGACACCAGCCAGTAGAGCACCAGGAGGTTGACCGCGGTGAACAGCCAGACGAACGCCATGCCGAGCAGCCGCAGCGGGCTCAGGCCGCGGGACCCCGGCGCGGGCTTGGGTTTGCGGGGCGGCTTGCGCGGCGCGACCGACACCCGAGAGTCCACAGTAGACATTTCGGGTCCCTCCTAGTACTGGATGGTGTCGCGGCGCATCAGCCTGCGCAGCAGCACGACGAGGACGGACACCAGCAGGATCATCACGACCGCCGCCGCGCAGGCCATGCCGTACTCCGGCGTTCCCTGGGTGCCGAAGGACCGGTCGAAGACGTAGACGCCCAGCGTCCAAGCCCGGATCGGCGGCGAGTAGGTGCCCGGCCCGGCGAGCACGAACACCAACTCGAAGATCTTGACCGCGCCGATCGTCCACAGCACGCCGGCGACGCCGATCACGTCCCAGGTCAGCGGAAGCGTGACGTGGCGGAACTTCTGCCACGGCGTCGCGCCCGCGATGTCGGCGTCTTCGTACAAATACGGCGGGATGCGGTCGACCGCGGCCATCAGGATCGTGATGTAGAAGCCGGAACTGGCCCAGATCAGGCACCCGGTGACCACCCAGGTGACGTTCTCGGCCTGGAGGAACTTCACCGCGTCGAGGCCCACGGACTCCAGCAGGTGGTTGACCAGGCCCTGACGGTTCGGCCGGTAGATCAGCACGATGCCGAAGAACATGCCCAGCGCCACCGGGGCGACGATGTTGGGGAAGAACAGGATCGCGCGGATAAGCTTCCCGCCGCGCATTTCCCGCAGCACCATGGTGAACAGGAACGCCAGCAGGAACGTGCCGACCCCGCCCGCCACGATGTAGAGCAGGGTGTTGAGGAAGGAGTACCGGAACGCGTCCGAGGACAGCAGTTCGGCGTAGTTGGCGAACCCGGTGAACTCCGGGGTGTCGCCCGCCCCCGCCCACGAGGTGAACCCCAGCACCACGGTCGCCAGCGTCGGCACGACGAGGAACACCACGTACAACGTCACGGCGGGCAGGAAAAACGGGAAGAACAAGCGTTTCTTGCGGGCTAGGTGCGCGCCGGACGCCCGCGCGCCCGCGTCGGTCGACACCGGCATCAGGCCGTGGTCTTCCAGAACTCCGCCTGCTTGGCGGCCAGCCCGCCAATGAACGCCGCGGCGGTGATCTTGCCCTTGAGCAGGTCGTTGTTCAGCGGATAGAACACGTTGTCGACCCACTTGCCCGCCGCGAGCGCGTCGAGGCCGTCCATGAAGATCGCGTGCTCGGCGTCGGACTCCAGCGCCGCTTTGACGTCCTTGAGCGAGTCGGGCACCGCGAGGTCGGCGCGCGGGGTCAGGTTGTCGGCCACCGCCGGGATGCCGGAAAGAATGTCCTTGTTGAGCATGTAGGCGATGAACGCCTTGGCGGCCTCGGGGTGCTTGGCCTTCGCGGTCACCGCGAACCCGATCGGAAGCTGCTCGACGACCCGGTGCGTCGCGCCGTCCGGCTGCGGGAACTGGAACGAGCCGTAGGCGATGCCCTTGGTCCCGCCCTGCTTGCTCAGGTATTCCCGGGTCTCGCTCGGGCCCCAGCTCCCGACGAACAGGAACGCGGCGTCGCCGTCGGCCCAGCGCTGCTGGATCTGCGGGAACTTCGCCGCGTCCCAGCCGTCGATGAAGTAATCGCCCTTGGCCAGCCGCTCCACCAACTCCGCCGCCTTGAGCAGGCCCGGGTCGGCTTTCCACGCCTGCCCGGTCTTGTCCTGCGCGGCTTTCTCCAGCCCGCCCGCGCCGACATAGCGGGCGGCGAGCTGGGTGAAGAAGTAGGCGTTGTAGAAGTTGATGTCGCCGTCCTGGCTGACCGCGGCCATGCCGTCCGCCTTGGCCTTGTCGAACAGGGCGAACAGGTCGTCCATCGTCCGCGGCGGCTGGAGATCCTTGATCAGGTCTTTGTTGTACCACCAGGCGTTGCCCAGCAGCTCGTACGGGATCTCGAAGATTTTGCCGTCCGCGCCCTTGTTCTGCGGAATGTCGTAGGAGGAGGCCGGAATGACGTCGCGGACGGTCTTGTCGCCCTCGCCGATCTTGTAGTCGAGCACGTCCTCGACCGGCTGGGTGCCGCCCGGGGCGACCACAGCCGCCTTGACCTGGCTGATGTCCTGGTCGAACAGGTCGGGCACGGTGTCGGTGTTCAGCGCGGGCGCCACGTTCTGGGTGAGCAGCTTGCGGCCGAGCCACTGCACATCGACCTTGACCCCGGTCTTCTCGGTGAAGCACTTGATCGCCTTGCCAAGGACTTTGCCCTGCGGCTCGTCCTCGGTCCACATCGACCAGTAGGTGAACTCCTTGTCGGTGGCGGGCTTCGTGCCCACTTCGGGGCAGGGCGCGGCCAGGTACTCGTCCACCCCCGGCAACGCCAGCGCGGCCCCGCCGCCATCGCCGCCGCCGCTCCCGCACGCCGCGAGGCTCAGCGCGGACGTCACCGCCAGCGCGAGGGCTGCACACCTGGTCGATCGCATCGATCGCATGGTCACCACCTGATCAGGTTGCCGAGGACGCGACTTGGGCCACTGACGATTGGTTTATACCACCCGAGGCGGACGCACAATGGGACGAAAGCGAATCCGCGTCGCGTATTCGCGGCGGTCAGCCGAGCGCGTTCTTGATCGAGACCAGCACGTCCTCAGCCGAGCCGACAGCCGTGAACCCGGCCGCGAGGCGGTGGCCGCCCCCGCCGAGGCGCATCGCGGCGGCGCGGACGTCGACCGCGCCCACCGCGCGCAGCGAGACAGACCAGTGGCCGGGGGCGGTCTCCTTGGCGACCACGGCGACCTCGGCTTCGGCGGTGGTGCGCAGCAGATCGATCACGGCGTCGGCGTCCTGCGGGCTCAAACCTTCCAGGTCGGACGCGTAGACCACGGTCTGCACCAGGCCGAGGCCGCCCGCGGCGTCGGGCACCAGTTCGGCGCGGGCGAGCGCGGCGGCCACCATGCGCAGCCAGGCGAACGGGTTGGTGTCCATCAACTCGCGGGTCAGCGCGGTCGGGTCGACCCCGGCGGCCAGCAGCCGCGCCGCCATCCGGTGCGTGTCAGGGGTGGCGCGGCGGAACGAGCCGGTGTCGGTGACCAGGCCCGCGTAGAGGCATTTCGCGATCGCGGGATCGAGCGGCACGGGCAGCGCGTCGATGAGGTCGAGCACGAGAACGGCGGTGGCGAACGCGGTCTCATCGACCACGTGGTCGGTGCCGAACCGGGGGGTGCCCACGTGGTGGTCGACCACGAGCACCCGTCCACCCGCGGCGATCGTGGCGGGCACCCGGTCGGCGAGCGCGCCGAGCCGGTTCAGGCTGCCGCAGTCCAGTGCGACGAGCAACGGCGGCGCCGCGGGCACCTCGGTCGCGGGCACGATCAGCCCCGCCGGGTCCAGCCCACGCAACGATCTCGGCACCTCGGCGGGCGAGCCGAACGAGACCCGTGCTGTCGCCCCTCTGGCCCGCAGGGCGAGCCCCAAGGCCACGGCGCTGCCCAACGCGTCCGCGTCGGGGTTCACGTGGGCGAGCAGGGTGACGTCGGTGGCGGAACGCAAGAGGTCGGCCGCTGCGGCCCAATCGGTGCCCACCGACCCAGCGTCACCCAGATGTGGCGCGGCGTCCAGTCGATCCCTCAGTCGTCCTCCCGGCCCACACCCGCGCCCAGCGCGTAGGACAGGTGCCCGCCCAACGCGCCTGCCGCACTCACGGCAAGCAGGCCGAGCAAGCTCCACGCCACCCCCGCGGAGTGCGCGCCACGCCGCCTCTTGGCGTAAGAGACCAAAAAGCACACTGACGAGACAGCGTTAGTGGCGGCGTGCAGCACTCCCACCCGCCGTGACCGGGTCTCGGTAAGCGTGGAGAGTTCGACCAGCCCGGTGGCCACCGAGGCTGGCACCAGGGCCAACCCCACCCCGGTCAGCCGCCGGGCCGTGACCGGGTCGTGGAACACGAAGTCCGCCGCCGCCGCGCACGTCCACGCCCCGATCGGCACGGTGATGAGCAGCGGGTGAACCGGATGTCCCAGCCACGATCCGCGCAGGACCCGGTCGACCGCCGTCCCCGCGACGGCTTTCCCCACGGTCTCGGCGACCTTCCCCACCGGGCCATCCACAGCGCTGACGGACTCGGCGGCCCGCAACAGTCTTTTGGCGATCACCCCGGCCGATTACCCACTCGCCGCACCACCAACCGCCGTCGGCATAAGACCCGACCACTCGGGGTACGCGGGTAACCCCAGCGGGAAGGAGACCGATGCCCGACACAGACCCCGCCGACCTGCCCATCCTCGGCACCCTCGCCGAACTGATGGACCTGACCCGGCTCGCCGTCCCGCTCTACCTGCGCTACTCCCCCGGCCCCATCGCCGACTTGGCCCACCCCAGCGTCGACCACGAAAGCGGTTTGACCATGCCCGGCCACTCCGCCAACCCCCTGGCCATCCCCCACTGGTGGACCCTCCCGGAAGAGGACTGGCTGGCCCGCCGAATCTGCCAGTACCTGCGCGAAGTCCACGAAGGCGCCCGCCCCTGGATCCTCACCGGCGACATCGCCGACTTCGGCCCGGACAACGAACCCCTGCTGATCAACGTCCAACCCCTGGCCTGGGTAGGCCGGGGCCTGGTCACCGAGGCCCTGAAGCGCTACCACACCCGCTTCGACTCCGGCCGCGCCCTGCACTGACCGGTCGAGGCACCCCATTGTCCCGGACAAAGCCCACTGGGCGGCGGCAGCTATCCACAAGCGCCCAATCCATCCACAGATTTCGCAGGCCCCCGCTCCCGATGCCAATAGCCGATAAACTGGAGCGGGGCGGCCCCCCGGGGAGGGTGGGGTTTGTCGTCGCGCGCGAGGACGGGGGATAGCGGGGCGTCGCCCGACCAGCCACCGGACGGCGGGCTCGACGGGCGAGGTTGCGGACGGGGGACGGCAGACTGGGTCGCAGGACGGTGGGCCGGGTCGCGGCACGGTGGAGCTGAGATCCGAGGACAACAAAGCTGGGTCGGAGTCAGCGAGGCACGTTCGGGTTCGGGGTCGACGGAACGGTCCGGATTGGGTTCGGATCAACGGAACTGGTCCGGATTCGGACTCGGGACCGGTGAACTGGGCCGGGGGCCGAATTCGGGGATCAGTGGGGCTGGGTCCGAGGACAGCGAGCTGGCTCGGTCAGCGGAGCCGGAGCCGGTAAACAGCAATAGGGGTGCGGACGTCACCGGAAATTGAAGTCCCCCCGACAGCGACGCTGAGTCCCGACTCGGTGGACGAGGTCCCGGGGTCAGCGGGGTGGGGGGTTGCGGCGGACGTGGTTGGTGTGGGCGGTGACGGCGGTGATCTTGGCGGCCAGGTCGGGGTGGGTGGTGGCCAGGTGGGGGCCCGCGTCGGCCAGGGGGGCCAGGAGGGCGGCGGTGTCGTCTTCGCCTAGGGCTTGGGCTACCTGGCGAATTGGGCCTTTGGCTTCGGCCGCTAGGCCGTCGAGGGCGCTGACGGCGGCGGCGAGTTGGCGCAGGTGCAGGGAGTTGTCTCGGGCCCAGCGGATCACGGCGCGGTCGCCTGCCCGGCGTTCCCGTTCCGCGCGGACGCGTTGTTCGCCGGTGGTGGCGCCATTGCCATCCGGGCGTAGGCGCAGGTAGCGGCGCTCGGCCGCTTGTCGGCTGGCGACGCCCAGGGCTGGGGCGAGTTGCGCCCAGCTCGCGCCTGCCGCGCGGGCGGCGGCGATCAGGCGCGGCTCCCATTCGGCCAGGTCGTCGCGGATGTGGCGGAGCAGGCTGAGCGCGGCCAGGACCTCGGCGGTGTCGGTGTCGCCGCCGCTGGTGACGGCGTGCACTCGGGCCAGGTCGCCGACAGCGTCCTCGGCCGACCCTGGCGCGTGGCCGCGGAGGCGGGACCGCGCGGCGCCCCGTTCGTTCCCAGCCATGTCGTCCTTTCGGTGACTTGATACTTGTCATCGTTTGGACGACATGCTAAAACTGAGGTGCGCGTTGACACAAGATGTCGACCACAGGAGGTGAACCGATGTTGATGCGCACCGATCCGTTCCGGGAGTTCGACCGGCTGGCCCAGCAGGTGTTCGGCCACACTCAGGGAACGTGGTCACGCCCGTCGGCCATGCCGATGGACGCCTACCGCGCGGGCGACGAGTTCGTCGTCTCCTTCGACCTGCCCGGCGTGGACCCCGACGCGATCGACCTCGACGTCGAGCGCAACGTGCTGACCGTGAAGGCCGAACGGCGCCCGGTCGACCGCGGGGAGAACGTGGAGCTTCAGGTCGCGGAGCGCCCGCTGGGTGTGTTCAGCCGCCAGCTTTTCCTGGGCGAGAGCCTGGACACCGAGAACATCAAGGCGAGCTACGAGCAGGGCGTGCTCACCCTGCGCATCCCGGTCGCCGAGCAGGCCAAGCCGCGCAAGATCGCCATCGAGGGCGGCCGCGAGCAGCGCCAGATTAACGCCTGAGCACGACAACCCAAGCCGGATAACGACAGTGGCGGCCTGCCCTCACCGCGAGGACAGGCCGCCACTGGTCGATCGGTCAGTCTTCGTCGTCGTCCGCGCGGGGCGCGCGGTACGGGTCCGGCTCGCCCGCGTGGACGGCTCCGGAAGCCAGGGCGGCCACCTCCGCGTCCGCGGCGCGCGCCCTGGCCAGCAGGTCATCGATCCGGCGGGCGTCGTCGGGCACCGTGTCAGCCACGAACGTCAGGGTCGGGGTGAAGCGGACACCGGTCCCCTGCCCGACCAGGGTGCGCAGCACCCCGGTGGCGCGTTCGAGGGCGGCCGCGGCGCCCGCGTGGTCGGGCTCGGCGTCCAGGCTGTCCCCGAGAACGGTGTAGTACACGGTCGCTTCGTGCAGGTCAGCGGTGACCTTGGCGTCGGTGATGGTCACCCGCGCCAGCCGCGGGTCCTTGACCTCGTGCTCCAGCGCGGAGGCCACGATCTGGGAAATGCGCTTCGCCAGCTTGCGAGCGCGGGGTGCGTCGGCCACGACGCTCCTTCTTTCTGGTCGTTCGGGTCAGCCTCGTTCGATCACATTCGATCAGTCGTCGTCCGGGCCCAGCAGCCTGCGGTGGGCCGACAGCAGTTCCAACTCCGGGCGTCCGGCCACCAGCCGCTCGCAGGCGTCGAGCACGTCCCGGACGTGGGCGGCGTCGGCGGCGACCGCGGCCACGCCGATCAGCGCCCGGCGGTGCAGGTCGAGGTGGCCCGCTTCGGCGACCGACACCTCGAACCGCTTGCGCAACTCGGCCACGACGGGCCGCACCACGGAGCGCTTCTGCTTGAGCGAGTGGACGTCCCCGAGCAGGACGTCGAGTTCCAGGGCACCGACGTACACCAGGCATCACCGAAATGGGTGAGTAGGGCCCCGGGGGGGGGGGGGGGGGGGGGGGGGGGGGGGGGGGGGGGGGGGGGGGGGGGGGGGGGGGGGGGGGGGGGGGGGGGGGGGGGGGGGGGGGGGG
>NZ_JBVJIN010000079.1:0-21527 GCF_055586285.1 Actinokineospora sp. NPDC051303
AAAAAACAAGAAGAAAAAAAAAAAAAAAAAAAAGAACAACAAAAAACAAAGAAAGGAGAGAAAACGAACCCCCCCCCCCCCCCCCAAACACCCCCCCCCCCCCCCCCCCCCCCCCCCCCCGCCGCTCGCCTTCACCTGCCTAACTTCGAATCACGACGGGAAAATCAGGCCAGGCCCAGGGAGAGGTAGTCGTACATGTTGTACGCCTCGGACACGAACACGTTCGTCAGTCCCTTGCCGCGCAACAGAAGGCTCTTGGCGTGCACACCCGGCAGGATGACCGCCTCCTCCATGACCCGCTTGTCGATCGCGCCCCACATGGCCTCGCGCTTGGCCTTGTCGGTCTCGGCGATGGCGTCATCGAGCATCTTGTCGACCTCGGGGATGCGCACGGAGGTGTTGGACGAGCCGCCGGTCTCCCGAATCACGCGGCTGTCGACGATCTGCGACAGGAAACCGAAGCCGTCGTTCCAGTCCGCGCCCCAGCCGTTGGTGGCCAGGCCGAGGTTGTTGGCCCGGACATACGGCGGGTTGCCCGCGAACTGCGCGAAGTAGTCGCCCTGCGGGAACGCCTTGAGCGTCAGCTTGATGCCGACCCGGCCGAGTGCGGATTGCAGCGACTCCGCGGTGGCCTTCTCCTTCGGGCGCTCGGCCCGGTAGGCGATGTTGGTCTCGAAGCCGTCCGGCTTGCCGCACGCGGCAAGGGCTTCCTTGGCCTTGGCGACGTCGCCCTTGTTGTCCGGGCCCGCCGGGTACAGGTCGAACTTCTGCGCGCCGGGGATCTGCGGCGGCAGCAGGGTCGTGGCGATGTCGCCGCCGGAGAACGCGCCGCCGTAAGCGGTCTGGTAGCCGGTGCGGTCCGCGGCGTACTCGATCGCCTTGCGGCACTCGATGTTGTCCAGCGGGGCCACGGTCGGGTTGATCGAGGTGTACCACAGGCGCGCGCTCGTCGGGTTGTCCGCCGATGCCTTGAGCGCCGGGTCGTTCAGCACCCTGGCCAGGGACGCGGGCTGCACGCCCGTGCCGGTGATGTCGACGTGCAGGTCGCCGGAGATCAGCCGGTTGTCGATGTCGTCGGCGTTGACGGCCATCGTGACCTCGTAGCCGTCCGGAAGCGCCTTGCGGTTCGGGTCGGTCGCCGGGTCCCACTGGTCATTTCGGACCAGCTTGAAACCCTTGTCGATCTGGTTGTCCTGGAACTTGTACGGGCCGGTCGAGATAACGTGCTCGCGGTATTTCGCGCCGGTGTCCTTGGCCTCGGGAACCGGGACCGTCTGCGGGATGTGCGCGAAGTAATCGAAGCCGCCGAACGGCTTCTTGAGGTGGAACACGATCGTCCGGTCGTCCGGGGTCTCGATCGCGGAATTGGTGTCCATGTCCTTGGTCTTGTACGGACCCTTGTACCCCTCGGGCAGGTTCAGGTAGCCCTCGAAGTACGCAGGCCCGTTGGGGAAGGTCTCCTTGTCGGTGGACCGCAGGACCGCGTGCTTGACGTCCTTGGACGAGACCGGGGTGCCGTCTTCGTACTTGACGCCCGCGCGCAGCTTGTACGTCCAGGTCTTGCCGCCGTCGCTGGGCACGCCGAGGGACTCGGCGAGGTCGGGCACCAGCTCGTTGCCCGCGCCGCCGGGGGTGGGCTTGAACATCAGCAGCGACCGGCCGTAGAGGCGCAGGAAGTTCCACGAATAGCTGTAGTACGTCTCGCCCGGGTCGAGGGAGTCCCACGTGCCCGAGTTGGCGATCTTGATGATGCCGCCCTTCTTGTCCGAAGGGTTGAACGTGGTGGTCAGTGCCGCGTTGAAGGCCGGTGTGGTGGTACCGCCGTTGCCGCCGTTGGAGCTGGTGCCGCCACAGGCGGACAGCGCCATCGCGACAGCCGCGCCCGCGGCGACCGCGGTAACCAAGCGCTTGCTGTTCATTGTGCTGTAGCACCCCTTCTTTCCAGGAGCATCGGACTGGCGTTGTTGCCGATCACCTATCGGGCCCGGGGGTCGAGCGCGTCGCGCAGGCCGTCGCCGAACAGGTTGAACGCGAGCACGGTCACGAAGATGGCGAGACCGGGCCAGAGCATGAAGTGCGGCATCGTGTAGAAGCGGGACGCGTCCGAGAGCATCCCGCCCCAGGTCGCGGTGGGCGCGTTGATGCCGACGCCGAGGAACGACAGCGCCGACTCGAACAGGATGTTCGTCGGGATCAGCAGCGTCGCGTACACCAGGATCGGGGCGACCAGGTTCGGCAGCAACTCCCGGAAGAGGATGTGCGGGCCGCGGGCGCCGAGGCTGCGGGCGGCGTCGACGAACTCGCGCTCCCGCAGCGACAGCGTCTGGCCACGCACGATGCGGCCGATGTAGGGCCAGTTGAAGAACCCGATGATGAAGGTCAGCATCCCGATGCGGACCGTCTCCGAGGACAGGCCGAACGCGGTGTCCGGCATGACCCCGACCAGCGCCATGGCGAAGACCAGCAGCGGGAACGCCAGGAACACGTCCATCGCGCGGCTGATCAGGGTGTCGACCCAGCCGCCGAAGTAGCCAGCGACGACGCCCAGGGTGGTGCCGATGACGACCGAGAGCAGGGTCGCGAGCGAGGCGATGAGCAGCGAGATCCAGGAGCCAGCGAAGATCCGGGCGAGGATGTCGCGGCCGTTGACCGGCTCGATGCCCAGCGGGTGGTCGGCGCTCATGCCGCCGAAGGTCCCCTTCGGGGCGAGCGTGCCGAACTCGGTGTCGATCAGGTCCTGGTGGAACTCGTTGGGGTGAACCACGTTGAACACCCGATCGAGCAGCAGCGCGGCGACCGCGGCCAGGATGAGCAGCACGATCACGACCGCGCCCGCGATGGCGACCTTGTCGCGGCGCAGCCGCAGCCAGGCGATCTGGCCGAGCGAGCGGCCCTGGATCGCCTTCTTGCTCATGCCCTGGAGCGCGGCCTCCGGGTCGGCGACCGCGCCGGACCCGGTGACCTCGGGTGGGGCGGTCATGCCGCGCGCCGCCCCCGGCCGGGCGCGACGAGTCGTGGGCCGCCGTCACCGGCGTCCGGTCGACCAAGTCGCGCTGATCGCTGGTAAGCCATCACACACTCCTCGTGTCCGGTCTCATTGCTCCGAGTCTCCGGGATCTCACCGTGTGGTCGCAGACCATATCCGCTTGCACCGTGATCACTTGGCGGTTCGAGGTCACGATCCGGCCAACTGCCATACACAGAATGAGCAATCCGCGCCTGTTTACGGACTGAGGGTGACATTCGGCCCAGTATTGTCCGCTGAACGGACGGCAGTACCGCGGTGACCGGTCACCCAAGGACGTGCGCGGACGCTCGCTCCCGGGCGCCGTCCACGGCGAACCAGCCCATCTCGAACGCCTGCCACCGGATGAGCACGGCCCGGCTGCCCTCGCCGTCGCGGGCCACCGACCGCGCCAGACGGGCGGCGGGATCAGGCAGCTCACACCAGAACAACCGGGACAACAGCGGCCCCACCGACCGGCGACCGGCGGACACGCCCTCGACGACGAGCACATCGGGGACCGCGACGTCGACCCACTCGCCGGGCGTCGGCACGCCGTCGTGCCAGCGCGTGCGCTGGTATCGACCGGGCACACCTTCGCGCAGGGGCGCCAAGACCCCGGAGACCAGGCGCGGCCACCAGGCCACCGGGTCGTCCCAGGTGGCGAAGTCGTCGGTGGACACCACGGCGGCACGCTCGCCTAGAACCGCCATAAGAGCGGCCGCGAACGTGCTCTTACCCGAACCGGACGGCCCGTCGACAGCGACAAGACGCACCGCACCCAACCGGGCGGGAGCGGCTAAGACCGAGTCGGCGAACTCGCCGATCACACCGTACGGCGGCCCGAGAGCGCGCGGCCCAGGGTGAGCTCGTCGGCGAACTCCAGGTCACCGCCCATGGGCAGCCCCGACGCGAGCCGGGTGACGGTCAGGCCGGGGAAGTCGCGCAGCATCCGCACCAGGTACGTCGCCGTCGCCTCGCCCTCGGTGTTCGGGTCCATGGCCAGGATGACCTCGGTGACCTCCTGCGACCCGATGCGCGCCAGCAGCTGCCGGATGCGCAACTGCTCGGGCCCGATCCCCGACAGCGGGTCGAGCGCGCCGCCGAGCACGTGGTAGCGGCCCTTGAACTCGCGGGTGCGCTCGATCGCCAGGACGTCCTTGGGCTCCTCCACCACGCACACTGCCGACGGGTCGCGCCGGGCGTCCCGGCAGATCCGGCAGGTGGCTTCCGCGGAGACGTTGCCGCAGACGTCGCAGAACACCACGCCGTCCTTGACCTTCTGCAGCGCGTCCTGCAACCGGGTGACGTCCGCCGGTTCCGCGCCGAGCAGGTGGAAGGCGATCCGCTGCGCGCTCTTCGGCCCGACCCCGGGCAGCCGCCCCAGCTCGTCGATCAGGTCCTGGACCGGGCCCTCGTACAACGCGCCCTCACAGCCCCGGGATGCCGAGGCCGCCGCCGCCGAGACCACCGGCGAGCGGGCCCATCTTGTCCTCGGCGAGCTTCTGGGCGTTGTTGCCCGCGTCGCGGACCGCGGCGACCACCAGGTCGGCCAGGGTCTCGGTGTCGTCGGGGTCGACCACCTTCGGGTCGATGACCAGCGCCTTGAGCTCGCCAGCGCCGGACACCGTCGCGGTCACCAGGCCGCCGCCCGCGCTTCCGGTGACCTCGGCGTCGGCCAGTTCCTGCTGCGCGGTCAGCAGTTGCTCCTGCATCTTCTGCGCCTGCGCCAAGATCGCCTGCATGTCGGGTGCGCCGCCTCCGGGAAACACCGCGGCCCCTCTCGTCTCGGGTGCGACACCGGGACTACTTCGATGGTGTCGTCTCCAGCTTAGAGGGCGGCCCGCTGTGGCATCGTGAAGCCGTGCTGACACGACGCGCGGCGGGTCTCGCGGTCGCCTGCGCCCTCGCGGCGGTGCTGTCCGCCTGCGGCGGCGACGCGGCTCCCCAGCCGGACGCCGAGGCGCCCGCGACCGTCGTCTCCGAGACCTCGCACCAGGCACCCGCCGCCGCGTCCGCGCCGCCCAGCGCCGCGCGCGGGACGCCCGCCGGGCGGACCGTGGTGCTCGACCCCGGGCACAACGGCGGCAACGCCGCCCATCCCGCCGAGATCAACAAACGCATCTACGCGGGCCGGGGCCTCGTCAAACAGTGCAACACCACCGGGACCGCCACGGACGCCGGGTACCCGGAGCACGCGTTCAACTGGGACCTCGCCGGGCGGGTGCGCGACCTGCTGACCGCGCGCGGGGTCACCGTGGTCATGACCCGCCAGGACGACACGGGCGTCGGCCCGTGCGTCGACCAGCGCGCCGCCATCGGCAACGAGTCAGGCGCGGCGGCCGTGGTCTCCCTGCACGCGGACGGCGCAGAGACGGCGCGCGCGCACGGGTTCCACATCGCGTATTCCGCGCCCCCGCTGAACGACGCGCAGGGCGAGCCGTCGCTGCGCCTGGCCAGGGCCCTGCGCGACGGCATGCTCGCCGCCGGTCTGGTCACCGCCACCTACATCGGCACGGACGGGCTCGACCAGCGCGACGACCTCGCCGGGCTGAACCTGTCGACCCGGCCCGTGGTGCTGGTGGAATGCGGGAACATGCGCAACCCGGAGGAAGCGGCGCTGATGTCGAGCCCCTCGGGCAGGCAGCGCTACGCCGAGGCCATCGCGAACGGGATCCTCGCATTCCTCGGCTGACCGCGCTGTGACAGGCTGGAGATCATGTCCGGGATGCGGGTGCTCGACATCGATGAGCGCGGGCGGCTACTGACCGCGGTGGCCGAAGGAGACCAGGTCCGCCTGGCCGAGATCGAAGCCAGGGGCGGGAGCAGAGACCTCACCGTGGCAAGCGGGATCACCACGGCCAAATACCTGCCCGGCGAACGCAAAGTGGTCGTCCAGCACGGCGAACCGGCACAGCTGTCGCTGCTCACCGTCGGCGGCAAACTGGCGCCCCTGCTCGGCTCTCCCGCCCACGCGACCGAACTCCTGGGCGTCCTGCCCGGCCGGATCGTTTACCGCGCCAACCGCAAACACCGTCTGCTGTGGTCGGTCGTCATCCGCAATGTCCTCGTCGGCGAAGAGCAAGCCGTCTACGACCGCGGCGGCGCGGTAATCGAAGCCGCGGTAAGCCCCAACAGCCGCCACATCGCGATCCGCCTCCCCCGCAAACTGCTCCTGGTCGACACCATGCCGGTCACCGAAGACGACCACGTGCGCCTCATCTCCCCGGAACCGGCTGAACGCGGCCGCCGGAACCTGCGCTGGCTGCCCGACTCCGACCGGCTCATCGCCACCGAGTACGCGGAAAACACGGCGAGGATCGTCCGGTTCGACGTCGCCAGCGAAAGCTGGCACCCCCTGGTGGTCTCCCTGGACCAGTCCACCACCGGCTGGGTAGCCCCCGACGGCCGCCGCATCGCCGTCGCCGCGGGCCTCCGCATCGCCTTCCACCGCACGAAAGACGGCGCCTTCCTCCGCGAAGCCCACCTCCCCGGCGACATCGCCCCCGACACCTTCCTCTGGTCCCCCGACTCCCGCACCGTCGCCCTCACCACCACACACGGCCAACTGACCGTGGTCGAAGCCGACACCGCCGAAGTCCACCCCATCCTGGTGAGCTGACCCGCCCGCCCACCCCCGCACACGGGACAGACCTGGCGAAGCGCCACCCGATCCTGGTCGTCCGCCGACCTTCCCCGCGTGCACGGGGAAGGCAGCCGAACCGACGACTGATGCAGGCTGCATCACGGAACATCTCGGTGCACGGGGAGGACCCATGTTTCCTGCTCGGCCGTTCCGCAGGTCTCGGAACATCCCCGCGTGCGCGGGGAAGATGCCGACGACGAGACCCACAACTTCGTCGCGGTGGGAACATCCCCGCGTGCGCGGGGAAGACACTTGCCCACCTGCGGGTTCACGAATCGGAACAGCGTTTTGCATTCACTTCAGTCGAACGTGGAGCCTGTGGACGAGCGGTTGACCCGCCAGTTCCCCGCCAACCACCGCATCCAATTCCTGTCGATCAACTTCGACCAAAAATCCCCACCCGGGCACCCCCCACCCGCCCTGGGGGCCGGGCCCTGTTCCATCCTATCGTCGCAGGTCAGCGCGGTAAAGAGGGGACGGCGTGCCTGTGGATAACTTCGGATCATGAGGGGACGGTGGGCGCTGTCTCATCACGAAAACGCGGTACAGCGGCACCGTCACTCGACAGGGCGGGCGCCCAGTTTCTCGGCCAGCAGTTTCAGCATGGCGGCTTCCGGGTCCTCGCGGGCCGCGGCGTCGTTCGGGTCCGGTTTGCGGGCTGCCTGGGCGAGCATCTCCTCCTCGTCCTCCGGCTCCGGTGGGGGTGGGAGGTCGGGCTCGGGTGGCTCGGGGGGCAGGTCCTCGGCGGGGGGGCGGTTGTTCATCACCCGGCGCGGCGGCTCGAAGGTGCGTTCGGGGCGCGCGGGGGGCGCGGGGGGCGCTGGGCGGGCGGGGGGTGCGGCGGCGGGTCTCGGGGGCGGGGCGGGCGCGGCACCGGGTTCGGCGTGGACGCAGCGCACCTGCCAGCGGCCGCCCAGCACGGAGACCAGGGCCTGGGCGATCACGTCGGCGTTGCGCGGCTCGCCGAGCCTGCGGGCCAGTGGGGCGGCCGGGTGCGCGATTACGACGACGTCGCCCTCGACGGCGGCGACGGTGGCGTTGGTCAGCATCGCCTCGGTGCTGCGGCTGGACTTGCGGACCGCGCCGAGCAGTTCCGACCACACTCGCCGCACCCCGGCGGCGTCCAGCGCGCCCGGCGTCGACTCGGGCGCCGCGGGCTCGGCGGTGGTCGGCTCCGACGGCGCGGGACGCGCCGGGGCAGCGTCCGCCACGGTGTCGGCGGACGGCTGGGCCGCCCGCTGCGAGGGCCGGGTGATCACCGGGCGCTCGGCGTCCTGGCTCGCCCGCTGCGACGGCCGGGTGACGACGGGACGTTCCGCGACGGCCTCGGGAGCCTGCGGCCGGGTGACGGCCGGACGTTCCGCGGCGGCCGACTCGCGTTGCGGGCGGCTGGCGGCCGGGCGTTCGGCGGCGGGAGCCGGACTCGCGGCGACCGCCCCCTGCGACGGCCGGGGCGGCTCCGCGCCAGGCGCGACGTTGATGCGGCGCTCCACCTGCTCCAACCGTTGCAGGACAGCGGAGTCCGCCGCCGCGTCGGTCGGGACGGCGCCGGGGAGCAGCATCCGCGCGCACAGCAGTTCCAGCAGCAGCCGGGGCGCGGTGGCGCCGCGCATGTCGACCAGGCCGGTGTGCACGATCTCCGCGTACCGGGCGAGCGTCGCCGCGCCGATGCGCCGGGCCTGGCCCACCATGCGGTCCACCTCGTCGTCCGGGGCGTTGACCAGGCCCCGGGTCGCCGCGTCCGGCACGGCGCGGAGCAGGACCAAGTCGCGCAGCCGGTCGAGCAGGTCGGCGGCGAAGCGGCGCGGGTCGTGCCCGGCCTCGACCAGCCGGTCGACCGTGCCGTAGACGGCGGCGGCGTCGCCAGCGCCGAGCCCGTCGACCATGTCATCGATCAGGGCCACGTCGGTGACGCCGAGCAGCGCCACCGCGCGCTCGTAGGTGACGCCCTCGGGGCCCGCGCCCGCGAGCAGCTGGTCGAGCACCGACTGGGTGTCCCGGGCCGAGCCGCCGCCCGCGCGGATGACCAGCGGGAACACCGCTGGCTCGACCACGGCGCCCTCGGCGGCGCAGTTGCGTTCGAGCAGGTCGCGCATGGCGCCCGGCGGGATCAGGCGGAACGGGTAGTGGTGCGTGCGGGACCGGATGGTGGCGAGCACCTTGTCCGGCTCGGTGGTGGCGAAGATGAAGACGAGGTGCTCCGGCGGCTCCTCGACGATCTTGAGCAGGGCGTTGAAGCCCTGCGTGGTGACCATGTGCGCCTCGTCCACGATGAACACGCGGTACCGGGACTGGGCGGGCGCGTAGAACGCCCGGTCGCGCAGTTCGCGGGCGTCGTCCACACCGCCGTGGCTGGCCGCGTCCAGCTCGACCACGTCGACCGTGCCGGGCCCGTTGGGGGCGAGGCCGACGCAGGAGTCGCAGGTGCCGCACGGCTCGTCGGTGGGGCCCTTCTCGCAGTTGAGGGAACGGGCGAGGATGCGCGCGCTGGAGGTCTTGCCGCAACCGCGCGGACCGGAGAACAGGTAGGCGTGGTTTACCCGCCCCGCGGCAAGTGCGGTGCGCAGCGGGACAGTGACGTGTTCCTGGCCGACCACCTCGGCGAAGGTCGCAGGCCGGTACTTGCGGTATAGGGCGAGCGCCACGCCGCGACCCTACCCGCCGCCCCCGACAGCCCCGCCGCCCCGGTGCGGCGATCACCAGCGGGTGGACAATCCGGGAATCCGGTAAGCGCGGGCGGCGTTGTCCCCACACGTGCCCATCCCGTATTCGGTCCTCGACCTCGCGCCGGTCGCCAGCGGTTCCACCGAAACCGCCGCGCTGCGCAACAGCCTCGACCTCGCCCGCGTGACCGAACGGCTGGGCTACCACCGATATTGGGTCGCCGAGCACCACAACATGCCCGGCATCGCGAGTTCAGCGCCCGCGGTGCTGCTCGCGCACATCGCGATGGCCACCTCGACCCTGCGCGTCGGCTCCGGCGGCGTCATGCTGCCGAACCATCCGCCGCTGGTGGTGGCCGAGCAGTTCGGGACGCTGGAGGCGCTGCACCCGGGCCGGATCGACCTGGGGATCGGCCGCGCGCCCGGCACCGACCAGGTGACCGCGCGGGCGCTGCGCCGCTCCACCGGCCCGCTGTCGGCCGACGACTTCCCTCAGCAGCTGACTGAGCTGGTCGACTACTTCACCGGCCGCGACTCGCGTGGCGTGACCGCGGTGCCCGCGCTGGGCAACCAGCCCGCGGTGTGGCTGCTCGGGTCCAGCGGCTACAGCGCGCAGGTCGCCGGGCTGCTGGGGCTGCCGTTCGCGTTCGCGCACCACTTCAGCGCCGAGAACACGCTGCCAGCGCTGGCGCTGTACCGGGACCGTTTCCGGCCGTCGGCAGTGCTGTCGGAGCCGTACGCGATGATCGCCGCCAGCGTGGTGTGCGCCGACGACGACGAGACCGCGCGCGCTCTCGCGGCCCCCGCGGCGTTGCAGTTCCTGCAACTGCGCAAGGGCACGCCCGGCAGGCTGCCGTCACCAGCGGAAACCGCCGCCTACGAGTACACCGACCTGGACCGCCTGTTCCTCGACGAGCGCCTGGAAGCCCAGGTCATCGGCGGCCCGGAGACGGTCCGGGCGAAACTGGCCGACCTGCTGGCGGAGACCGGCGCGCAGGAGCTGATGATCACCACCAACGTCTACGACCACGCCGACCGGCTGCGCAGCTACGAGCGCGTCGCCGAGATCGTGGGACTGACCGCGCGGGCCGCCGCCTGAAAAAGGGGACCCCGTGCACCTGCCAGAGCCCGCTTATCCTTGCTGCCTTCCGGCCCTGGGGAGGTTCGCGAGATGAACACCGCACGGGGTCCACGGACAAGTGTAGCGGTGCCGCTGAGCCGGGTTCACCGGGGCGGCGACCATCGCGCAGGCACTGCTGTTCATCGCCGAGAGACCCGCATACAAGCCCTCCGCGAAGATGGCTGGATCTCACAGGGCGGCTAGGGTGAGAACTTCACTGCCAGACGGTATATGGGTCCGCCGAGAAGAGTGGAACACGAAACGCGGCGGGCGGTCCGCGTCACCGTTTCCGGAGCACAGACCGCCCGCCGTCCGCGGAGGATAGGGGATTTGAACCCCTGAGGGCTTTAACACCCAACACGATTTCCAATCGTGCGCACTAGGCCACTATGCGAATCCTCCGCCGGAGAGGATACCGGATGGGGGGATGACCTGCCAAAACGGGGGGTCAGACAGGGTGCGCAGGGTTGGCAACGGAGCTAGCACAGGCTCGGTGCCAACACGATTGGAGCGTGTGTTACCTGGCCGAGCGGCCGCACGCCGGGGCATGACGCGCCGTGGACGTGCGGGGTCAGCTTGCGCCTTGGCCAGGGTCGGGAAGCTCGCCCGCGACGGACTCCCAGGTCGAAATCAATTCCTCTACGGCGGCGGGATTGAGCGGAACGGGGTCGAGGTCTTCCCCGTCTCGCCAATAGGTCATGCAGCCGTCGCGCAGGCCGAAGACCAAGACGGCCTTCTCCCCGCTGAACTCTTCGCGAAACACGAGGGCGGATTGCTGATCACTGTGCTCACCACGCTTGATGAGGCGCAACAAGTTCTTCCACGAGGTCGCGGCCTGCGCCGCCTCGGCGGGAGTGACGACGACCGGTTCGAGTTTGCTTTCCGCTAACCAGACCCACATGTTCCCGTCATCCAGGGCCTTCATCCACAAATGCAATGGCCGCCCATCCGCGGAGTCGCACAGGAAGCACTCCGCGCCATCCGACCTAGACAAGGGCCCTCCCCTGCGCTGATTCCCGCACGCACTCAGCCTCTGTATACACGGCAACTGGGTAGTCATCTACTGCAAGTCGTGTAGTCGAGACTTGGTCAAGATCGCTTTTCCTCAGTGCGCACTTCCATCAGTCTCGCTGATAACCGCCGGGCCAGTTCGGCGATCAACTCGGCGTCGGACACGGTGGATAGATCAATTGTTCCGGGTTTTCTGCCCGCGAGGCTGGGATCGTCGGTCGTGATGCCCACGAGGCGCAGCGCGTGACCGACGTCCAGCCCGAGCGCGCGGGCGACGCGCTCGACCGTCGACTTCCGGGTGCCTGTCGGGTAATCGACACCGCCGACCTTCTTGTAGCCGGTTTCGAGCTGAGCGACCTTGGTGCCGCTCATCCCCGCCAGCCTGCCGAGCGCGGCCATCGACAGGTTGCGCCCCTTGCGAGCGGTTCTCACGTATGGCCCCAGATCCCAGCCTGGCCGGATCGGCAGATCGGCCGCGTCGTCGAGTTCCTCGCTCATAGATCAAGGTGAGCAAACTATCGCAAACTTCGCAAGTCCCGACTGTGAGCGGCTACGATCCTCTCACGGTGAGTGTCCACGTGAGTACGCACCTGACCTGCGCAAACTTTAGCAAACACTTGGAAAGTTCTCGATAGTTTGTCTATAGTTGGCGACATGGCCGCGCTACCAGTCGACCGCGATAAGTTACGGAACCTGCGCATCACGTCGAGACGAACCGTGACCGCGCTCGCCGCGGCGGCGGGCTGCACCAAGGGCACTCTGTCCGCCATCGAACGCGGCCACCGAGGGTTGAGCCCGGACCTGCTCGGCCGCTTGGCCGACGCTCTCGGCGTCACTCCCGAAGAGTTGCTCCTGCCCGCCGAGCAGGCGGTGAAGACGTCATGAGGACCACCGTCCGCACAGGTCATCGTCCGGCTCGCAGGCCACACCACCCTGCGAGGTGTGCGCTCGTTCCCACCGGCCGCGACGACCGCGCGCCGTGCTGTCCGACGTGCCCCATCCGGGTTGACGGGCAGGCGCCCCGCGCGCTCACCGCCAGCATCGGAAAGGGGGCTCCGTCATAGCCGACCAGCTCGCCCTGGCGTTGGTCGACCGCCACGCCGGACAACAGGCGAACCTCGCCGCGGCCACCGCCGGGCACCGCAGCTACCGCGACGCCGTCGAGGCCGTGCTCGCCGACTTGGTCGCCACCGGGCGCTCGTTCACGGCCGACGACGTGCGCCGGGGCATTCCCGCCGAGATCGCCGCCGAGGCGCGCTCGCCGAACGTGCTGCCGTCGGTGCTCGGCATTTGGGCCGCCCGCGGGGTGATCGTGCCGTGCGGGGAGTACCGAAGCCGACGGCGACCGCGCCGCGCGAGCCGTAACCGAGTCTGGATCGGGCAGCACCTTAACGGGTGATCTTCACTGGTCGGTTGCCGACGAGAGGACCTGATGACCACCGCGGCACGCCGCCTGACCGCGCTCGCCGTCGAGGCCGCCCCGGTGCCGCGATTCCCTGACCGAGGTCGCCGCGCGTCCTCGCGCGGCGCGGCGACCGATGTCGACCTCGTGGTGATCGCCGGACAGAACGCGCCCGGCCAGGCGGCGGTGGGTGTGCTCGCGCCGCGCTGAGCCGCGGGCGGTTCCTCGTCCTCGACAGTCCACACCGACCGGACACAGTGACACTCGCTCACGGTCGGTTTCCGCGTCGTCTCGGCTTGACCCGTTTGGGGTGCAGTCGGCTCGGGCTACCCACGCGAGTGACATCCCCGCCGTGTGCGGCTCGGCGAGATCGCCCGCCGCGCCCGTGCGGGTGCGGAAATCCCGAGAGCGGCACCCGCGTGGGAGCGGGTGCCGCTCTCGGCTCATTCGCCTATGGGACAGCACTGGAGGTCGTTCGGCCCCCTGGTTGTGTCAGCCGCCGAGGAGGCGGGGCCAGGTCGCGGGGCCGATGATGCCGTCGGCGGCGAGGCCGAAGGCGCGTTGCGCGTCCTTGACGCGGGCTTCGGTGGCAGGGCCGAAGTCGCCGTCGACCTTGAGCGGGGGGAGGTTGGGCAGGCGGGCGTTGAGGAGGTTTTGCGCCTCGCGGACCAGGTCGCCCTTGACACCTCGGCGGATGGTGGGGCGGTGCGCCGGGGCGGGGGCCGGGGGCGCGGCGAGCAGGGCGCCCCAGGTGTTCTGGCCGATGACGCCGTCCGAGGTGAGGCCGCGGGCGGACTGGAAGCGGCGGGTGGCCTCGCGGGTGCGGGGGCCGAACGCGCCGTCGGCGCGGCCGGGGTCGAAGCCGTGGGCGGCCAGGCGCTGCTGGGCCTCGCGGACGGCTTCGCCTCGGGAGCCCTGGCGGATCGTCGGCCTGCCACCGGGGTTGGGCGCTGGCGGCGGCACCGGGCCCCCACCGCCCGCGATGCCCCAGCCCTGCGCCGAGTCGTAGCCGCCCGCGGCCAGCGACACCGAGACATGCGTGTGCGACACGTGCGGGTTGCTGCCGGTGTAGGCGCGCCACGCCCACCCCGACTTGGGCGAGGCGATACGCCGGGCGGAGATCACGTAGGAACCGTTGCCGAGGGCGGGGTGCCCGGCCCGGCCCAGGTCGCGCACGTGCTCGGCGACCCACAGACCGATCTCGGTGTCACCTCCCGGCCCGGAGTCGACGTCGAAGGCGCGCACCACACCCACTCCGGCGCCGTCCTTGACCCAGGGGTTGTGGTCGGAGTTGCGCGTGGCGTGCGCGGCGTCGCCGATCCACCCGTCGGAAGCGTGGTCGCGGTTCGGCCAGCGGGTGTTGACCTCGTCGCGGAAAACCGCGAGCGCACGAGCGAGTCGGTACGCCATCACCGCACCTCCTCGTCGCCCATGTGCGCCTGCGGGTCCTCGTCTTCGGCCGCGGCGAAGTCGCTCACGTCCTCGGGAATGGGCGGCTCACTGTCCTCGAAAATCACGTCCGGAAACTGCTCGTCAATCACTGAATCCCCCAGATTCATCGGAAAAATGGACACACGGCCAACGAAGGCGCGCGCATCCGACCCCCACTATGGGGGTTTGCTCAGCTGAAGAGAAGCGACCTCATACGGTCATCGACGCACAACCACAGGGCGACAGCGAGCCCCATTCATGACGCCGGTGCGAATAGGAACGGCCCTGCCTACGGCGGACCCGTTCCTCCGCTCAACGGAGTGCCCCTGGATGCCCTAGCCAAATACGGCCACTCCCCAACGCCCCCAGCGGAGCGCCGCGCGCCGATGCCCCCAGCACCGACAATCACAATGTGCACGTCACGCACCCCCGACGTTCAGTCAGCGAGTGTCAATCACGGCGCGATCGGCCAAGCGGATTGAAACCCCCTGCATCCCTCCCAGTGCACCCCAGGGTACGCCGACTTGGATCACTATGGGAGCAAAAATCGATCATTCTTTTATCAGAAGCGTGACTAGACGGAAAGCCGCCGATGACAGCTCCGTTCGCGGTCGCCCGAACGCGGGGCGAGCGGCATGGCGATCGGGCGGCTGAGGTCGAGCGCCCAGGCGCCAACCGCACCCGACAACAAATGGGCAGCGGCAACGGCACCCACCTCAGACGCGCCACCGCCGTTGCGGAACCCCCATCGAGCCGAGCGGGCGGGCAGGCACGCGAGGGCGCGCGCCCGCAGGCACGCGGGGCAGGCACAGGCATGCGTGCGAGCGGGCGGGGTGGCAGCCGCGCAAGCGGGCAGGTACCTGCCCGCGCCAGCAAGCGCGGGCAGGTACAGGCATGTGCGCGAGCGGACAGGGGTGGCAGCCACGCAAGCAGGCGGGCAAGCACCCGCGCCAGCAAGCGCAAGAGGACACGGGCAAGCGCGCAAGCGGGCGGGGGTGGCAGCCACGCAAGCGGGCAGGCAGCGCCCGCGCCAGCGAGCGCGAGCGGGCACGGGCATGCGCGCGAGCGAACGGGTGGTCAGGGGTGGCAGGCAGGTGGGCGGCTATGGGCGAGTGGGTTAGCGAGGGCGTGGGCGGGCGTGAGCATTGACGAGCGCGTCGGTCGGGCGGCCAGCACTGGGCGTGCGGTGGCGGGAGTCGGGTGGGCGGGCGGGTGCAGGCAACAGATGAGGTGAATGGGTGGACAAGTGGACGTGGGCGGGTGTGGGCGGGCGACAGGTGAGGTGGGTGGTGGACGGGCGAGCGTGGGCGAGTGGCGGCGGGCGTGGGCGGGTGACAGGTGGGTGGGTGGACGGGTGAGCGTGGGCGAGTGGCGGGCGGGCGTGGGCGACAGGTGAGGTGGGTGGACGGGCGCGGTTAGCTGGCGACGCGGCGGTGGGGGTGGAGGTCGGCCTGGTCGGCGGCGGCCAGGCCCGCGCCCCAGCCCGCGGCGTCGCTCACGGAGGAGCGGCGGACGCGGATGCCGGGGAACATGGCGTCGAACTTGGTGTCGACGGCGTGTTTTCGGGCGGCTAAGACGGGCACCAGGCGGGTGTCGCCGGAGGAGGCGTCGTGGCCCGCGGTGTCGAGGCGTTGGCGGATGCGGTGGGCGTAGGCGACCAGAAAGGAGTGGCGGTAGGCCCTGGCCCGGGAGGGGGCGCGGGTCATCGCCCGGTTGGCCTGCACATGCAGGGATGAGGCCAGGACTTCGACGATCTCCAGGTCGGTGTCGTGGCCGACGATGCCGACGCACCCGAGTTTCGAGTAGAACACGGCGCGGCAGCGGTTGGCGCTGGCGACCGCGTCGACCAGTTGGGCCTTGGGGCCCTGGTAGGGGGCGGTGAGCCACAGGCGCCGGGCGGACGCGTCCTGCGGGCGGCGGTCGTCGGCCTCCACGACGGCCTGCTCGAAGGCGTAGCGGGCCATCAGCTCCTGCGCCTTGGCCGACAGCGCTTCCGCTTCCTCCGGGTACGGGGTGGACTCGGCTTTCGCCAGGAGACCCCGGACGCGGGCCAGGACCCTGCGGTCGACGCCAGCGGCGCGGGGCTCCTCGGTTACCGGGCTGCCGGGGGCGGGCGCCAGGTGCGGCAACTGCGGCAGGGCCATCAGCTCCGCGATCAGCTCAACGACCTTGGTGAGGGCGGGCGTCAACGCCGTGAAGCGCAGCGGGCGGGCGGGACCGATCTCGGCGAGTTCGGCGCGCCAGCGGGGGTGCAAACGGGACGCCGGGTAGCGGGCGCACTCGTGGGCTATCGCGTCGGCCAAGAGCCGGGTGAGTGGCCGTGGGACCGCCGCTATCGCGTCGCCGGGAAGCCAGCCGCGCTGCCAGAGCAGTTCCAGCGCGCGCGACAGGGCGACAGCAGCGGCCGCGGACGCGACGTCCGGTCCGCGGGCCACGACGTCGCGGACATACGCGGGAGCCGACCGGGCGTCGCCGCGGCCGAGCACCGCGGCGGCCTCGGTCAGGCGGGCCGCCAAGACCGCGACCGATCCCCGGGTTTCTCGATCATATGTTCGCATGGGGCCATGATGCACCCCCGGGACGACAAACGCGGATGACCCTGTGGATAACTTGCGTTTGCCCTGGTCAGGGTATTAGTCCTGATCGTCGGGCGCGGCGTGGTCCGGCTTGCCCGGGTTCGGGTCGCGGGACAGGTCGATCAACGGGTGCCGCTCCGCCCCCTCGGGCGCGGCGTGCCTGCCATGGTGTTCAGTGCCCTCGTCGTGCTCGGTCACGACGCCTCCTTCTCCCCTGCTTGCACCAGGCGTCGAGGCTACCCCCGGCGGGCGCGCACCCACTCGGCTATCCCGTCCGCTGTGCTGGGCAGCGCGGCGGAGATCACATCCGCGCCGGTGGCCGTCACGACCAGGTCGTCCTCGATGCGCACGCCGATCCCCCGCAGCTCGGGCGGCACGGTCAGGTCGTTCGGGTGGAAGTAGAGCCCCGGCTCGACGGTCAGCGCCATGCCCGGTTCGAGCACGCCCTCGTGGTAGGCCCCGGCGCGGGCTTGGGCGCAGTCGTGCACGTCCATGCCGAGGAAGTGGCCGACGCCGCAGACGATGTAGCGCCGGTGGTGCTGGCCGTTGTCGTCCATCGCCTTGTCGACCGAGCCGGGCAGCAGCCCCCAGTCGTGCAGGCCCTGCGCGAGCACCCGCATCGCGGCCTCGTGGAACGCCTTGTACGCCGCGCCCGGCCGCACCTGCGCCATGCCCGCCAGGTGCGCCTCGTGGACCAGGTCGTACACCCGCCGCTGGGCGTCGCTGAACTCGCCGGACACCGGGAAGGTCCGGGTGACGTCGGCGGTGTAGAGGGTCGAGACCTCCACGCCCGCGTCGAGCAGCAGCAGGCCGTCTTCCGGGACGGGCCCGTCGCAGCGGGTCCAGTGCAGCACGGGGGCGTGCGCGCCCGCGGCGACGATCGAGGTGTATCCGGGGCCGTTGCCCGCGGTGCGGGCGCGCCGGTCGAAGGTGCCCTGGAGCCACCGCTCACCGCCGTCGCGGACAGCCTCGCCGAGTTCGCGGGCGACGTCCTCGAACCCGAGCACGGTGGCGTCGACGGCGGCGCGGAGCTGGGCGATCTCCCAGTCGTCCTTGATCCGGCGCAGTTCGGCGAGGGTGGTGCGCAGCGCGGCGCTGTGCGCGCCGACGAGCGCGTCGAGCAGCGGGTCGACTCCCTTGGCCGCCAACACCTCGGGGAGTTGTCCGCGCAGTGTGCGGGGCAGGTCTTCCAGCGGGCGGCACGCGATGCCCAGCGCCGCGGACCACTCCGCGAGGCCGGGGACCGGGCCGTTCCACAGCTCGCCGTCGCGGGCGTTGGCGAAGAAGTCCGCCTCGGCGGGTCCGGCGGGTTCGCGCAGGTGCAGCACGGCGTCGTGGCCGTCCCCGGTGGGGATCATGACCAGCACGGCGCCTTCGGAGTAGCAGCCGGTGAGCCAGGCGAAGTCGCTGTCGGCGCGGAACTCGTAGTCCGTGTCGTTGGATCGCACGGGCGCGCGACCGGCGGCTACCGCGATCCGCTTACCGGGGAACGCAGAGGACAGTCGGGACCGGTGCGCGGCGGCGGCTTCGGCCGCGCCCGCCACCGAGCGCAGCGTGCGGTCGGCGGGTCCCCAGCCGTCGCGGACGTACTCGCGGAACCCTTCGGCTTCCACCAACTTCGACGGGTCGCGTCGGGCCGGGCGGTCGCTCATCTGGCACACCTCTTAAACCTGGTCTGGCCTGTCTTGGCCAGCCTATAGACACGGCGAAGGCCGCCGTCGACGTGCGACGGCGGCCTTCGCGGTGTCTAGAAGGCTGGGTGGGTCTACTTGTCGGGCCAGGGAATGCTGGTCGGCTGGAAGCGCACGACCTGGGGGTCGTGGTCGCTGGCCTGGTCGGCGAACTCGGCGTTGATGTGCACCACGTCGTAGTCCGGCCGCAGGATGAACGGGCTGGTCGTGATGTGGTCCAGCACCTGCGAGTTGCCCTCGAAGACGTAGCTGTAGCGCTCGGTCTCGGGCAGGGTGTCGATCAGGGTCCGCAGCGCGCCCCCGTCGGTCAGGCGGGCGATGGCCGGGGAGAACTGGAAGTCGTTGAAGTCGCCCAGTGCCACCACGTTCGCCAGCGGGTCGATCGCCAGGACCGATTTGACGAAGTCGTTGACCAGCGCGGCCTGCGCCAGCCGCTGGGTCTCCGAGCCGCGGGTGGGCGGCTGGTTGCGGCCGCTGAGCGGCTGGTCGCCGCCCTTGGAGTTGAAGTGGTTCGCGATGACGAACACCGGGCGCCCGCGGAAGGAGAACTCTCCGACCAGCGGTTTGCGGCTGGAGTTCCACGCCTGGTCACCGGGCTCGATGCGGCCGGGCGAGACCGACAGCTTCGCCTGGAACGGGAAACGTCCCCGCACTGCCTGGACGGCGGTGGTCGAGTCGCCGCCCGGCCGGTCCACGAAGGACACGCGATCCGGGTTGAACAGGAACGCGACCCGGATGTTGCCGCCCGGCTGCCCACCGTCCTTGCCGTCGATCGGATCGATCTGACGCCACTCGTAGCGCGGGCCGCCCGCGGCTGTGATCGCGTCGGTAAACCGGCCCAGAGTCTGGTCCGCGGCAACGACGCCGTCGTTGGTCGGACCTGTGTTGTCCTGGATCTCCTCTAGCGACAAGATGTCCGGCGTCGCGAGGTTCTCCACGACCGCGGTAGCCAGGCGGTCGAACTTCGCCTGCGGGTCGGCGGCGGAAAGGTTCTCGACGTTGTACGTCGCCACCGACAGCTCGTTGGCCCGCTCGGCCCGGGTCACTTCGGCCCGCAGACCGCCCGAGACCAGCCCGCCCAGCTCGGTCGCCTGGACCACGTAGCCGCCGAACCGGCTGAAGTCGATCGGGCCCGCCGTCGTGCCCGCGAGCGTGTCGCCCACGTTGGCCTGCGGGAACGGCCGCTGGGCGAACGGGATCAGGGACAGGACCTGCAACCGGCCGCTGTTCTGCTGGTCGTACCCGGTGTAGACGGCGCCGCCGCGCGCGGACCGGTTCTGGTCGGGCTTGCTGGTGATCCACACCTCGTTGAAGTCGCTGGTCGCGCCGACGACGCGGGCGTCGTCCACCCGCACCCGCATGCCCTCGCGGGACTCGTAGAAGTCCAGCGCGTAGGCGGCCGGGTCCAGCGCCAGCGGCTCGATGCTGCCGCCGGGGCTGGGGGTGTAGGCGGCCGGGACGGTGTCCGGGCCGAGCACCTCGGCGGCGGGGATGGGGTTGCCGCTGGAGGTGACCGTCCACGTCGCGCTGGTCAGCTCGGTCGTGGACTGCTGCACGGAGGTCGCGGGGGAGGCGTCCGGGTAGAACTCGTCAACGGTGCCGGTGACGCTTACCGCGTCGCCGACAGCGACCGCGGGGGTGGTGGAGCCGGTGAAGACGAACAGGCCCTCGCTGGTGGCCGGGTCGGCGTCGGGGGCGGTGTCCTGGAACCAGAAGCCGCGCGCCGAGCCGAACTGGCGGACGGCGGTCACGACGCCGGTCACGGCGGTGACCTTCGCGCCGTCGAGCGGGGAGAGCCGGGTGGTCCCCTGGATCTCGTGGATCTTGGCCGGGGTCGGAGCCGGGCCGCCGCCACCGGGGGTCTCGCCCGCGGCGTTGGTCGGCGTCGGGGCGCCCACGGCGAAGTCGGCCGCGTTGTTGTCGGTGTCGGTCAGCGCTACCCGCGCCGCCGAGGTGGTGTTGCTCGTGGCGGCGGTCGGCGCTGTCTCGCGCACGACAGTGCTGGCGCCGTAGCCCACCAGGTCGCGCACACGGCTATCCGCGCCGCAGTCAGCAACGGTCTTGCAGGTCAACGGCGCGGTGCTAGTCACCAGCGCCACGGTCCCCCCGGTCGCGGACATCGGGATCGACCCGGTGGCGTTCGGAGCGGGCAGCTCGACGGTCCCGCCAGCGCCCTTGGCCTCGGCGACCAGGTAGCGCCCGCTCGGGGCGACCGATCCGGTCAGCGGCGTGACCTGCCAGGTGCTGGTCGCGCTCGCCGACGCGGGCAGGTACTGCACGCTCCAGCCGGTCAGCTCGACCGGGGCGGCGCCCGCGTTGGCCAGCTCGATGAAGTCCGACATCAGCGTGGCGCCGGAGTTGCCGCCGCCGCCGTAGACCTCGGCCACCAGGACGTCCGGGCTGGGCGCCGCGACGGCGGGCACGGTCAGCGCCGTCAGGCCGACGGATAACGCGCTGAGCAGCGTCACCCGTCTGCGTGCTGTTGAACTCACGAGAGGTTCCTTCCCTCACTGGAACGGTGGACGCATCTTTCACTGAGGGGGTGAACAGCAAAAGACCGCCAAGAAGACACTCTCGGCTAGTCGAAGCAGGTGGGGCGCGCATTACCGGCGCGAAAACGACAGCGCCGGTGACTCCGTGGAGTCACCGGCGCTGATCACTGCTGGCGGTGGCGGTGGGATTTGAACCCACGGACGGGGTGAACCGTCACGCGCTTTCGAGGCGCGCTCCTTCGGCCGCTCGGACACGCCACCGCGAAAGAGAGTACAGAAGGTGTTCACCGCGCCGGTAACGGCCCCCTGACGGCCACGAGCCCGCCGACTGGCTCGGGGCCAGTGGGCGGGCTCGTGGGGTGGGCAGCGCGGGCATCGACGTCAGGCGGAGCGGTATGGGCCCGGGGGGGGGGGGGGGGGGGGGGGGGGGGGGGCCCCGGCCCCCCCCCCCCCCCCCCCTCGCCCCCCCCCCCCCCCCCCCCCCCCCCCCC
>NZ_JBVJIN010000080.1:0-21414 GCF_055586285.1 Actinokineospora sp. NPDC051303
GTGGTTCCTGGCGGTGCGGCCGCGGCGCCGCTCGTACCGGTGTTGTACTTGGGCGTCGCGGCCGTGCCGTCAGGGGCCGCATCCGGCGCGGCTGGTGCGTGCCGGTACTTCGATACAGGCCCTAGCCCGCGAGCTGTGGGGTCGCCGCCGCGACCCCACAGCTCGGCCGTCAGATGCCGGTGGGTCCCGGTCCGGAGCCGCCTCGGCCAGAGCCGGGCCGCCGCCTGCGCAGGTACCGCTCGAACTCGGCGGCGATCGCGTCGCCGCTGGTCTCGTTGAGGGTGTTCTCCGCGTCGCCGCGCTCCTCAAGGGCGCGGACGTAGTTGCGGACGTCCTCGTCTTCCTCGGCCATCTCGCTGACCGTGTGCTGCCATTCCTCGGCCTGCTCGGGCAGCGCGCCCAGCGGGACCTCCACGTCGAGGATCTCCTCGACCCGGTGCAGCAGCGCCAGGGTGGCCTTGGGCGACGGCGGCTGCGAGACGTAGTGCGGCACGGCCGCCCAGATCGAGATGGCGGGCACGCCCGCGCGCACGCACGCGTCCTGCAGCACGCCGACGATGCCCGTCGGCCCCTCGTAGCGGGACCGCTCCAGACCGAAGCGGGTGGCCGAGGTCGCGTCGTAGGCGGTGCCGGTCACCGGGACCGGGCGGGTGTGCGGGGTGTCGGCGAGCAGCGCGCCCAAGGTCACGACCGTGTTCACGCCCAGGTCATCGATGTGCTGGAGCAGCTCGGCGCAGAACTTGCGCCAGCGCATGTTCGGCTCGATGCCATGCACGAGGACGACGTCCCGGTTGGACCCCGGCGGACGGCACACGGAAAGCCGGGTCGTCGGCCACTCCACCCGCCGGGTGACCCCGTCCACCATCCGCACGGAGGGCCTGGTCACCTGGAAGTCGTAGTAGTCGTCGGGGTCGATCTCCAGCAGCGGACTCGCGTCCCAGGTGAGCTGGAGATGCTCGATCGCCGTGCTGGCCGCGTCCCCCGCGTCGTTCCAGCCCTCGAACGCCGCCACCATGACGGGGTCGACGAGTTCTCGCTGCTCGGCCGTGGGCTCTAGGTCGGCAGCCATCTGCGGGTCCGGATCGGTCACCGGGTCAGCCTACGACCCAGGCCCGACGGAGGGAGATCGTAGGCTTGGGACATGCCGGACAGCCTCGCGCCGACCCCCGCCGACCTGCTGGGAACGGCCGTCGCCCGGTGATGGCTCCCCCCGATCCCGACGTGAGGACCACCCCCGTGACCGGACCGTCCGCGCTGGATGGCCTGCCCGCCGCCGTTCTCTGGGACATGGACGGCACCCTGCTCGACTCCGAACGGCTCTGGGACATCCCGCTGCGGGAGTTCTGCGCCAAGCTGGGCTCCCCGCTGTCCTCGGCGACCCGCGCCGCCATGGTGGGCAGCAACGGCCCGACCACCATGGCGCTGCTGTTCGGCGAGGCGGGCATCGTGCCGACCGACGAGGACGTGCGCGAGGCCAAGGCGTGGATCGACGCCCGCATGGCCGAGCTGTTCGGCGCTGAACTCGCCTTCCGCCCCGGCGCCCGCGACGCCCTGCGCGCGGTCCGGGCAGCCGGTTTGCCCACCGCCCTGGTCACCTCGACCGAGCGCGCGCTCACCGAGCTGGCGCTGGACGTCATCGGCCGCGACTTCTTCGACGTGACCGTCTGCGGCGACGAGGTCGACCGGCGCAACAAGCCGCTGCCGGACCCCTACCTCATCGCCGCCGACCGGCTGGGCGTCGACCCGGCCCGCTGCCTGGCGATCGAGGACTCGCCCACCGGGGTCGCCTCGGCGGTGGCGGCGGGCTGCGTGGTGCTGACCGTGCCCTGCGAGATCCCCGTCCCCTCGGGCGAGCGCCGCGTCCTGCGCGACTCCCTGGTCGGCCTGGACACCGCCCTGCTGCGCGAACTCATGGCGACGGTCTCCTGCTGACCCGCGCTCGTCGGCCCAGGGCCTAAGGTACGGGGGCGTCCGGACAGCGGGGCGCGGCGATCTGGGGAGGAAAGTCATGGCAGTGCTCGGATGGCTCGCCGCGGCGGTGCTGCTGGTGATCGCCCTGCTGCACCTGGTGTGGACCGTCTCGCCGTGGCCGCTGCGCAGCCGGGAAGAGTTCGCCCGGCGGGTGGTCGGGGTGCCGGAAGACAAGCTGCCCAGCCCGGGATTGACCGCGCTGGTGGCGTTGCTGCTGGTCGCCGCCGCCTACCTCGTGGGGGCCAGGGCGGGGATCTTCGGGGGGTTCGGCCCGGCCTGGCTCGTGCCGACCGGCGCCGGAGTCGTCGCGGGGGTGCTGCTGGTGCGCGGCGTGGGCGGCTACCTCGTCTCGTCCCGCCGCGAGACCGACTTCGCCCGGCTCGACCTGCGGATCTACGCGCCGCTGAGCGGGGGCCTCGGGCTGCTGTGCGGGATCGTCGCGGTGGGTGGCGGCGCGGCGTGACCCTCGGTGGCGGCCCGCCGCGCCCGGGGTGGCAGGATCGTCGCTCGTGAAGACGTTCGACGAGCTGTTCGCCGAACTCAGTGACCGGGCTCGGACCCGCCCTGAGGGTTCGGGCACCGTGGCGGCGCTGGATGCTGGTGTGCACGCGCAGGGCAAGAAGGTGCTCGAAGAGGCGGGCGAGGTGTGGATCGCCGCCGAGCACGAGTCCGACGACGCGCTGGCCGAAGAGGTGTCGCAGCTGCTCTACCGCGTGCAGGTGCTGATGATCGGCCGCGGCCTCACCCTGGAGGACGTCTACCGCCACCTGTGACCGGTGGCCGGGTCACCGCTCCCGCACGAACAGCGCCTGCGCGCCCCTGGCCACCGCCCCCGTGGTGTCGTGCAGGACGCTCAGCGCCGTGCCGGTGCCGTTGGGCCCGATCACCGAGTGCGCGTCCAGGCCGATCCACTCGCCCTCGGGCTCGCGGATGACGTGCACGGTCAGCTCGGTGTTGATGAACCACCACGCGCGCGGGTCCAGCAGCCCGGACGCGCCGCTGCCGGAGTCGGCCACGACCAGCAGCCGCTGCAGCGGGGTCGGCTCCTCGCCCGCCACCAGCGGGATCGTCTGCCGGACCCACACCGTCGCTGGCCCCGGCTTGTCCAGCGAGCCGGTGAGCGCGCGCCACTCCATCGCGTCCAGGTACCCCGGCCCCCAGTTGTCCGGCCGGGTGATCACCGTGCCCGCCGAGGGCGGGGCGAGCGGGGCGACGTCGTCAGGGGTGCGCACCGAGGAGGTGTCCGAGGTGACGATCCGCCACGCGCTGGCCCGCGCGACGGCCCGGCCGCCCGCGCGAATCTCGCCGCGCACCAGCTCGACCGACCGGCCCGGCCGCTCGACCTCGGCGGACACCGACAGCTCCGCGACCGGCACCGGGCCGAGGATCTCCACCGTCACCCGCGCCAGCGCGGACGGCACGGCCGAGGGCAGCGCGGCCAGCTCGCGGGCCAGCAGCGCGGTCGGCGGGCCCATGTGCTGGCTGTCGGCCGTCCACGGGCCAGCGGTGTGCCGGGTCGAGGCGTAGCGGCCCTCGCCAAGCGGTTCGTAGAACGCCATGTCAGTCCGCCCTGTCCAATACGGTTTCCTCACCTGAGTCCGGTTCCGGCCAGCCCGGATAGTCCGGCGGCGTGCCGCCGAACGCGGGGCACACGGCCTGGTGCGAGCACCAGTCGCACAACCTGCTCTTGTTCGGGCGGAAGTCGCCGGTGCGGCCCGCGCGCAGGATGGCCTCCCAGATGGCGTCCAGGGTGCGCTCGAACCGGGTCAGCTCGGCCTCGTCGGGGGTGTAGGCCAGCGACTGGCGGTCGGCGAGGTACATCAGCCGCAGCTGCCGGGGCACGACCCCGCGCAGCCGCCACAGCGCCAGCGCGTAGAACTTCATCTGGAACAGCGCCTTCGCCTCGCCGATCTCGCGCGGCGCTGTCCCGGTCTTGTAGTCCACGACCCGGATCTCGCCGGTGGGGGCGACGTCGATCCGGTCGATATAGCCGCGCAGCAGCACCCCGGACGGCAGTTCCGTCTCGATCAGCAGCTCGCACGCCTCCGGCTGGAGCCTGCGCGGGTCCTCCAGGGCGAAGTAGCCCTCGATCAGCGCGGTCGCCGAGGCCAGCCACGGCTGCGGGTCTTCGCCGTCGTCGAAGATCTGGTCCAGCTCCGGCCGCTCGGCCAGCAGGTCGGCCCAGGTCGGCGCGAGCAGGTCGTGGGCGGTTGCGGGCACCCGCCGCTCGGCGGGCAGGCCGTAGAGCCGCTCCAGCACCGCGTGCACGACCGTGCCGCGCACCTGCGCCTTGCTCGGCGTCTCCGGCAGCCGGTCGACGGCGCGGAAGCGGTACAGCAGCGGGCACTGCTTGAAGTCGCTCGCCCGCGACGGCGACAGGGCGGGCCTGCGCCGCCCGACCTGGTCGGCGGCGGGCGGGGCGTCCGGTCCAGCGGCGGGGAGCATGCCTCGCACCTTAATGTCGACCACCGACAGCTCCCCGGCAGGTGCCCAGCGTGTCTCCCCTTGGCCCGCCTCCCGACGCGGATCACCCCGGCCCCACACCGGCGCGCCTACGCTGGGCCCGTGGCGGGCACCACGCACTCGGCGCACTCGGCTAGCCCGGCGGCCAGCGGCGGCCTGCTGCTGTTCCGCTACAGCGGCGTGCCCGTGGTGCTCGCGCACTCCTGGTGGCTTGGCTCGCTCGCCGTCGTCGTCTTCTACGCCCCGCTGGTCGGCACGCTGCTGCCGTCCGCTGGCGTGGTCACCTCGATCCTGCTCGCCGCCGCGTTCGCGGTCCTGCTCGGCGCGTCCGTGCTCGCCCACGAGCTCGGGCACTGCGTGGTGGCCCTGCGGCTGGGCCTGCCGGTGCGGCGGCTGCGGCTGTTCCTGCTCGGCGGCCTCTCCGAGATCGCCCGCACCCCGCGCAGGCCCGCGCACGAGTGGGTCGTCGCCGCGGCGGGCCCGGCCGTGTCGATCGTGCTGGCCGGAGCCTGCGGTCTGGGGCTGCTGGTCATGCCCGCCGAGGGCGCGGTCTGGCTGCTGGTGCTGGAGTGCGCGTTCGCCAACACCGCCGTCGCCGTGTTCAACCTGCTCCCCGGCCTGCCGCTGGACGGCGGCCGGATGCTGCGCGCGGGCGTGTGGGCGCTCACCGGGCGGCGCGGCGCGGGCACCCGCGCGGCCGTGGTCGGCGGCTGGGTCGTGGCGGGCGTGCTGGTCGGGTGGGCGCTGTGGGGCTTGGCGCAGGGCAGCCAGGACCGCTGGCTGCGGCTGGGCGTGTGCCTGCTGACCGCCTGGTTCGTCGTCGCGGGCGCGGGCGGCGAACTCGCCGCGGAGCGGCGCCGGTCCTGGCCCGCCGAGCTCAAGCTCGCCGACTTGATCCGCCCCATCCTGCAACTGCCCGCGGAAAGCCCGGTGGCCGACGCGCTGGCCGCCGCGGCCGGGCGCGGGGTCGTGCTCGTGCGGGCCGACGGGGTGGCCGCGGGCCTGCTCGACGAGACCGCCGCGCGCCGCCTCGCCGAACGGTCGCCGTTCTCGCCAGCCGAGCAGGCCGCCGAGCCCATCCGGCCCGAGTCCGTGCTGCTGGCCTCCGAGCCGGGGGAGGACATCGCCGAACGCGTCCTGGAGACCGCGGCCTGGCAGTTCGTGGTCGTGGACGACGAGGGCCGCCCCTGCGGCGTCCTGCGCCGCGAGGACCTGCGCGCCGCCCTGCACAGCCGGGACGAGTGAGCACCGACGGGGTGATGCCCGCTCGTCGGCGGGCCTCTGCGACCATCTCCTGTCGGGTTCGGTTCAGGTGGAAGGCGAGGCGTTCGGTGTCGGCACGCAGGGTCAGCGGTCCGTTCGAGGCGGGGGACCGGGTGCAGCTCACCGACCCCAAGGGCAGGCACTACACGCTCATCCTCGAACCGGGGGAGAAGTACCACACCCACCGCGGCGCGCTCGCCCACGACGACATCATCGGCCAGCCGGAGGGCTCGGTGGTCAGCTCGGTCGCGGGCACCTCGTACCTGGCGCTGCGGCCGCTGCTGTCGGACTACGTGCTGTCCATGCCGCGCGGCGCGCAGGTGATCTACCCGAAGGACGCCGCGCAGATCGTCATGCAGGGCGACATCTTCCCCGGCGCCCGCGTCCTGGAGGCCGGGGCCGGGTCCGGCGCGCTCACCTGCTCGCTGCTGCGCGCGGTCGGCCCGACCGGCTCGGTGACCTCATACGAGATCCGCGCCGACCACGCCGAGCACGCCGAGCGCAACGTCGTCCAGTTCTACGGCGAGCACCCCGCGAACTGGACGCTGACCGTGGGCGACCTCGCCGAGCACACCGGCGAGGTCGACCGGGTCATTCTGGACATGCTCGCGCCGTGGGAGGTGTTGCCCACCGTGGCCGAGCACCTGATCCCCGGCGGCGTCCTGGTCACCTACGTGGCCACCACGACCCAGCTCTCCCGGGTCGCCGAGGCGCTGCGCGAGCAGACCTGCTGGACCGAGCCCTACGCCTGGGAGACGCTGATCCGCCCGTGGCACTCGGTCGGCCTCGCGGTCCGGCCCGAGCACCGCATGATCGCCCACACCGCGTTCCTGATCACCGCCCGCCGCCTCGCCGACGGCGTGGTCGCCCCACGCCCGCAGCGCCGCCCGAGCAAGGGCTAGGGCCTAGGACACGCACCAGCGCGACTCGCGTCGCTGCACGCGCAGCGGCACCGTGGCGGTCTCGCCGCCGGTGGTGAGGCGCAGTTGGACGATGACCTGGTCGCCGGTGATCTCGGGGATCTGCTCCAGCTCGGCCAGGCCGTCCTCGGGCACCCGGTCCCCGACCCGGCTCGGGTCGCAGCTCACGGCCTTCATCCGGTTCGGGTCGCGCTGGTTGATCGCGTCCACGGCGCCGTCGACGACCTGGCGCAGGGCCGCCTTGTCCTCGGCCGAGCCGCGTTCGGCGGCCGGTGGGCCCGCGTCACCGGAGCAGGCCGTCGCGGTGAGGGCGAGCAGCAGCGCCGCGACGGCGAAGGGCGCGCGACGGAGGGAATGCGGGGATCGGACTGGCACGCGGTTCTCCCGGGGGCTGGACGTAGCCGACACCGTAGAGGTAGCGGGCCGCCCCGGGAAACGACCGGGCCGGGTGGGCGCGGCCACACCCGGCCCGTCGGCGCGCGTTAGAGCGAGACGCACCAACCCTGCGACTTCTTTTCGAGCAGGACGGGGAAGGGGATCGGGTCGCTGGAGCCGATCCTGACCTCGGTGTCGATCTTGCCGTTGCTGTCGCCGTAGGTCTCGGGCTCGCCGACGACGGTCGCCTTGCCGCCGTTGGGCGCGACGCTGGTGTACATGATGCCGGGGCCGGCGCCGTCGCAGGTCAGGGCGGTCGCGGCGGACTCGTTCTTGGCGTTGACCGCGTCGACGTACTTCGCGCCCGCGCTCTTGATGTCGCCGCCCCCGCCGCCCCCGCCGCCGCGGGTGGTGGTGGTCTCCTCGGTGGTGGTGGTCTCGCGCGTCGTGGTGGTCGGCCGCGCCGACGTCTTGCGCGTCGTGGTCGTGGTCGTCGTCGGGTCGCCGCTGTTGGTGGGCGCCGTGGCGCTGGGCTTGTCGTCGCCCTTGGTCAGGAAGTAGATGCCCACGCCCGCGCCGCCGAGCACCAGCACGGCGATCGCCACGATGGCGATGATCTTGCCGGTGTTGCTCTTGGGCGGCTCGCCGCCGGGACCGCCCGGCTGGCCGTAGCCGCCCGGGTACGCCTGCTGCTGCCCGTAAGGGTCCTGGTTGAACGGATCCTGCCCGAACGACTGCGTCTGGCCGTAGCCCTGGTACGGCTGCTGCTGCCCGTACGGGTCCTGCGGCTGCTGCTGCCCGTACGGGTCCTGCGGCTGCTGTTGGCCGTAGGGGTCCGGCTGCCTGCCGTACGGGTCCTGGCCGTACGGTCCCGGCTCCTGCGGTGGGTAGGTCATCGGTCCCTGACTCCTCGGTGGTTCACTGCCGCTGCGGGCTCTCGGTGATCGTGCCGAGCGCGAAGACCGACCGGGCACGCGCAGAGGATACGCGGCGGGCGAGGCCGCGGAGCGGGTGTGCTCGCGGCCCCGTGAAGATCGGTCCGGCGCTGGCGGCGGCCCGTGCCGGACCGCCGCCGCGGACGGCTCAGGCCTTTTCCTCGCCGCAGAACTTCCACTCGCCGTCTTCCTTGATGACCTTGATGGCGATGGTGGTCTCCTTGGTCTCGCCCGCCTTGGCCACGTCCAGGTCGATCTTGACCGTGGCGGTGCTGCCGCTCACCTGGGGCGAGCCGTTGAGGGTCGCGGTGATCTCGTAGTCGGCCAGGCTCTTTTCCAGCTCGCTGGTGTCGGTGCCGTACTTCTTCTGGTACGCCGAGCACGAGTTGGTGACGACCGGGGCGAAGTGCTTGTCCTCGTAGGCCTGCATGTAGGCCTCGGCCACGGCCTCCGGGCCAGCGTCGGAGGACTGCGTCGACGTCGGCCTGCGGCTGGTGGTCACCGGCTCGTCGGACGCGGAGGTGGTGGGCTTCTTGGTCGTGCTCGGCGGCGCGCTCGCCGAGGGCTTGCCGTCGCCGCTGTCCTTGGTCAGGAAGTAGACGCCGACGCCAGCGCCGCCCAGGACCAGCACGGCGATCGCCACGATGGCGACGATCTTGCCGGTGTTGCCGCTGTTGCGCGGCGGCTCACCGCCGCCCGGGTACCCGCCGAACCCCTGGTAGGCGGGCTGCTGCGCGAAGCCGTCCGGCTGCTGCGGCCCGTACCCGCCCGGCTGCGGCGGGTTCCCCGGCTGATTCCCGTAGCCGCCGGGCTGCGGCTGCTGGCCGTAGGGCCCAGGCTGCTGCGGAGGATAGGTCATGGTCGCCCCTGACTCTTGGTGCTGATCGCCGCGCGAAACGGTGGGTGGGCACGCGGGATGGACGGCCGAGCGGACCGTCCCGGTTTACCTGCAAACGTATCCCGCGGGGAGTGCAACATGGTATTGGCCCGAAAGCCGTCGACTCCGCCGGGCGGCCCGGCGGAGTCGACGGCTCGGCGATCGCCTGGGGTCAGGCTCCGCCGAACCCGGAGACACACCAGTTCTCGCCCTGTTTGCGCAGGCGGATCTTCGGGGTGACCTGCTTGCCCTCGACCGTCACCGTGAAGGTCGCCGTGGCGGTGTCGCCGTTCTCGACCACCTCGCCGAGCGTGGGGTCGCCGACGTCGTCGCCCTTGAAGGCCTTGTCGATGTCGGACTGTGTGACCTTGTCGCTCTCGTCACACACCAGCTTGTTGTGCGCGTCCGCGCTGCGGCTGGTGACGGCGTCGAGGTAGGCCTGGGCCGCGCCGCGCGCGGTGCTGGCGTCCGAGCCGCCGGTCAGGACCAGCACCAGGGTCACCACGACGCCGATCACCAGCAGGCCGCCGCCCGCGAGGATCCACGGCATCGCGCTCTTCTTCTGCGGCTGTCCGTACTGGCCGTACCCGCCCTGGCCGTACGGGTCGGGCTGCTGCCCGTACTGCCCCGGCTGGCCTGGCTGCTGTCCGTACTGCCCTGGCTGCTGGACGTAGGGCTGCTGGCCGTACTGCCCCTGGTAGGGGCCCTGCTGGGGCCCTGGCTGCCCGGTGGGCTGCGGGCCGGTCTGCTGCCCAGGCTGGGCGCCCGGCTGCGGCTGCTGCCCCGGCTGCTGTCCCGGGTACTGCCCCGGCTGCTGCGGGTATCCGCCCTGCGGCGGGAACTGCCCAGGCTGCGGAGGCTGCGCGGGCTGCTGCCCGTACGGATCTGGCTGCTGTGGAGGGTAGGTCATCGCTCCCCGGGCTTTCTGACTGCGAACGGTGGTCTCTTGGACGCGCGCGGTTGGACTAATACACCGACGCACCGTAATGGGCGGTTGGTTCCCATTGGCACCGGGTTGGCGCATCATGTGCGTCCGAGCGAGTGTTGCGCGGGGGTGACACGCAAGTTCCGACATCCGGATGCTCTGTCCTTGTCGGTGATCGCCGGTACCGTAGGGGTACGAGTTCGGGAGGAGGTGCCGACATGCAGCACGATCGTCCCGGCAGTCGGCCAGAAAACGCCGACGACGAGCACGGTGACGCGCCCGGCC
Organism: Actinokineospora sp. NPDC051303; assembly: GCF_055586285.1. Taxonomy (NCBI): domain Bacteria; kingdom Bacillati; phylum Actinomycetota; class Actinomycetes; order Pseudonocardiales; family Pseudonocardiaceae; genus Actinokineospora; species Actinokineospora sp. NPDC051303. The sequence goes on from NZ_JBVJIN010000080.1 coordinate 10,015, forward strand.
CGGGGATTGAACGCCCCGATAGGTCGGAAGCCGCGCAGATCCGTTTCCTCGAAGAGGAAGTCGCTCTGCTTCGCCGGAAACTGACGGAATCGCCACGGCATTCGCGACTGCTGGAACAACGACTGGCAGAGGCGTCCGAGCGGGTGAGCCAGCTCACCGAGCGGAACGCCAAACTGGTCGACACGCTTCGTGAGGCCCGCGGCCAACTTCTCGCCTTGCGCGAGGAGGTCGATCGTCTCGCCCAGCCGCCCAGCGGCTACGGCGTGTTCCTCGATGTGCACGAGGACGGCACGGTCGACGTGTTCACCGCGGGTCGCAAGATGCGCGTGTCGGTGTCGCCCGCTGTCGAGGGCGACAAGTTGCGGCGCGGCCAGTCCGTGCGGCTCAACGAGGCCCTCACCGTGGTCGAGGGAGGCGGGTTCGAGCGGACGGGCGAGGTGTCCACCCTGCGCGAGCTGCTGACCTCCGACGACGAGGAGGTGCCGACCCGCGCGCTGGTGGTCGGGCACGCGGACGAGGAGCGGGTGGTCTGGCTTGCCGACCCGCTGGCTTCCTCGCCGCTGAAGTCCGGCGACTCGCTGCTGGTGGACGCCAAGTCGGGCTACGCCTACGAGCGGGTGCCCAAGGCCGAGGTCGAGGACCTGGTGCTGGAGGAGGTGCCCGACGTCGACTACGAGGACATCGGCGGCCTGTTCCGGCAGATCGAGCAGATCCGCGACGCGGTCGAGTTGCCGTTCCTGCACAAGGACCTCTTCGCCGAATACGAGCTGCGCCCGCCCAAGGGCGTGCTGCTCTACGGTCCCCCCGGTTGCGGAAAGACGCTTATCGCGAAGGCTGTCGCGAACTCGCTGGCCAAGAAGGTGGCCGCCGCGCGTGGCGACAGCGCTCCCAAGGACGCGAAGTCGTACTTCCTCAACATCAAGGGCCCGGAGCTGCTCAACAAGTTCGTCGGCGAGACCGAGCGGCACATCCGGCTCATCTTCCAGCGGGCCAGGGAGAAGGCCTCCGAGGGCACTCCGGTGATCGTGTTCTTCGATGAGATGGACTCGATTTTCCGGACCCGGGGCAGCGGCGTCTCCTCCGACGTCGAGACCACCATCGTCCCGCAGCTGCTGAGCGAGATCGATGGCGTCGAGGGCCTGGAGAACGTCATCGTCATCGGCGCGTCCAACCGCGAGGACATGATCGACCCGGCGATCCTGCGACCAGGCAGGCTCGACGTGAAGATCAAGATCGAGCGGCCGGACGCGGAGGCGGCGAAGGACATCTTCTCCAAGTACCTCACCAGCAACCTGCCCATCCACGCCGACGACCTCGCCGAGTTCGGCGGCGACCGCTCCACGTGCATCGACGCGATGATCCAGCACACGGTCGAGCGCATGTACGAGGAGACGGAGGAGAACCGCTTCCTGGAGGTCACCTACGCCAACGGTGACAAGGAGGTCCTGTACTTCCGGGACTTCAACTCCGGCGCGATGATCCAGAACATTGTCGACCGGGCGAAGAAGGCGGCGATCAAGTCGGTGCTGGAGACCAAGCAGCCCGGCCTGCGCGTGCAGCACCTGCTGGACGCGATCGTCGACGAGTTCGCCGAGAACGAGGACCTGCCCAACACGACCAACCCGGACGACTGGGCGCGGATCTCGGGCAAGAAGGGCGAGCGCATCGTCTACATCCGGACCCTGGTGACCGGCAAGAACCAGGAATCCGGGCGGGCGATAGACACCGCCACGAACACCGGTCAGTACCTGTAGGACGCGTTCGACCCGTGGGGCCCCGCACTCGTGCGGGGCCCCACGGCCGTCTGCGGGCTGGGCATAATCGGTCCGGTGTCGACGCTGAACCGGTTCACGCTGGGACTGGCCGCCCTCGGGCGGCCCGCCTACATCAACCTGGGCCGTGCTGGCGCCCTCCCGGACGACCGGAGCGTGGCGAGCCTGCGCGCGGCCACCGAGGACGTGCTGGACGCCGCGTACGCGGCTGGAATCCGCCGGGTCGACACCGCGCGGTCCTACGGGCGCGCGGAGGAGTTCCTGGCGGGCTGGCTCGACGCCCGCGGCCACGCCGACGTGACCGTGTCGTCCAAGTGGGGCTACGCCTACGTCGGCGGCTGGCGGATGGACGCCGAGACGCACGAGTCCAAAGAGCACTCGCTGCCCCGGTTCCGCGCCCAGCTCGCCGAGAGCCGCGCCCTGCTCGGCGACCGGATCGCCCTGTACCAGGTGCACTCGCTCACGTCGGACAGTCCGCTGTTCACCGACGAGCCGCTGCTCGACGCCCTGGCCGAGTTGGCCGATTCCGGGCAGCGGCTGGGATTCTCGACCTCCGGACCGGCCCAAGCGGACACCGTGCGCCGCGGCCTGGCGCTGGAGCGCGCGGGCGTGCGGGTGTTCTGGGCCGTCCAGTCCACCTGGAACCCACTGGAGCCGTCTGTGGGCCCCGCGCTGGCCGAGGCGCACGCGCACGGCGCGCACGTGGCCGTGAAGGAGGCGTTGGCCAACGGCAGGCTCGCCGTCCGCCCGCCCGAGCCGCTGCTCGCCGCCGCCCGCGAACTGGACGCCACACCCGACGCTCTCGCCCTGTCGGTGGCGCTGGCCCAGCCGTGGGCGGACACGGTCCTGCTCGGCCCGGCGAGCACCGCGCAACTCGCGGCCAACCTCGCCTCGGCCGGTCTCACCCCGCCTGAGCTGCCCGATCTGGCCGAAGACCCGGCCGAGTACTGGGCGACCCGGTCCGCGCTGCGCTGGGAGTGAGCCCCGAGGATTCCGGTCGTTGATCCAGACCGGTAACGTCAGCCGGGACCCCACCGCCGACTTCCTCGAAGGGGACGACCGTTGCGTCGTGTCCACGTGCTGGCCGCCGCCTGCGCCACGGTCCTGCCGGTAAGCCTGCTCGCGGGCTGCTCCGACCGGCCCAACGACCTCTACACCTACTACGACGCCGCGCCGCCGTCGGCGACCTCCGCCGCCCCGGCCCAGCCGTCCAGCGCCCCGGCGCCGACCACGGCCCCGTCCTCGACGGCCCAGGACCGCACCGCGACGGTCGCGCTCGGCGCGCTCACCGCGGCCGACCTGGCCGAGGAGGAGGTCAGCGCGTCCGGCGCGCCGGACACCAGCGTCCCCGCCGCCCTGCCGGACTGCGGCGTGCGGTTGGGCACGGACGCCGCGCCGGGCCGGGAGACCACCTGGAAGTACCGCAGCGGCTCGCTGCTGCGCCAGCGGGTCGCCTACGCCGACGACCCGGCCGCCGTGCTCGCCGCGGCCCGCGACGCCCTCGACTGCGACGCTTTCCAGGTCGACGGAGAGTCCTTCCTGGTCGACGAGGGCGCCCAATTGCCCGCGCTGCCCGGCGTCGACGACCGGCTGAGCTGGTGCGCGTCCGGGCCGGGCAAGGTCACCTGCACGGTCCTGCTGGCCAAGGGGAACCTGGTGACCGCGGTGACCGTCGAGTCGGGCACCGCGGCACGGGCGCGCGCGGCGGTCACCCGGTTGGCCCCCAAGGCCGCCGCCGCGCTGACTAGAGGCGTCTGAACCATTCCAGGGCGGCCAGCCGCCCGTCGGGCACGAACGGCCACGCCGGGTCGGCCAGGCGGGCGCGCAGGTCCGCCACGGTCAGCCACTCGCCGCTGGCGATCTCGGCGGCCTGGGTGACGATCGGGCCGTCCCAGCGCGTCTCGTAGGCGGACATGTGCACCCGGACCGGCGGCAGGTCGATCGGCAGGACGAACAGCGGCGTCAGCGGCGCCCCGCGCACGCCCAGTTCCTCGGCGAGTTCGCGTTCGGCGCAGTCCCGGGGCGTCTCGCCCGCGGCGACCACGCCACCGGCCCAGCAGTCGTGCATCCCGGGGTAGACGTCCTTGGTGTCGGTCCGCCGGTGCACGTAGACGCGCTCGCCGTCGCCGGAGCGGACCAGGACCGACCCGCAGGCGTGCCACAGCCCCTCGGCGCGCATCCTGGCCCGGGTGGCGCTGCCCACCACGGCTCCGTCCGCGTCGTACACGGCCACCAATTCCGCGGGGTTCACACCGGCGAACTTATCCGCAGCGGCACGGCTCACGCCGAACCGGCCGGTTCGGACCCGTAGGCTGGGCCCATGCGGCGGATCATGGGAACCGAAGTCGAGTACGGCATCGCCGTGCCGGGCGATGCCACGGCGAACCCGGTGTTGACATCGACGCAGGTCGTGCTGGCCTACGCCGCGGCGGCGGACATCCCCCGGGCCCGGCGCGCCCGCTGGGACTACGAGGTGGAGTCCCCGCTGCGCGACGCGCGCGGGTTCGACCTCGGCGTCCCCGGCATGGCCCCGTCCGACCCGGACGTGGAGGACCTCGGCGCGGCCAACGTCATCCTCACCAACGGCGCCCGGCTCTACGTCGACCACGCACACCCCGAGTACTCCGCCCCCGAGGTGACCAACGCCCGCGACGCGGTGATCTGGGACAAGGCGGGGGAGCGGGTGATGGAGGAGGCCGCCCTGCGCGCCGCCACCGTCCCCGGGCAGCCCCGCTTGCAGCTCTACAAGAACAACGTCGACGGCAAGGGCGCCAGCTACGGCACCCACGAGAACTACCTGATGGCCCGCGGCACCCCGTTCACCTCGGTCATCGCGGGCCTCACCCCGTTCTTCGCCTCCCGCCAGGTGGTCTGCGGCTCGGGCCGGGTCGGCCTGGGGGCCTCCGGCGAGGAGGCGGGCTTCCAACTCTCCCAGCGCGCCGACTACATCGAGGTCGAGGTCGGCCTGGAAACCACGCTCAAGCGCGGCATCATCAACACCCGCGACGAGCCGCACGCCGACGCGGACAAGTACCGCCGCCTGCACGTCATCATCGGCGACGCGAACCTGGCCGAGACGTCCACCTACCTCAAGGTCGGCACCACCGCGCTGGTCCTGGACCTGATCGAGGCGGGCGTCCGCTTCGACCACCTCAAGCTGGCCGACCCGGTCCGCGCCGTGCACGTGATCAGCCACGACCCGACGCTCAAGGCGACCGTCGAGCTGGCCAACGGCCGCAAGTTCACCGGCTTGGACCTGCAGCACGCCTACCACGAGATGGTCGCCGAGCACCTCGACCGCACCGAGGTCGACCGGGTCGCCCTGGACGTGCTGCGCACCTGGGGCGAGATCCTCGACGCGCTCGCCCGCGACCCGCAGGAGTGCGCCGACCGGCTCGACTGGCCAGCGAAGCTGCGGCTGCTGGAGGGCTTCCGCGCCCGCGACGGCCTGGCCTGGTCCTCGCCCCGGCTGCACCTGGTCGACCTCCAGTACTCCGACGTGCGCCTCGACAAGGGCCTCTACAACCGGCTGGTGGCCCGCGGCTCGATGAAGCGCCTGGTCAGCGAGGACGAGGTGCGCGCGGCGATCACCACCCCGCCGCAGGACACCCGCGCCTACTTCCGCGGCCGCTGCCTGGAGCGCTACCCGAACTCCATCGCGGCCGCGTCCTGGGACTCGGTGATCTTCGACCTGGGCCGCGAGTCGCTGGTGCGCATCCCGACCTTGGAGCCGCTGCGCGGCACCAAGGCGCATGTCGGCGCCCTGCTCGACGCGGCGGCCACGGCCGAGGAACTGGTGGACGCGCTCACCGGCGCGGCGAAGCGCCGGTAGCGAAAATCCCGGCCGGGGGCCGCCTGGTGATCTTGCGCCCGGCGTGGACGGCGACGAAAGTCGGTCCGGCTGGGTAATGTTCGCAGTAGGCCAGCCACGACCGGGAGGCGATATGTCCCAGGAGCACAAGCAGCGCCAGGGCGGCGGAGACGGCGACGAGGGCGTCGAGGACACCACCGCGGCCGGACAGGAGCGCCGGGAGAAGCTCGGCGACGACACCGACGCGATCCTCGACGAGATCGACGACGTGTTGGAGGAGAACGCGGAGGACTTCGTCCGCGCCTACGTGCAAAAGGGCGGCGAGTAAGACTCCCCGGGAAGACTCCCCGAGACTCCCCCGATACCGCACCGCCCCGGTCCCATCCCGCGACAGGAACGAAAGAAGGCATGGAACACACCTCGTCCCGGGGGCAGCTGGGAGCTTCGCTCTCAGCTGCCTACCTGTCGGCAGGAACGTCGTCGTTCACCGATTTCCTGCGTTCCCAGGCCCCTGAGCTGCTGCCCGGGGGGCGCGGCGCGCGCGACCCGCAGGTCGTCGGCAGGGCCGAGGTCCCGCACGGCACCACGATCGTCGCGCTCACCTTCCCCGGCGGCGTCTTGATCGCGGGTGACCGCAGGGCGACGGCGGGCAACCTGATCGCGCAGCGGGACATGGAGAAGGTCTACGTCACCGACGACTACTCGGCGGTGGGCATCGCGGGCACCGCCGGTCTCGCGGTGGAGATGGTGCGGCTCTACACCGTGGAGTTGCAGCACTACGAGAAGATCGAGGGCGTCCCGCTCTCGCTCGACGGTAAGTCGAACAAGCTCTCCACCATGGTCCGCGGCAACCTCGACGTGGCGATGGCGGGCTTGGCCGTGCTGCCGCTGTTCGTCGGCTACGACATCGACAGCGCCGACCCCGCCCGCGCGGGCCGGATCGTCTCCTACGACGTCACCGGCGGCCGGTACGAGGAGAACGCGGGCTTCCACGCGATCGGCTCCGGGTCGATGTTCGCCAAGTCGTCCCTCAAGAAGCTCTACGACCCCGACGCCGACCGGGCAGCCGCCGTCCGCACCGCGGTCGAAGCCCTGTTCGACGCCGCCGACGACGACTCGGCCACCGGCGGCCCGGACCTGGCCCGCCGGATCTACCCGAGCATCGTGACCATCACCGCCGACGAGGGCGCCGTCCGGGTGACCGAGGACGAGGCGGCCGCGGTCGCCGAGGCCGTCGTGACCGCCCGCGCCGCCCGCCCGCGCGGCTGAGGACGTTCCCCGACCGTTGCGATTCCCTGACCGTGGAGAGTAAGGAGCCTGCCCCGTGACGATGCCGTTGTACGCCTCGCCCGAGCAGTTGATGCGCGATCGCTCGGAGTACGCCCGCAAGGGCATCGCCCGGGGCCGCAGCGTCGTCGCGCTCAAGTACGCCGACGGCGTGCTGTTCGTCGCCGAGAACCCGTCGGCGACGCTGCACAAGGTCTCGGAGATCTACGACCGCATCGGCTTCGCCGCAGCGGGCCGCTACAGCGAGTACGAGAGCCTGCGCCGGGGCGGCATCCGCCACGTGGACCTGTGGGGCTACTCCTACGACCGCCGCGACGTCTCCGCCCGCCAGCTCGCCAACGTCTACGCGCAGACCCTGGGCACGATCTTCACCGAGCAGGTCAAGCCGATGGAGGTGGAGATCTGCGTCGCCGAGGTGGGCGCCACCGCCGCGCAGGACCAGCTCTACCGGCTCACCTACGACGGCTCGATCGTCGACGAGCCGCAGTTCCTGGTGATGGGCGGCCAGACCGACCCGATCGTGGCCTCGCTCAAGGAGACCTTCGAGGAAGGCCACGCCCTCGCCGAAGCCGTTCGCCTCGCGGTGAAGGCGCTCGCCGCCGGTTCCGGCAACGCCTCGGCGGGCAACGGCGACACCGCAGCGGCCGCGCTGGCCAAGCTGGAGGTCGCGGTCCTCGACCGCACCCGGCCGCTGCGCGCGTTCCGCCGCATCGAGGGCGCCGCCCTGACCGCGCTGCTGCCCGCCGAGCCGGAGGCGAAGCCGGTCGAGGACGTGGAACTGCCCCCGGCCCCGGACGAGACTCCGCCGGAGTAGCCCCCGCCCGCACCGCCGTTCGCCTGGGCCGCTGACGCCACGTCCGACGTGGGGTCAGCGGCCCAGGCGCGTTCGGAGTCCGTTGTGATCCCTTCGGGGGGCACCACCCCTCGGATTATGCGTTCGACCGGGGGCAAAGTGATGCCGGACCCGGCGACCACAGCTTCTTGATTAGGAACCACGAAGAAGGTAGCGGGTGCTCCGCTGTGGACAGTCCACTGCGGATCTGGGGCGGGGTGGCGGTCGCCCGGTTCGGCCGCGACAGTCCGATCGGGAAACGTGTCGCGCGTCACAGTTGTCCGCTTGTTCGGCGCGGTCGGGTGGTTGTGTGCGGCATTCCCGCAGGTCGTGACGATGTCGCCGACGCTGGGAATCGGGTCGGCCTTCGGGTCGCCAGTCGTGGTTCCACCAGCCGTGGTTCACCCGGACAGGTGGCTCGACTGGTCGTTTCCCGTGTCCCGTGAGGGCATGGTGTCGGCCGAAGTGGATCTGCCCGGGAACGCCAGGGCCGTCAACCCCGCACAAGTGAGGAACCAGATGCTCAGTGCGACGCCGAGGCGGCGACTGTTCACACTCGTCGTCTCGACCGTGCTGGCGGGCGCCGTGCTGACCGTCCCCGGTCTCGCGGGCGCCGCGCAGCCTGACCAGAAGTCCGACGCCCCCCCGATCCGCCTGGTGGCCGGTGAGTTCCAGCCCGGCGACGAGCCGGACGCGCCGACCGGACTTGAGGCCAAGCCGCTCTCGGCGCGCGAGCGGGGCAGCCACATCATCCAGTTCGCTGGCCCGGTGCGGGAAGAGTGGAAGGTGGGGATCGTCGCGCTCGGCGGCCAGATCGTCGAGTACATCCCCGACTACGCGTTCAAGGTCCGGATGAACCCGGGGCAGGCGAAGCGGGCGAAGCTGCTGCCGGGCGTGCGGTGGGTGGGCCGCTTCCAGCCAGCCTGGAAGGTCAGCCTGGACGCCAAAGCCGAGGTGGACGAGGGCAAGCCCGCCGTCTACAAGGTCCGAGCCGAGCGCGGCGCCGACCTCGCCGCGATCCGGCGCGCCGCCGAGTCAACGGGCGCGGTGGTCAGCGCCGCGGCGGACGGCACCCTGCTGGTCGCCGCGGAAGCGAAGCAGATCACCAAGATCACAAGCATCGAGGACGTCGCGTCCGTCGACCGGTTCCGCATCCCGGAGAAGCACAACGAGACGGCCGCGGGCACGATCATGAAGGCCGCCGAGGCCAACAACCGCGGCTACGACGGCTCGACGCAGACCGTCGCCGTCGCCGACACCGGTCTCGGCGGCGGAACCGCGGACACCGCGCACCCGGACATCCCCGCCGCGCGCGTCCAGGCCGTCCACGCGCTGGTCGCCCCGGACGCCGCGGGCTGCTACGACGTGCGCGGCAACGGCGCGCAGGACGTCGACAGCGGCCACGGCACGCACGTCGCGGTCTCCGCGGTCGGCGACGGCGCAGCCGACGGCCAAGGCAAGTCCGCCGCCTACGCATCGCGGCTGGTGTTCCAGGCCGTCGAGGACTACGTGGACATGCAGAACACCTGCGCCAACCAGTACCCGGACGGCTACTACCTGCTCGGCATCCCCAACGACCTCGCCGACCTGTTCCAGCAGGCCTACGACGACGGCGCCCGCGTCCACTCGAACTCGTGGGGGTCGTCGTCCGCCGGGCAGTACACCGACAACTCGCAGGCCGCCGACCGGTTCGTCAACACCCACCGGGACATGCTGATCAGCTTCTCGGCGGGCAACGAGGGCACCGACGCCAACAGCGACGGCGTCATCGACCACGACTCGATCGGCGCCCCGGCCACCGCGAAGAACGTGCTGTCTGTCGGCGCGTCGGAAAACGGCAAGGCGCAGTACCCGTGCGACGCGACACTGACCTACCCGCCGCAGACCTCCAAGGAGCAGGCGACCTTCGCCAACCGGTCCTGTCAGCAGGTCAACGGCCAGAACATCATCCCGACCTGGGGCGACTGGTGGCCGCACGACTACCCGATCGACCCGATCCGGTCCGATCCGCAGACCGGCAACCCGCAGCAGGTCACCGCGTTCTCCAGCCGCGGCCCGACCGACGACAACCGGATCAAACCGGACGTGGTCGCGCCCGGGTCCTGGATCCTGTCCGGCTACTCCGACATGTTCCAGCAGCAGTACGACCCGGCCGCGAACCCGGAGACGAACGCGCCGCAGAACGACGGCTACGGCTTCCCGCTGACCGACGACTACAAGTACTTCAGCGGCACCTCGATGTCGAACCCGCTGACCGCGGGCGGCGCGTCGGTCGTGCGCGACTACTACCAGAAGAAACACCACGTGGCCGCCTCCGCGGCGCTGGTCAAGGCCACGATGGTCAACAGCGCGACCGACCTGCTGGACGAGAACGGCGACGGCGCCGACGACAACGACCTGCCGATCCCCAACCCGCACGAGGGCTGGGGTCTGGTGAACCTGGACAAGGCCACCGACGGCACGGCGAAGTTCACCGACGAGACCGAGCCCGGCCTGGCGACCGGCGGGGTCGCTGAGACCAAGCACACCCTGCGCGCGGGCGAGCCGCTGAAGGTGACCATGGCGTACTCGGACAAGGAGGCGGCCGTGAGCGCGGCGGTCACCCTGGTCAACGACCTGGACCTGGAGGTCGTCTCGCCCAACGGCACCGTCTACCGGGGCAACGTGTTCGTCGGCGGCTGGTCGGCCACCGGCGGCGCCCCGGACCGGCGCAACAACGTCGAGAACGTCTACCTCCCGGACGCGGCCGAGGGGGAGTGGACGGTGCGGGTGCGCGGCTTCAACGTCCCGTTCGGCCCGCAGAAGTTCGCCGTCGTCACCGATGGCGCGTTCGCCGAGAGCGGCGGGGCCAACGCCGATCCGGTGGTGGTCGACCCGGGCGACCAGACGACGACGGTGGCCACGGCGGTCAACCTCCAGATTCAGGCCACCGACGCCGATGGCGACCGGCTGACCTACACCGCGACCGGGCTTCCGCCGGGCCTGACCATCGGCGCGGGCAACGGCCTGATCTCGGGCACGCCCGCGGTGGCGGGCGCCAGCGAGGTGACGGTCACCGCGACCGACAGCCGGGGCGGGCGTGGCGCCGCCACATTCACCTGGACCGTCGCCGCGCGGGCCACCCCCCGCGAACTGCTGACCAACCCCGGCTTCGAGGGCGGCGCGACCGGCTGGTCGGGCACCACCTCGGTGATCGGCGACGGCATGGGCCGCCCGGCGCGCACCGGGACCTGGTGGGCGCACCTGGGCGGCAACGGCCGCGCGATGTCGGAGAACCTGAGCCAGGAGGTGACCATCCCGGAGACCGCGACGAGCGCGAGCGCCCGGTTCTGGGTCCGCGTCGACACCGCCGAGAGCACCACCACGACCGAGCACGACACGTTGGAACTCCAGGTGCTCTCCAGCACCGGCGCCGTGCTCGCCACGCTCGGCGGCGTCTCGAATCTGAACGCGGGCACGGCGTACGTCCAGAAGACCTACGACCTGTCCGCGTACCAGGGCCAGCGCATCCGCCTGCGGTGGCTGGCCACGGAGGACTCGTCCCTACAGACGACGTTCGCGGTCGATGACGCGGCGCTGACCGTGTCGTGACCTAATGCGGCCGTGGGGGGGGGGGGGGGGGGGGGGGGGGGGGGGGGGGGGGGGGGGGGGGGGGGGGGGGGGGGGGGGGGGGGGGGGGGGGGGGGGGGGGGGGGGGG